>CAZAWC010000125.1:0-7038 GCA_964488595.1 uncultured Staphylococcus sp. | reverse complement strand
CGAGGGCGTGCCCGCGCCATTCACCACGCGGGCATCGAGCAAGGACGACATGGCTTATGGCACTGAGTTTTTCCTCGAGACTACGAAATACAACCCCCATTCTCCCTATTCGGCTTCCAAGGCGTCGAGCGACCACTTTGTCAGAGCCTATCATGACACTTACGGGATGCCTACGTTGGTCACCAACTGTTCCAACAACTATGGCCCCTATCAATTCCCCGAAAAGCTCATTCCGCTCTTTATCAACAATATCCGCAAGGGCAAACCGCTGCCCGTCTATGGCAAGGGCGAGAACGTCCGCGACTGGCTCTTCGTCGAGGATCATGCCCGTGCCATCGACTTGATTTTCCACAAAGGCAAGGTTGCCGAGACATATAATATAGGTGGTTTCAACGAGTGGAAAAACATCGACCTCATCCACGTGATCATCAAGACGGTCGATCGTCTGCTTGGCAACCCCGAGGGACATTCGGACCACCTCATCACCTATGTCACCGACCGCCTCGGCCACGACATGCGCTATGCCATCGACTCGCGCAAGCTGCAGAGCGAGCTCGGATGGGAGCCCTCGCTACAGTTTGAGGAGGGTATCGAGAAGACCGTCCGCTGGTATCTCGACCATCAGGACTGGATGGACAACATCACTTCGGGAGCCTACGAGAAATATTATCAGGAGATGTATAAGGACCGTTGAGATCCCCACGGATTCATCCTCATGGATTTTTCGTCGATATTCCGCCTGCTCAGGCCGCTGCAGTGGTCCAAGAATCTGTTTGTCTTTCTGCCCATGTTCTTCTCAGGCCATCTTCTATGCCCGGACATGTGGATGCAGAGCGTGACCATATTTTGTGCCTTCTCTTTGGTAGCGAGCGGGATATATTGTCTCAATGACATCCGTGATGCCGACGCCGACCGTGCCCATCCCACCAAAAGAATGAGGCCGGTGGCGTCGGGTGCGGTGTCTGTCCCCACGGCATGGTGTGTCATGGCTCTGATGATCGTCGCCGGTCTCTCGCTGTGCTGGCTCGGCCTTGGTGGTAACGGCGATGTCCTGTGGTGTCTTGTCGTCTATCTGATCCTGAACATCCTTTATTGCTTGCGGCTCAAGCGGATAGCCGTGATTGATGTTTTTATCGTCTCCATCGGGTTTGTGCTGAGGGTCTTGGCTGGCGGCTTCGCATGCGGCATATGGGTGTCTCCGTGGCTCATCTGCATGACCTTCCTCCTCGCGCTGTTCCTGTCGTTTGCCAAGCGCAGGGACGATGTCGTGATTATGGAAAAGACCGGCGTTGTGGTCCGCAAGAATATAGTGGGCTATAACCTCCCATTTCTCAATCAGACGCTCGGGATCATAGCGGCGGTGACATTGATGTCATACATCATGTACACACTCTCGCCCGAGGTGGAGGCGAGATTGGGGAGCGAGTATATCTTCGTCTCCTCCGTGTTTGTGTTGGCGGGAATCCTGAGGTATCTGCAGGTGACCATAGTCGAAGGCCGCAGCGGCAGCCCCACGGAATTCCTGATGAAAGACCGATTCATACAGGTCACCATCCTGTGTTGGCTCATCACCTTTTTCCTGATTATTTATCTTTGAGATATGTCCGGCAGTCTCACGGCCGCCAGCCCCTCGGTGGCTTTCTTTGACTTTGACGGCACGCTGTTGACGGCCGACAGCTTTATCCTCTTCGCCCGATATACTGTGGGGCGGCGTAGATTTCTCACAGCACTCTTGCTCGCCTCGCCGTGGATTGTGCTGTGGAAACTGGGTATCATCACCGGGGGCCGGGCCAAGGAGAGGCTTTTCAGACTCCTCTATTCAGGGATGGATTCTAAGAAATGGCATGAGAAATGTCGTGGATTCGTGCGTATCGCCAACGGCTATCTCAACGATAGGATGTGCGATCGGCTTAAGGCTCACCAAGCCGCAGGCCATAAGACGGTCATCGTCACGGCGAGTGTTGCAGACTGGGTGCGTCCGTGGGCAGAAGACATGGGGGTAGACATGGTCTTGGGGACCGAGATAGAATTTGATCCTTCCGGCAAGATAACAGGGCGATTCCGCACCCCTAATTGTCACGGCAAGGAGAAAGCAAGGAGGGTAGAGGCCGAATTTCCCCACCTCCCCGCCGTCGAAAGCTGGAGCTATGGCGACTCCCCATCCGACCGCCATCTGTGTGCCATCACTACCCACGGGGAGATCATAAGATAACTCTTTACTTAAATTCCCGGTCCATTTTTTTCTAAATTTTAGCATCAAAATTTGGATGGCGTTTTTTTAATTTTGCGCAGTTTGAAATTTCATAAACAGTAGATACGAAAAAAAACCGAAACTGCAAATCTTTCAGGGGCCATCCTGAGTGGCGGGGGATGGGCGTGCGGGGTACGTCGAATCATCGTAACCCCACCCGCCGCAGCAACGCGGAGCGCAGCTTAGGCGAGTGGGGCCCGCAAGATGTGTGTGCTTAGGGCGTCCGAGTCTCCGCGCGTGGGAGCGGAGAGACCCCGTGGGTCAAATTGAGATAGGGCGTGTGGGCCGCTGATCAGAGGGTGATCTTGGTGATGACTATGTTCCAATTGGCATCGAAGGTGAGGCGATAGAGGGCAGATTCGATGAATGTAACGGATGCCGTGTCGTACTCAGAGCCATTCTCCACTACTGTAATATGCTTCCTGGGAGGATAATTGGAGATCGAGAACATCAGGTATCCCCCCGTCTCCACCGTGGCGAAGATGTCTATGATACATTGACCAAACCTATCTATTGCCGTGAGATCAATATCAATATTCTCACCTTTCTTGACGATCATGTTGAGCGTGCGGGGCAAGACCTTGATCGCCTGTGTCCCGGATTGGGGCTCGACCTGAGGGAAGAGATCATTGATAGTGAGCGGGATAAGTTTTACGATTTCACCCAACTTTCTTTTGTAGGAGAACGTCTTGGCCATATTGTATGGCTGCACCGATGATGTCACCACCATCTGTGGATTTCCATCAATGCCGGTATTGATAGCCACCCGGTCATAGTGATTGATATACCATCCGAAATCGTCTAACACGAACGCATCAAATATCACATTGCGCACATCCTTTCGGGCATCAATGCGCATGGGATCCAAGAGACCTTTGGACGAGATGGTGACGCCTGAGACATGGTTGAGGATAAACCATTTTACGCTGTGATTCCATTTCCCATCCCTCATGCCCGGCAGCGACTCGGCATGCCGCAGATTCAGGAACTTTGACGAGCTCACATGGTTGATATACATCGGGATGCCGGTGAGGTCCTCGAGACCGATATTCTCAAACAGCAGTCGGGTGATGCTCTCCGAATGATCGGGATAAGTCTCGCCGGATCCGTTTTTATCCGGATTTACGAAATAGATGGCGTTCTCTCCCATCATCCTGCCTCCGATCACCCTCGAATCCGAAAAACGGGTGCCTAATGCACTGCCTGCGGGCAAGCCACTCTTTGAAAAAATGTCGACATAGAAACAATAAGTTGTGTACTGGATCATTTTGAACCTGATCGTACAGAACTGTATGGGAGAAGATTCTTTCGTGTTCCAAACGATTCCGGGAATGACAGCGATACTCTTGTGCAATCCGGAGATGATGTTCACATTTATGTCTACATAGCTGGCACTGTCGGTCAATAGGATTCCCGTACCGAACCTCAGCGGTATATTTGGGTCGATGCCCTCCGGCCTTTTTGTGGTATCATCAACCGAAAATTGTATTCTATTGATGTCCAGAGTGATGTGACTTTGGTTTACTTCTATGGCTGTAAGGTCGTTGTGGATTAAAAGAGTCCCTGGGGAGATAAGGGTTTGATGAAATTTACACTCGGGAAACCTTATAGGGGCTGTGAGTTCGTATGTGCGTCCCTCAAGATGGACAGGGACTCCGTTAGCAGCTGTGAGGCTTCGGTTGATCGCATCATGCTCATCAGAGGCTGCATCTTTAAACCACTCTGACTTAATGAAAGAGTTGCCGAATCCCGAGACAGAAATATCCTTATTAAAAATGCAATAGGAGGCTGCACGGACAGTGCTCCCGTTTAAGACAACATGACGGATTATTTTCTCTGTGTCCGACTTAAATCCACCACCCCTGAAATCCAAAACAGATCCTTTTGGGAATACAATATCTTCATCAAGTTCCACTACATCCTCTATCACGAAGTACGTCGGTTTAAGAGAAATGAGTGAGTCGTAAATATTTAATTTTGTCAGGGTTATTTGTGCCATACTGATAGATGGATTTGGTAAATTAGAGATTGAGAAAAGTGCACCTCCCGGTCCGATGGCCGATCCTTAGGGCCGGGAGGTGTTAGTGTGTAATGAGTGTGGATTAACGCACCATGATCTTCTTGGCTGCTGCGGGAGTGCGGACTATATAGAGGGCCGACTTGAGGGTGGGGAGCTCGTTTGCAATGCCGCGCGCCACGAGGCGCCCGTCTGTGGCATAAACCTCCACGATCCCTTCGGCTATAATCCGCCCGTCTGTCACCGTGATCTCCGTGCCGCCGTCAGCCACGATCTGGTCAATGGCGCTTTCTTCGGGCATAGGAAGATCGTCAATGTACGTGATGTTTTTAAAGATGGCTGAAAGCTCAGAGTTGAGGAAAGCCTCTTTAGAGCCCGCAGGAATGTGCGCACTGACATATGCGTCAATAGGATTTGGTCGATAGCCTCCCGGTGCACGTTTGATTTTTGGTGGGTATGGACTCTGGAAATAGATACTTTCGATTTCCGTTTTTAAAAATGCTTCTTCTGAGATAACTTGCAAATTAAGACCAAAATACAGATCACGAATTTTTACATTGTTGAAAAATTCTGGAGGGATATTTGCAATATTACCATTTAACCTGACGGTCCCAAGTTCCTTGCTTCCATAGAACATCGGAAATGAACTTGATAAATTGCTATTACACATTGCCGAGTTATCCTCCAGTTTGCAGTTTAGAGTAACATCGTTGAGAAAAATACAATTAGAGAAGATTCCCCGGAGTAAAGTCTTGACAGAGGATGGAATTTCTATTTGTGTTATCAGAGTACTTGCAAATGCATAGCTGCCTATACCAGTCACTGAGGAAGGAATCTCGATTTTTTTGAGCGGAGTATTTTGGAATGCAGCGTTGTCAATTGACCTCAATGATGAAGGGAGTTTGATCTCTTGAATTGACGTACTATTGAAAGCATTGGATGCAATTGTTTCGACACTTTCAGGCAGATTGATGGAGGTTAGCGCATGGCAATTCAAGAAACTCTCGGAATTGATTTCGCGAAGATTGCCGTTAATGACACACGACTTGAGAGCTGTACAGTTGGCGAACGCTCTTGCCCCCAAGTGATAAGTTTTACTCGGGATTATCACTGAGATTAGGGATGTGCATTCTTCGAAAGCACCGCTATCTATATATGAGAGGGCCGTGGGTAACTCAATTGTGAGTAATGACGTGCATCCTTTGAAAGCATCTTTACTTAGACCATGGAGATTATGGGGGAGTGAGACTGAGGTAAGGGAGGTACAGCCCTCAAAAGCATGATCGCTTACGGAAGGTGTGGTGTAACTTCCTACCAATTTTATTGGGCCTTCAAATATTACGGAATTCAGAGATTGGCAATCATAGAATGCCTTTTCCCCAATATGGATCACACTATATTCTATGTAGTTGTGTGTCACTGTGGTGGGTATCCTTATGTCGCCGGTATATTTTTTCGGGCCATATGTCACCTCGACACCGCCAAGGTAGAAATTATAGTAAAGGCCATCCGATTCGAAGTTGTAGGCCGACGCGCCGATAGTCGTCAGCAGTATGGCCATCAGCACCGTTAGGTAGCGATGAAACAGATTGTTCATAGATAGGTATGGGTTAAGTGAAACAATGTGTGGGAGTGAATTATCAGAGTGCGGTCAGGGGCCTCAGAGGGTCACCTTGGAAATGACTATGTCCCAGTCAGAATCAAAAGTGAGCCTGTAGATGCCCGTCTCAGTGAATGAGGCCGTTTTTCCGGTGGTCACTTCGCCGTTGTCAAGGACCTTGATCTGCGAGGGTGATTGGGAGGTGGTGAAAACGAGGCTTCCACGGCGGGCTATCATAGCATAGACATCAATCATGCAGGGCGCGAATATGCTCAATCCCGAGAGGTCAATCACGACTTGATCACCCTCTTTGATGATGAGGTTGAGCGTTCGGGGCAAGATATTGAATTTGCTTATCTTGTCGCCTTTAACATCGTCGAGATAGTTAACCTCGTTGAGGGGAAGAAGATCCTTGATGGTAAGGGGGCGGTTGAGATCCTTAATCGGAGATTTGTCAGATTCAAGCGTTTGGGCCATATTGTAAGGCTGTACCGACGACGTGGCTGTCATCTGTGGCGGATACATATATTTCACTTTCCCGGCTTCGATGGTCTTTACAGTGAGAGGCTTGATGGAGAGTCGATCGAAGCGGTAGACGGTGTTGGCAGAGTTGTCAAAACTGTCAATGATGTATGCATCAAATATCACGCTACTGATATTATCGCCGAGGAGTATTCGCATGGGATCCAACGGATCTTGGACAGAGATGATGAGATAGGAGACATAGTTGAGATAGATCCATTCCTTGCTCTGATCCCAGCCATTATCCTCCGTGCCGGGCAGCCCTTTGCCGAATGTGAGATTGAGGAACTTTGATGAGCTGATGTGGCTGATGAACAGAGGAGTGCCCGAGATCTCCTCAAACGTGATATCCTCGAACAACAAGCCATTCATGCTCTCGGCGTATTTGGAAAAATACGGATCTTCGTTGTTTTGATCTTGATCTTGGCCTTCGGGCTTAATCATGATTTTAGGGTACGGCCTCAAGAAATAGATGCCGTTGACACCAGACATCCTGCCGCCGATCACTCTCGACTCTGAAAACCATTTGCCTGCGGGCACCTCATTGGAAGGAGTGGATGCTCCATTGTTGAACAGGTCAACGTAAAACCCGAATTCAGCATTCAGTATCTCCTTGAAGCGGATGGTGCAGTATTGGATGCCGGACCA
>CAZAWC010000124.1:0-7097 GCA_964488595.1 uncultured Staphylococcus sp. | reverse complement strand
CCACCCAAAACCCTCCGGGGCGGATGCTGAGACTGACAGCACCCGCCCCGGAGTCTTTATTGAGCGGCTGACGTGATGGGAAGTCAGCGGGCGAAGATGGAGAAGTTGACCGACCCGTAGGTGCGGTGGCTGATGAAGCCGGGGAGAGACGAGAAGTCGTGGGCACGCGAGTGTTCCATGACGAATAGGCTCCCGGGGGCGAGGAGGGTGGGCGAGGCGAGCACGGCGGGGGGAATCTCGGCAAATCCGGGCATGTCGTAGGGAGGATCGGCGAAGATGATGTCAAACGGGCCGGCTCCGGCGTCGCGGATGTAGCGCACGGCGTCGGTGCGCACCAGCCGCAGGTTGGTGTCGCGGAGCAGAGCGGCTACCTTCTCGATGAATCTGACCTGTGTGGCGGCTTTCTCTACGGCGGTGACGGAGGCGGCTCCACGCGAGAGAAATTCGAACGATACGGCCCCGGTGCCGGCAAAGAGGTCGAGACAGCGGGTGCCCTCGATGTCGACGAGGTTCTCGATGACATTAAATATATTCTCGCGCGCGAAGTCGGTGGTGGGACGCGCGGTGATGTTGGTGGGGACGTCGAAGCGGCGGCGTCCGTATTTGCCACGGATTATTCGCATAGGGGTGTCACTATCATGTCAAACGGTGCTCCGAGGGCTTCCATGCCTGCCTTGAACATCTGCGGGGGAAAGATGACGGGCATCACACGGGCCACATACTCGCGGAGCATGGGCGAGAGCTGTTCGCGCAGGGTCTGTGAGCCGGCCAGCAGCAGCTCGTCGAGGTGAGGGTCGAGCCCGAGACTCTGCATGGATGCGAGGATGTAGTAGCGGGCATCGTCGGGGGTGCGGAAGGCGAATGTGTTGGCCATGAGCAGCCGCGTGCCGCGCAGCACGATGAGGTCCATGGAGCCCTGCCGGAGGTTGGCGATGGCGCGGGCCGAGTTGCCGCGTCCGGGACGGGCGGCGAAGTAGCGCACCAGCGGGGTGAGGTGGGCGTCGAGCCGAAGGTCGGGGGTGAAGGTGCGCGCGAGAAATCGGGCTGTGTCGCGGTCCAGCCCCCACACCACGGACGAGTTGGTGGTGCCGTCCGGGCTGACGCGCACGTCGCCGTCGAAGTCGGGCCACTGCATGGCGAAGAGCCTGCGCGGGATATCGGCATCCTCTGGACTGTCGGGCAGGGGCGAGGGTATCATCATCACCCGCGGGGTCTCGACGATGCAATAGACGCGCCTGAAGTCGGCCAGCAGCAGGGGATTGTCATAGACAGCCTCCTCGAGCATGGAGGCGGGGGTGCGTCCGGGTGAGCGGAGCGGATATGAGCGGTGGAGAAACGAGTTGTCGCTGACCACGCTATAGATGGCTGCGTCGAGCTGCGTGGGGCCGAGACGCAGCAGCAGATTGTAGATCGAAGGATCGGCCACGAGGTCCTTGTCGAGACGTTGCATAGGGCGCGGTGCGGGATGGAGTGTGGTCAGTCGTCGAGGGTGCCGAGTTCGCGCACGGCGCCGGTGAGGGGGTTGAAGTGGAGATAGGAGGGCTGCTTGCGGGCGGTGAACAGCGAGGGGTCGAGGCCGAAAACGGGGCCATACTGTGCCACGTCGACCGTGCGGGCGGCTATCTCCGAGCCGTCATAGCTGAGAGTGATCTCGGCCTGTCCGGGGATGCGGTAGGCTATGCCTCCCTTGGGGAATGTCTTGGTGACCCCCTTCTCGTTGACGGGGAGGGAGCCGGTGGCCGTGGGGCGCACGGTGATGTAGATGGGGGCGCCCGAGAGGTCGTCGGCCGACACCAGCCCTGCTGTGGCCGAGAGACGGGCCACGACGGAGCGGCCCGCTGCAGCGGGGTCGTCGGGGATGGTCACGGTGTAGGTGCGCACCTCGGTGGATCGTTGCTCTGTGCCGAGAAACATGGCGGTGAGGGCTTCCTCCTGACGGTCGATGCGGGCGAGGGCTGTCTGCATGGCGGCGCCGTCGGCGGGCATGGCATCGGCCTGCCCGGAGATTATCTCGTTGCGCACGTTGCGCAGCTCGTAGATCTTGGCAGCGGCCAGCTCGGCTCGCTTGGCCGACGATCGGCTCTGCAGCATCTCGGGCGTCACGGCCTGACGGGCCTCAGGCGAGTCGAGCACGGTGGGCACCGGGGCTACTGCCGTAGGCAGCGGGGTGGCGTCGGGCGCGGGATCATAGGCGGCGTCGTTGATGCTCACCGGGAATCCCTCGGCCGAGACCATGATGAATGTGCCGTTGCCACCCTTGAGGGTGACCAGATACTCCTCCTCCTTGTCGGGGACAGCCACCGGCACGATGGCGGCGCCCGTCACCCGATAGCTCACCGAGGGGGTGAGGATGGGGGTGGTGTTGAGGTATTTCACGGCATATTTGCAAAACTCGCCGGGGGTGCGCACCGTCTTTTCGGCGGCTATGGTCACCTCGAGCGCGGTGTGGGGGAGGTTGTAGATGAGTCCGTATTCGCTGGCCTTGGTGGCCGTGAGCTTCTGTGTGGTCTGGGCCTGAGCGGCCATGGAGATGACCAGCGTCAGGAGGAGAAGTGAACCGAGATGTTTCATGATCGGTGATGAGGGGTATGCTTGCGGTTGATGAGGGGATAGGGACGGAGAGAGGAGAGAGGGGCGGCCGGGTGTCAGAGGCCGAGCGAGCGGAGGGCGCGCCCGGTGTGGTCGGCTATATCGGTGCCGGTGACGCCATATGTGCCCTGCTCGGCGGCTGCGAGCTCGCCCGCGAGGCCGTGGATATAGACACCCGCTATGGCTGCCACCTCGGGCTTGTAGCCTTGGGCGAGGAGCGAGGTGATGATGCCCGTGAGCACATCGCCGCTCCCGGCTGTGGCCATGGCGGGGGTGCCGGTGGAGTTGAAGAACACTTTGCCGTCGGGGCGCACCGTCGCGGTGTAGTGTCCCTTGAGCACGATGATGCACTTGAGCTTGCGCGACATCTCGAGGGCCTTGAGCAGACGGGCCTCGGCCGAGCTCTGCGCGCCAAACATGCGGTCAAACTCTCCGGCATGGGGGGTGAGGATGGTGCCCGGGGGGAGATGGTCGAACAGCAGCGGTGTGCGGGCAAGGATGTTGAGGCCGTCGGCGTCGATGACCAACGGGCGCTTCATGGTCTTGACCAGAGTCTCGAAGGCGCCGCGGGTGGCGTCGTTGGTGCCGATGCCGGGCCCGACACCGACGGCGTTGTAGGTGAACCGCGGTATCATGTCGGAGATGACGATCTCGTCTTTGTCGGCCGAAAAGAGGGCCTCGGGCACACGTGTCTGCATGGTCTGGAATCCGAGCCTCGGGGAGTGGACCGTGAGCTTGCCCACGCCGCTGCGCAGGGCACCCATGGCGGCCATCACGGCGGCTCCCATCATGCCATAGCTGCCGGCGAGGAGCAGGGCCTGTCCGTAGTCGGCCTTCGAGGTGAAGCGTCCGCGCGGACGGAGCACGGCCTGAATATCCTCGCGCTCCACATAGTAGAACTTGGCCGGGGTCTCCTCGATAGCCTTGCGGCTGAGCCCTATGTCGATGACCTGCCACTCGCCCACGAGACGGTCGTTGTCGGCAAGGAAGAATGACAGGCGCGGAAACTGGATGCAGAGCGTGAGGTCGGCGTGGACCACATTGCGCGCTATGATGCGGGCGTTCCAGTCGCTGAACATCCCCGAGGGCACGTCGATGGCCACCACCGTGGCGCCGCTCTCAGAGATGGTGCGGGCCAGCATGGTGAAGCCGCCCGAGAGGGGGTCGCGCAGACCGGTGCCGAAAAGGCCGTCGATGACGAGATGGGCCGGGGTGAGGAGGGGGATCTCGGCGCGGTCGCGTATCTCGGTGAGGTCAAAGGGGAGCCCAACGGTGAGGAGTTCGCGATAGGCTGCGTTGCAGTCGCGCGACAGGGAATTGCCGTTGAAGTTGAACAGCAGCACGTGTGGCCTGAACCCGGCCTCGATGAGGAGCTTGGCCACGAGCAGGGCGTCGGCGCCGTTGTTGCCCGGGCCGGCAAATATCACAGTGGGTCGTGAGGGGCTGAACCGCTTGAGGATTACCTCGGCGATACCCTCGGCGGCGCGGTGTATGAGCTCGGACGAGCTCACCCCCTCGTCCTCGATGGTGGCGCGGTCGATGGCGCGGATATGTTCGGTGGTAAAAATCTTCATTACGTCGGTGCGCTGATTTGGCACGCAAATTTACAAAACCTGACGTGCAAATGCAAAATTTTCAGTAATAAAGAATCATAGAAAAAAAGAGCGAGACTACCCGACTAAGTGGTAGTCTCGACTTTGCTTTTTTTTATAGTGCTAAGGGAGCGACGAAGTCTCCGGAAGCACTTTTGAGATTGCAAAGATAATACTTTTAGCTTAACTGACAAAATTTTAAGAAAGAAATCTTGTTGCAATTGACTTAGATAGAGGAAAAATCAGGAATAAACGGTTTGACTATTGGCGAGTCTTTGCAGAGCCGTTTATAGTGTCTTTTTAGATCCTCTCCCATTTCTGATGCTCGATTTTTCGAAATCGTCCCCATGATGTACTTGATGACTCTGAGTGCGCCTATAATGTTGTTTCTCTCCGAGGGTGTAGAGCCGGCGGGTCCACGACGGATGGCCTGAGGAAGTTTGAAGTCAAACAGCAGTTGACCGTGGGCGCATGCGTTGCGGACTTGTCGGATGGTATGCATATAGCTTGTGAATGTAACTACTTGATTCCAGAAGGTTGATTTGCTGGTCTATTGTTGTTGCTGTCTTCACCATCTTTAGGCTTTGAATCGCAAGTGTAGCAAACTATTGCGGATCAGCGGGGTAGGGACATGGTGCGGAAGATGGTGTCGAAGCGGGCCATCCATGTGTGGTCGCGGGCGGCGCGGAGGCGGGCGGCGGCTTTCATGCGCGCCACTTCGCTGTCGCGGCGCGGGTCAAGGTAGTAGCGGGCTTTGTCGGCCATCTCCTCGCGCGAGGAGTAGAGGACTATCTCGCGCCCGTCGTCGAAGTATCGCTCTATCTCGGGGGTGCGCGAGGTGAACTGCAGGCCGCCGCTCATAGGGATCTCAAATGTGCGCAGATGCAGCTTGGGGATGGGGTTGGCGAGCACATAGGTGTCGCGCAGCTCGGTGATGTTGAGCGAGAGGGTGTGGGCCGAGTAGAGGCGACACATTTCGGCAAAGGGCACGGAGGCGTGGCCACGCAGCAGAGGGGTGGCGGTGTCGAGCGGCGAGCCGCGGTGCAGCTTGTTGATGAGGGTCGACGCGAGCACGCGCCTGCCGATGGGAAAGCGCAGATAGCGGGAGGCTTTGACGGCGATGTCGAGCGGGTCAAATCGCTTGCGCCCCCCTTTGACGGAGCTGTTGTAGCCTTTGCGGACGAGGGCGTCCGAGTAGACGTCACACGCCACTCCGGCCGCGGTGAGGTCGTTGAGCTTGTTGGTGCGACTGCCATAGGGCGAGCCTATGAAGCCCACGCTCCTCACCGTCTCTGCCCCGGCGACGGGTGCGTAGGTGAACGGGTTGGCGGCGTAGGGGAGGAAGATCACCCCGCGACACCCCCAGCGCTCGAACAGATAGCGAGTCTCGTCCGAGGTGAGCCACACGGCGTCAAAGAGCGGGGCTATGCGCTGCTGCTTGTAGGGGAGCTCGAGATTGTCCCATGCTATGAGCAGGGTGGGGATGCCCGCCTCGCGAATGCGGGCCACGGTGTCGGGATAGATGATGTCCTGATCGTCGCACGTCATGAAGAGATCCCATCCCCGGCCCGAGCGGATGGCGCGCAGGGCGGCCTCGTTGGCCTCGGCCGTGGTGCGGTAGTCGGCCGGGTTGAACGTCACCACCGTGTGGCCGGCGCGCTCCAGCTCGTCGATGAGATTGTCGCGCTGCCAGCGGTACATCGGAGTGGGATACTCGAGAAAGTAGTAGAAGATCTTCATGGGGCCGTGCGGTGGGTGCGTGAGGGGGATGGGCTCACTTGAGTTTGTCTTTGCGCAACTTGGAGAATCCCACTATCAGCGCATACGAGGCATAGAAACGGCGATTGAACACCGTGCTGAACAGCACTCTCTGCTTGATGGGGAGTCCGCGCCACGGATAGGTGGCACATCGCTCGCGGAAATAAGGGTCGGCCGTGCGCTCCTGAAACCACCGACGCTTCTGCGCCATGGTGAGGTCGGGCGAGAGAAACACGAATTTCATGTTGGCACGCAGGGCGCGGATGTAGAATCCCGTGGCATAGTGCTGCTCGTCGGGGGTGAAATCCCGGGCCTTGAATTTGGCCGAGACATAGCGGCAGTATTTCTCCACCCTCGCCATCACGTTGAGGTCCACCTTGCGGGTGAGGCTGCCCGGAGTGATGCGATAGTGATAATATGTGCGGGGGATCCACACCACCTTCTCCGAGTGGCGGTAGTAGTCGAAGTTGAAGAGATAGTCCTCGCTAAGATACTCCCTCTCGTTCTCGAATCTCAGGGCAAAGCGGCGTATTATGTCCATGCGGTACACGGCCATGCACGACGATCCGCCGAGGTCATAGACATTGTGGTCGGGAGTGGGGATGTCGAAGATGCACAGGGCGAGCGAGCGGAGCTGGTCGGGCGTGTCAAAGATCACAGGGGCCTTGTCATAGCTCTCGGGGCCACTTCCGCCCCCGTCCACAAATCGGTTGCAGGCATATCTCACCATGTCTGCCCCGTGCTCCTCCATCAGGCTGACAGCCGTGGCAAAGGTAGCGGGGTCGAGGATGTCGTCCGAGTCGACAAACGTCACATACCTGCCCGTGGCATAGTCTATCCCCGTGTTGCGGGCATGCCCGAGGCCGGCGTTGCGCTTGTGGATCACCTTCACCCTGCTGTCCTCAGCCGCGTAGGCGTCACACATGGCCGGCGCACCGTCAGGCGACTCATCGTCGACCAGTATCACCTCCATGTCCGTCAGCGACTGTGTGAGGATAGAGCGCACACACTCATCGAGATAACGCTCAGTCTTATAGACCGGCACTATCACACTCAGCAACGGTTGTGAAGATCGGGCATCCATATATAAGGATAACGCACGCCCCTCCCCGATTATTTTACCACCCCGCCCAGCAGCGGGACAATTGAGCGAGAAAA
>CAZAWC010000123.1:0-7152 GCA_964488595.1 uncultured Staphylococcus sp. | reverse complement strand
GCCTACTGGTCGACAATGGCCTCCGACGTGAGAAACATGGCGGCGGCATGGTATAAGTCAGACATGAAACGGGCGCCGGGAACGGCGCCAAAATCAGACGGCCGGCACTGATCCGGCCATGGGGCGGCCCCTGTCACGCGTCGAACTCGTACAACGTGCGCAACGTCAACTCTGACGGCACTCTGAACAACAACAACGCCTACAACGGCAACAACGGCCTTCGTCCCGCTTTGGGGGAATTAGCGCGACCGAGTAAGTGAAAACCGAAAGCAGAACACCCCCACCAAAGGAGGGACCGTCCCAGTGGAGCCGGCCCGTGGTATGTCCCACGGCTGGCGAAGCTAAACACGAGACCGCGCCGGGGATCTGACCAATCAACGGCACGCAGCGCCCTCCGGGGCGGCTGCGGCGATACCAGAAGCGGCGCACGCCAAAGCGCGGCTGAGGTTACACACGACGGGGAGGTCATTTATGAGCAATATCGTCACAGACTTCAACAGCCTGTACGTGGCATACCGAAAAACCAGACGCCAGAAATGGCACAGCCCGACCGCTCTGCGGTATGGGCTCAACGCCCTCGAAAATACCGTCGCGCTGGGCAGAAGCCTCGACGCCCGCACCTTCAGGCCGTCACCGACCTATACCTTCAAGGTCTACGAGCCGAAGGAGCGGATCGTCATCGCCAACGCCTTCGTCGACAAAGTGGTGCAGCACAGCCTATGCGACAACGCTATGCAGCCATGTTTTACCCCGTCCTTCGTGCGCGATAACTACGCGTCGCAGGTCGGGAAAGGGACGCACGACGCCCTCGACAGGCTCAAGGGCTTCATGCGTCATTATTATTTTTCGAGGAAGGCGGCCGCCGACAAGGCCCGCCGAGAGCAGGGTCTCGCGCCCCTGCCAGCCCATGAGGGAGGCTACCACAAGGGCTACGTCCTCAAGGGCGATTTTTCAAAGTATTTTTACTCCATTCTCCACGAGCCATTGAAAGAAATGGCCCGCAAGAAGTTCAGGAAGCGGCTGCCTGACGCCGACGTCGCTGAGTTCTGCGACTGGCTGCTCTGTCAGTTTATCGACATGGCGCCAGATCCGGGGCTCCCGATCGGCTTCCAGACCAGCCAACTCCTCGCTCTCTTGAACCTCGACGGGCTCGACCATCTGGTGAAGGACGAGCTCGGCGCCAAGTTCTACGGGCGCTATATGGACGATTTTTACATCATTCACGAGGACAAGCGCCAGCTTGAGGCGTGGCTGGCGAGGATCGAGGAGTTCATCGAGCCGCTGGGGCTGCGATTAAACCAGAAAACGCAGATCTTCCCACTGGCACAGGGGCTCGACTTTTTGGGCTTCCACACATACCTCACCCCGACGGGCAAGGTAATCAGAAAGATCAGGGACGACAGCAAGAACAACATGAGGCGCCGGCTGAAGAAGTACCGGCGGCTGGTGGACGAGAGACGCATGAGCCTCCTGCAAGTTAAAGCCTCCTATGAGAGCTGGAAGGGGCACGCGTCCCACGGAAACACGCACCGGCTGGTACAAAACACCGACGCCCTCTTTTATGCCCTTTTCCCTGAACTACAACCTCAGCAGAAAGGAGCTGACGCCAATGTCTAAAAAAATGAGCACGCTGGCCGTGGGCGACAAGATCAAGTTCGGCACGCTTTACGGGCAGCCCCTCGTCTGGATCGTGGCCGACAAAGGCCACACCGGGTACCCGGCGAACTCCGTCACCTTCGTCGCCGAGAAGATCATCAAGATCATGGCGGCAGACGCGAAGGAGTCGGCCAACAGCGACAGCAACCGCAGGAGCTACGGCAACAACAGGTGGATCTACTCGAATATTCGCCAATGGCTCAACAGTGCCGCCGCTGCGGGCGCGTGGTACACCGCACAGCACTCCGCAGACAAGTCCCCCGACTCGACCTCTGTGGTCTCCTACAACCCATACGCTGCGCTCGCTGGCTTCCTCAACGGCTTCACGGCCGACGAGCGGGCCGCGCTGCTCAACACCACCATCACCGTCGGCAAGGCAAGCGTCGACGGGGGCGGCACAGAGACGGACACCTGCAAGATTTTCAACCTGAGCTGCACAGAGGTCGGCCTGTCCGGCGACCACACCTGCGGCTCGCTGCTCTCCCTGTTCAACACGGCCGCCAATCGGATCGCATACCCGACCGCGCAGGCCGTCAGCAACTCCACCTACACCAGCAGCAGCCTCGCAGCGTCGAAGGCGTGGTACTGGTGGCTGCGGGACGCATACGCGTCGATCTCGTACGGCGTGCGCTACGTCGACTCTGACGGCACTCTGTTCAACAACTTCGCCTACATCGGCAGCATCGGCCTTCGTCCCGCTTTTAATCTGTCCTCTGATCTCTTGATCTCTGACTCCAAGGACTCCGACGGCTGCTACACGGTGATCTATAACACGGCCCCCACGGTCCCGTCGTCCATCACCGTCCCCACAACCGTCGAGGGCGGCGAGTCGCTGGCGATCTCGTGGGGAGCCTCCACCGACACCGACGGCAACCTCTCCGGCTATAAGCTCGAGCGGAGCGTCAACGGCGGGAGCTGGACGCAGATTTACGCCGGCACCGCGAGGAGCTACACGGACACCATCACCTTCGGGTGGACGTCTGTGGCCTACCGAGTGAGAGCCTACGACGCCGCCGGTGCACATAGCGGGTACCGCACAAGCGACACCCGGACCGTCCACAATAACCGGGCGCCGGTGATCAGCGGCTCCGACCGAGACCTCGGCAGCTTCTCGAACTCTGGGCCGTCCACCACCTACAACGTCACGGACGCCGACGGTGACACTGTGGCAGTCAAGGTCTACCTTGACAACGTCCTGAAGAAGTCGTTTAATGCGACGCTCGGCACAAACTACACCCTCAATTTCAGCGCCGCCGACTGGCAGAAGGTCCTCAACGGATCCCACACGTGGAAGGTCACGGCCGACGACGGCAACGGCGGCACGGCCACCCGGACCATCACCTTCACAAAGGCCGTCACCGGGATCTCCTTCACCACCTCCGTCCTCACGGCCGACGATATGCCCACCAAGGCCATCGTCAACATGAAGGGGAACATTCCCGCCGGCGCCACGCTGACGATCGAGATCTGCAACAACGGCAACGACGCCGCGCCGACGTGGGAGGACATCACGCAGAAGGTCCAGCTCGGTCAAAAGCACTTTTTCACCAATAAGGCCAAGACCGCGAGCCGGTGGGGCGTCGCCCTTCGGGTGACGGTCGACAAGGGCACGGCGACCGAGACGTGCTACATCACACAGATCGGGGGGAACTTCGGATGATAAAGCACAGAGAGGACAGCGTCAAAGCTGCCAATGAGCAGGAGCGGCGGGCCGAGGACCTCGCTGCCGTCGCTGCCATCGCCTTCGTCACCATGGCCGAAGCCGGCCAGATCGACGACGTCACGGCAGCGGAGCACGCCATTCAATTCGCGAGATGGGCCTACCCGGTCGAGTATAAGGTCGGGCAGATCCGGGAGCACGAGGGCAAGCTGTACCGCTGCCTGAGTGACCACACCTCACAGGAGGACTGGGCCCCCGGCGCTGCCGTCAGCCTGTGGGTCTCCATCAGCGACCCCGCTGAGGAGTGGCCGGAGTGGAGCCAGCCGGTCGGCGCCCATGACGCCTACCAGACAGGCGACAAGGTGACGCACGGCGGCAAGCACTGGATCAGCACGGCCGACAATAACGTCTGGCAGCCCGGCGTCTACGGGTGGGCCAAGGCGAAGGAATGAGGTGAGAACATGATCCAAATAGACGTCACAGCGCTCCTTGTGCTCATGGGAGTCCCGACGGCCGTGACGGCCTTCGCCTTCTGGCTCCTTGAGCGCAACATCACAAAGAGGGATAAGGAGCGGGAGCGCAAAGCGGAGGAAGCCAGAAAGGCCGAGGCCGACGAGGCTGCCGCCCGACGGAAAGAGGACGAGGAGCGGGAAAAGGCCCGCGAGAGCCTCATGATCGTCACGGTCCAAGGGGTAAACGCCGCCATCGCGCTCGGTGAAGCTACGGCGCGCGCAGTCCAGAGGATCCCCGACGCCCACTGTAACGGGGATATGAAGGCGGCCCTCGAGTATGCAGAAGAAACCAAGCACAAGCAGAAGGATCTCCTGACCGAGCAGGGGATCCACGCCATTTACTAACACAAGGAGGACAACACCATGAACACCATCGACATCACCCCCGTCGCCAACGCCGCGATCGCTCTGATCGCTGCGGTCGTCAGCGTCTACCTGATCCCGTGGATCAAGAGCAAGACCACCAACGAGCAGCGCAAGCAGTTCGTCGCGTGGGTCAAGATCGCCGTCTCCGCTGCGGAGCAGGTCTACAACGGCCCCGGGCGCGGCGAGGAGAAGAAGCGGTACGTCATCGCCTTCCTGAAGTCTCAGGGGGTCGAGTTCGACGAGGCCAGTGTGAGCAACGCCATCGAGGCGGCAGTAAACCAGCTCAACGCCTCGACCATTCTGATCGAGTAATACAGAACGAGGGGCGGGCCGGCAACGGCTCGCCCCTCTTGTCCAAAAGGAGGCCACAACATGAACGCACCCAAAAACGAAAAGCCGGCGCTGAATATGCGCTACTACAACAAGGAGATCGACGACGATCTGCCGTATGAGGGCGTTCTGAACGTCGACCCGGAGACCGGGCTCATTTACGACGAGGACGGCGACGTCGTGGACGAGGACACCCTTGCCGGCTTCTGCTGCGGAGACGGAAAGGGGGACGACGACGATGAGTAACAGCCCCCTCGTGTGTTTCACGAGACTCAGCCCGAACCACTCGGGCAAGCGCACCCATGACATCGACACGATCTCGATACACTGTATGGCCGGCAACCTCAGCGTCGAAGCCTGTGGCGCCCTGTTCGCGTCGCCGTCCCGGCAGGCGTCCAGCAACTACGGCGTCGGCAGCGACGGCAGGATCGCCCTGTATGTGGACGAGGCATACCGCTCATGGTGCACCTCGTCCGCTGCCAACGATCAGCGCGCCATCACCATCGAGGTCGCAAACAGCGGCGGTGCCCCAGACTGGCCCGTCTCTGCGCAGGCATACGCGGCCCTGCTGGATCTCGTGACCGACATCTGCAAGCGCAACAAGATCAAGCGGCTGCTGTGGGAAGGCGACAAGAGCCTGATCGGGCAGATCGGCCGCCAAAATATGACCGTTCACCGCTGGTATGCAGCCAAAGCGTGCCCGGGTGACTATCTCTACAAGCTCCACGGAGCCATCGCCACGGAGGTCAACCGGCGCCTCGGCACCGACGTCGAACCAGAGACCCCCGCCGTGACGCCCACAACGCCGGCCGCGCAGCTCTCCGGCCTGAAGGTCGGAGACGTGGTCGAGTTCACCGGCTCGCGGCACTACGCCAGCGCAGCAGCGTCCACAGGCCCGAGCTGCAAGCCGGGCAAGGCCAAAATCACCGCCATCGCCCCCGGCAAGGCGCACCCGTACCACCTCAGAGCGGTCACGGGCGGCAGCTCCACCGTGTACGGCTGGGTCAACGCCTCCGACATCAAGATCGAGGAGGCGACCACCTTCAGCAGCTACCGGGTGAAAGTGGAGATCCCTGACCTGAACATAAGGACCGGCCCCGGGACCAACCACGGCAGCAAGGGCTACATCACGCCCGGCATTTACACGATAGTCGAGGAGGCTGCCGGCGCCGGCGCCTCGAAGTGGGGCAAGCTCAAGAGCGGCGCCGGGTGGATCTCGCTCGACTACGCAAAGAAAGTATAACGGCCGCGCTGTGTGGCCATGCGGAACGCAGGGGCGCGAAAGCCCAAAGAAAAAGCCGCCAGAAGGCCACAAGCAGACCAAAAGCCCGCCCGGGATTTCCCGGGCGGGCTTTTTCTTGTCTTACAGGACAGCCTGTGCCTTCAGCAGCTCGACCGTGGCCTTGTAGACCTTTGTGCCCCTGTTCGGGCTGCGCAAGTCATCGGCGTCTCGCCCTTCCAGCGACTTCATGAGTGCGGGATCGGCGGCAATAGCCTCGCCGCAGCGCTTCAGGCCATCGTAAACCGGCAGCCGGCGCGGATCGCCGAAGCTGCCACCCTTCTCCTGAAGGAGCACCGCGTAAGCGTACAACGTGCCGGCGCCGGCGCCCTGTAACTGGTGGATCATGTAGCCAAGGAGCGCGTCATGGCCAACAAAGCGGGAGAAACGGACGCCGCAGGCGTGAGCCCACAGAGAGAGCCCGGGATCCGGCGCGTCCTCGTCCTCGTCCGTGATCCTGCTGATAATTGCGCTGACGTCCTCTTTGCACACGCCGGTCGGGATCGCAGCCTTCAGGTCGAGCGCATACGCCATCTGCTGCTCGGTCGGCTCCTCGAGCTTCTCGACCTCCACGGTCATCGGATCACAGAGGCCGTCCGCAGCAGCCGCAGCTCTGGCCTCCCCCTCTGTCTGTACCTCGTACCGCTTCGTGTTTTTCCGTCCTGTGCTGGCGTTCACGCCTGCCACTTTGAAGCGGCCGAAGTTCACAAAACCGCCGGAGGGGCTTATATAGCCACCAACATCGGCCATCGGCAGCTCGCCCGGCGTGTGCTGCTTGACCTCGACCTCGACCACCCGCGACTCGATCTTGACGCCAACGGTCGCCGGAGCCGTCGGCTTCTTCTTGAACATATCAAAGAGCCCCATGATATACCTCCATTCTTTAAGACGTCCCCGCGTTTGTGTTTATTAGCCTTTAGACATCTTTGGGGTAATATTATCATGAGAAGCGTGCTAATGTCAAATAGTCATCTTTGGGATATTGAAAAAAGGAGGCGACACCGTGAAAATATACAGACCAGACGGCAGGTGCAACGTCTCGGGCGAAGTGGTGAGGGCGGCGCGGGAGCGTGCCGGCTTATCTCAGGAGCAGCTCGCCGCACGGATCCAACTGGCCGGCCTGAGCATAACACAGAAGGTCATCAGCAGGATCGAGATCGGCGACAGAGTGGTCGCCGACTACGAGCTTACATATTTAGCCGACGCCCTCGGCGTCACTGTCAACCACCTACTAAAGATTGAAAGTTAAGGGAGCGCGGCGTCTGCTGCGCTCCTTTTTTATGCGAAAAAACGCAAAAAATCCTCGAGTACCCCTTGACATTATATAGCAAATGCTATATAATATAGTC
>CAZAWC010000122.1:0-7288 GCA_964488595.1 uncultured Staphylococcus sp. | reverse complement strand
ATGGGGATAAACATGATTGCCTGGGCAAAGATGATAGGCATCACACCTGCTGCATTGACCTTAAGGGGAATGTACTGCCTTGCGCCACCGTACTGACGGTTTCCGACAATACGTTTTGCATACTGCACGGGCACTTTGCGTGTTCCCTGCACAAGGAGAACAGCTCCAACTGTCACTGCGAAGAGGAGTATTATTTCAACAACGAACATGATGAGACCGCCCTGTGAGCCTGTTGCTCCGGGGAGACGGCTGATAAATTCGTAGATGAGAGCCTCCGGTAGGCGTGCGATAATGCCGACAAGGATGATGAACGAGATACCGTTTCCGATGCCTCTGTCTGTAATCCTTTCACCGAGCCACATGATGAACATTGAGCCGGCAGCAAGGATAATAGTAAGGTATGCACCTGTCCAGAATCCCATAGCGGCAGATGAGCCACCTGCGGCAGCGACCTGATACTTGATATTCATCAGGTATGCGGGTCCCTGTAGGATAAGGATGAGAACAGTGAGGTAGCGGGTGTACTGGTTAAGTTTCTGCCTGCCGCTTTCACCTTCTCTCTGCATTTTCTGGAACGACGGGAGCACCATGCCGAGAAGCTGGATCACGATGGATGCAGTGATATAAGGCATGATACCGAGAGCGAAGATAGACGCCTGGGAGAATGCACCTCCAGAGAACATGTCGAGCAATTGCATAAGTCCGCTTTTGTTAGTGAACTTAGACAGTGCGTCAAGATCCGCGGGGCTGATTCCTGGCAATACAACGTAACACCCGAGCCGGTACACGAGTACCAGCAAGAGTGTAACGAGGATGCGTTTGCGCAGTTCTTCGATTGTCCAGATATTTTTAATTGTATCTACAAATCTCATTCTGCTCAGATTTTGGAGATTGAGCCACCAGCTTCAACGATAGCCTTTTCAGCTGCTTTTGAGAATGCGTTTGCTTCAACTGCGAGTGCGCGGGTAACCGCACCGTTGGCAAGAATCTTAACAAGCTGCTTTTTGCCCACCATTCCGGCAGCCTTGAGCTCGTCGATTGTGATTTTGTCAAGTGCCTTTGCTGCAGCAAGTGCTTCAAGATCGGCAAGGTTGACAGCTTTGTATTCAACTCTGTTGATGTTCTTGAATCCGAATTTGGGGAGTCGGCGCTGGAGGGGCATCTGACCACCTTCAAATCCTATCTTGCGGCTGTAGCCTGAGCGAGATTTCGCTCCTTTGTGACCGCGAGTAGAAGTACCGCCTTTACCTGATCCGGGTCCGCGACCGATGCGGGTTTTACGGGTTACAGATCCAACTGCGGGACGAAGATTGCTTAGTTCCATAATTTGTGTCGTTTATTTTATGCGTTGGTCACTTCTACCAGGTGACGGACTTTGTTTACCATTCCCATCACAGAGGGTGTGTTTTCTTTCACCACAGTGTGATTCATTTTTCTGAGGCCGAGTGCATCAAGTGTGCGTTTCTGCACAGCGGGTGCGTTGATACGGCTTTTTATCTGTTTGATTTTAATCTGTGCCATTGTAGTGGTTTTTATCCGTTAAAGACTTTGTCGACGGAGATTCCGCGGTTCTGTGCCACAGTAGCGGGTGAACGCATTTCGTCAAGTGCAGCGATAGTAGCCTTAACGAGGTTGTGGGGGTTTGACGAGCCTTTTGATTTAGCGAGGACGTCGGTGACACCTACGCTTTCAAGGACTGCACGCATAGCACCACCGGCTTTAACACCGGTACCGTGAGTAGCGGGCTTGAGGATGATTCTTGATCCGCCGAACTTAGCAGCCTGTTCGTGAGGGATTGTACCTTTGTGGATGGGCACGCGGATGAGGTTTTTCTTAGCAGCTTCAACACCTTTTGCGATGGCAGCTGTAACTTCATTTGCCTTGCCGAGCCCGCATCCAACAACTCCGTCTTCGTTGCCAACGACAACGATAGCTGCGAATGTGAATGTGCGTCCACCTTTGGTCACTTTGGTAACACGGTTGATGGCTACCAGACGGTCTTTGAGTTCAAGATCGGATGTTGTCTTAACTTTGTTGTTTCTTTTTGCCATGATTGTTAGAATTTGAGACCGCCGTTGCGTGCTGCGTCAGCGAGTGATTTTACTCTTCCGTGGAAAAGGTAGCCGTTACGGTCGAAGACAACTTCTGTGATTCCGGCTGCGAGGGCTTTCTGTGCGATTGCTTCTCCTACTTTTGCAGCGATTTCGCATTTTGTGCCTTCTTCGATGCCCTTGGATGATGTTGACACGAGTGTGTTTCCAGCGAGGTCATCGATAAGCTGGACGTATATCTGTTTGTTGCTGCGGAACACGCTCATTCTGGGACGAGCTGCTGTTCCGGAAATCTTGCCGCGGATGCGAGCTTTGATTTTGTTTCTTCTTTGTATTTTTGAGATCATGTTGTTGCGTCGTTTATGGTTTATTTAGCGCTTGCTGACTTACCTGACTTGCGACGAATGATTTCGCCGACGAACTTGATACCCTTGCCCTTGTAAGGTTCAGGCTTGCGGAGTGAGCGGATTTTAGCGCAGACTTGACCGAGGAGCTGTTTGTCGTCGCTCTCAAGGATGATGAGCGGGTTTTTGTTTCTTTCGCTCTTTGCTTCGACTTTGATCTCGGGTGGGAGTTTGATATATATTGCGTGTGAGTAGCCGAGTGAAAGCTCAAGGACCTGTCCTGTTGCTGTAGCTCGGTAACCTACGCCTACGAGTTCCATTTCTTTGCGGTAGCCGGTAGAAACGCCGACAACCATGTTGTGGATGAGTGCGCGGTAAAGTCCGTGCTGTGCTCTGTGCTCGCGGTCGTCAGAGGGACGAGTTACTGTGACGTGACCATCTTCAACTGCGATATGGAGGTCGGGGTTTACTTTCTGTGTGAGTGTACCCTTGGGACCTTTAACGGTCACTGTGTCGCCGCTAACAGTCACTGTGACTCCAGCGGGGATTGCTATGGGAGCTTTTCCTATTCTAGACATATTTCCTCCTGTTTTATTAATAAACGTAACAGAGCACTTCGCCTCCGATGCGGAGGTCTTTTGCTTTCTTGTTTGTCATGACACCCTGTGAAGTGGAGAGGATTGCGATGCCGAGGCCGTTGAGCACACGGGGCATGTCCTTGTAGCCTGTGTACTGACGGAGACCGGGACGTGACACTCTTTTAAGAGCTTTAATCGCATTCACTTTGTCAACGGGGTCATACTTGAGGGCGATTTTGATTGTGCCCGCAGGGTTTTCTCCCTCTATGAATTTGTAGTTAAGGATATAGCCTTGTTCAAAAAGAATCTTGGTGATTTCTTTTTTCAAGTTTGAGGCGGGGATTTCCACCACACGGTGGTTAGCCTTGATAGCGTTCCTCAATCTTGTGAGATAATCTGCTATTGGATCAGTCATTTTGTTTTTTTGTTTAAATTGATTCGTACTTAGCCGAACAATATTTAATACTGTCTTTTATATTTGCTTGCCCGGGTTGATTACCAGCTTGCTTTCTTTACTCCGGGGATGAGTCCGGCAGATGCCATTTCGCGGAACTGGATTCTGGAGAGTCCGAACTGGCGCATGTAGCCTTTTGGACGTCCGGTAATCTGACAGCGGTTGTGCAGGCGCACTCTTGAGGCATTTTTGGGAAGGAGCTGAAGTGCTTCGAAATCGCCTGCTTCTTTGAGGGCAGCTTTCTTAGCGGCGTATTTTTCAACGAGTTTAGCTCTCTTGACCTCACGGGCCTTCATTGATTCTTTTGCCATGTTGTGTTATCGGTTTTGCTTATTTTTTAGCGTTTTTGAAGGGGAGTCCGAATTCTTTGAGCAGTGCGTAGCCTTCTTCATCGGTGTTAGCGCTGGTAACGAATGTGATATTCATACCAAGGAGCTTGCTGATGTTGTCGATGTTGATTTCGGGGAAGATGATCTGCTCGGTGATGCCGAGTGTGTAGTTGCCTCTTCCATCGAGCTTGCCTTCGATACCTTTGAAGTCGCGGATACGGGGGAGCGCTACTTTGATAAGCCTTTCAAGGAATTCGTACATTTTGTCGCGGCGGAGTGTCACCATTACGCCAACGGGCATTTTTTTACGAAGCTTGAAGTTAGAAATATCTTTTTTGGAGAGTGTAGCAACTGCTTTCTGACCTGTGATGTCGGTGAGTTCGCGTATTGCTGTCTCAATGATTTTCTTGTCCTGGGTAGCTTCTCCGAGTCCCTGGTTGATTACTATTTTTTTGAGGCGGGGCACCTGCATGACTGTCGAGTAGTTGAATTCCTTCTCGAGTGCGGGGACAATCCGCTCCTTATACTGTTTCTGTAGTGTGGTGCTCATTATTTAATCTCCTCTCCTGATTTTTTAGCGTAACGGATTTTTTTGCCTTCTTCGTTTTTGCGGCAGAATATACGTGTGGGCTTTCCGCTCTTGGGGTCGATGAGGCTGATGTTTGAGATGTGGATGGGTGCCTCCATCTTAACAAGTCCTCCCTGAGGGTGCTTTGCGCTGGGCTTGCAAGCTTTGGTGACGATATTCACACCTTCAACGATAGCGCGCTGTTTAGCAGCGTCAACCTTGAGCACACGTCCTGTCTTGCCTCGTGATTCTCCGGCGAGGACGTAAACGGTGTCGCCTTTTCTGATATGTGTCTTGCTCATTGTTTGTAGTGTTTATTTTTGAATTAAAGCACTTCGGGGGCGAGTGAAACTATTTTCATGTTTGTTGCGCGAAGTTCTCTTGCAACAGGGCCGAAGATACGTGTTCCGCGGAGTTCGCCGGCGTTGTTGAGGAGCACGCAAGCGTTGTCATCGAATCTGATGTAGCTTCCGTCGGGGCGGCGGATTTCTTTCTTAGTGCGGACAACGACTGCTTTAGAGACGGTGCCTTTTTTCACGTCTGATGACGGGATAACGCTCTTGACTGATACTACGATGATGTCACCGACAGTAGCGTAGCGTCTTCCTGTTCCTCCGAGGACGTGTATGCAGAGGGCTTCTTTTGCGCCGCTGTTGTCAGCGACAGTCAATCGGCTTTCTGTCTGTATCATAATTATTTTACTTTTTCAATTATTTCAACGAGTCTCCATCTTTTGGTGGCGCTCAAGGGACGTGTCTCCATCAGGCGTACTTTATCGCCAACGCTGCACTCGTTCTTTTCGTCGTGTGCATGGTATTTTTTTGTCTTGTTGACGAATTTGCCGTAGATGGGGTGCTTCTCTTTCCATTTCACAGTAACTGTGATGGTCTTGTCAGCCTTGTTGCTTGTCACAATCCCAACTCTTTCTTTGCGTAAATTTCTTGTTTCCATTTCAGGGATTATTTGTTGTTAAGCTCGCGCTGACGCAGTTCTGTTTTCACACGTGCAATCATCCTGCGGTCGCGTCTGATCTGTGCGGGGTTGTCAAGAGGCGACACGGAATGGTTGATCTTGAGCTGCGCATATTCCTGCTGCATCTGCTCAAGACGGTCCTTGAGGTCCTGTGTGCTGAGCTCTTTTATTTCTACTTTCTTCATATTTGTTTACACGTTTTGGGTGGGGTCGTAGTCGCGACGTACCACAAATTTGGTGATCACAGGGAGTTTCTGGGCTGCGAGACGGAGTGCTTCCTTAGCAATGTCGTAGCTTACTCCTTCAACCTCGATGAGCATACGTCCGGGGGTAACGGGTGCTACGAATCCTTCGGGGGCACCTTTACCTTTACCCATTCGCACTTCGGCAGGCTTCTTGGTAATGGGTTTGTCGGGGAATATGCGGATCCAGATCTGTCCTTGACGCTGCATGTATCTGGTAACGGCAATACGTGCTGCTTCAATCTGGCGGCCAGTGATCCATTTAGCTTCGAGTGTTTTTATTCCGAACGAACCGAAGGCCAACTGATTGCCGCGCTGGGCGATGCCTTTCATGCGGCCCTTCTGTGAGCGGCGGAATTTGGTTTTCTTTGGCTGTAACATTTTTCTTTAGTTGAGAAGGTTTCAGTTAGTATTTCAACGGTTGTTGTTTCCTTTTCTGCGGAATCCTCCACGTTCACCTCCGCGTTCGCGGCGGGGTGCTCCCGAGGGGCGTGAGCCTTTTTCGGTTGCTGTGAAGTTGGGGGCGAGGTCTCTCTTGCCATAAACTTCTCCGCGGCAGATCCAAACTTTGACACCGAGTACACCAACTTTGGTGTGTGCTTCAACAAGAGCATAGTCGATGTCGGCACGGAGTGTGTGGAGAGGTGTACGACCTTCCTTGAACATTTCAGAGCGTGCGATTTCAGCGCCATTGAGGCGTCCGCTGATCTGCACTTTGATGCCTTCTGCACCGCTGCGCATTGTAGCTGCGATAGCCATCTTGACAGCTCTGCGGTAAGCGATCTTGCCTTCAATCTGGCGTGCGATGGTGCTTGCTACGATCTGTGCGTCGAGTTCAGGGCGTTTTACTTCAAAGATGTTGATCTGAACGTCCTTATCGGTGATTTTCTTAAGCTCTTCCTTGAGTTTGTCAACTTCTGCGCCGCCTTTGCCAATGATAAGACCGGGGCGTGATGTGCAGATGGTGATTGTGATGAGCTTAAGTGTACGCTCGATGATGATACGGCTCACGCTGCTTTTCGCAAGGCGAACATTGAGGTATTTGCGTAGCTCAGAGTCTTCAAGGATATTGGCTGCGAATTTTTTGATATCATACCAGTTGGAGTCCCAGCCTCTGATGACGCCTAAGCGGTTGCTAATCGGATTTACTTTCTGTCCCATTGTTATGCCTTGGTTTTAGCGTTTTCGATTGTGTCAACAATCAATGTTACATGGTTTGCGCGTTTGCGGATTCTGTAGCCGCGACCCTGGGGTGCGGGACGAAGGCGCTTGAGCATAGGAGCGCAGTTGACGTAGATTGTGCTGATGCAGAGCTCGCCGTTTTCTGCCTTGCGCTCGTTTTTAGCCTCCCAGTTTGCAATTGCGCTGCGGAGAAGCTTTTCGAGCTGAGCTGCTGCGTTTTTATTTGAGAATTTGAGTATGCCGAGAGCGCGGTACACTTCTACTCCGCGCACCATGTCTGCCACAAGACGCATCTTGCGGGGCGACGAGGGGATGTTGGTGAGCTTCGCAAAAGCGATATTTTTGCGCTCTGCCTTCATCTTGTCGGCTGATTGTCTTTTTCTTACACCCATTGTATTTGTTTCTTTTTTTGTCTAAAATAAATCAGGCGGGGTTCATTTCTTGTTGCCGGCATGGCCGCGGAAGGTGCGGGTGGGCGCGAACTCACCGAGTTTGTGGCCGACCATGTTCTCAGTCACATAGACCGGGATGAACTTGTTGCCGTTGTGAACAGCGAATGTGTGTCCCA
>CAZAWC010000121.1:0-7340 GCA_964488595.1 uncultured Staphylococcus sp. | reverse complement strand
GGAATGATGCTGAGCGGGGGTCAGAAGAGTGCGGGGAAGTCGGGGCGGGGGCGGACGGACGAAGAAGAACGGCACGGAGCGTTGCGGAATGCGAGAGTGTGTTGCTGTGCCCAGCCTTGTGTGCGGTTGCGCACGATGACTCTCACTACACCCGCTATACCCTGAGCCTCGCTGCGCAGACGCTTCATCACGTCACCCATAGCCGACAGGCCGCTCATGGAGATGGTGGAGATGTTGCGTCCACACTGCAGGGTTACACTCAGCAGATCGGTGGGATGGATTGTAGTCGTGGAGGGGGTCATGAGCATTGGTCGTTTAGAGGAGAAAGTTAGTATATCTTTTGTTTTCAATGCAAAGGTAGCTCCTCACATGGGCAACAATATTACCCATCAACGTTAATATACACAAAACAATCTCCCCGACAGTTGACTGCCGGGGAGATCGAATGAGATTATGAACGGTGAGTCGGGGGATGTCAGCTCAATGACAGAGGATCATTTTACCTCGACGGTGGCCGTTGCGGCCTTTACGCCCGGGGCTGTGGCTGTGAAACGCAGGGTGCCGGGGGTCTTGGCGCTACGGGCTATGGCTGTGGCGGCGCCGCTGAAGAGATCCATCACAGGCTGCTGGAATGACCGCAGCGACGTGGGGTCGCCGTTTGCCGTGGCTTCAAACGTGCCGGCTCCTTCGACTTTAAACTTCACCGCCCGCGAGTCGGTGGGGACGATGTTACCATCCTTATCAGCCACCTGAACTGTGAAATAAACGAGGTCGTCGCCATCGGCTGCCAGCTCCGTACGGTTGGGTGTGACGACGAGATGGTGAGGCTTACCTGCAGTCCTTATGACTGCGGTGTCTACCGGCGCTCCGTCGGGCCCGTAGGCCACCACTTTGACTTCACCCGGCTCATAGCGCGTCTCGTTCCACATCAGGCGATAGCGGTTCTGAACGGTAGAGTCGTTCTTCTCGCGCACACCCTGCGAGCGACCGTTGATGAACAGTTCGGCCTTTGGCCATGAGGTATAGACAAAGATCGGCGTCACCTCACCCTCGCGTCCTTTCCAATTCCAATGAGGCAGTATATGGAGCGTGGGCTGCTCCTTGTTCCAACGCGAGCGGTAGAGATAATATCTGTCCTTGGGTAAGGACGCCAAGTCTATGATGCCAAACACAGAGCTGTGGCTGGGCCAAGCATCGGTGTCGTAGGGGGATGGCTCGCCGAGATAGTCGAATCCTGTCCAGACAAACTGTCCTATCACCCACGGGAAGTCGTCATCACGGGCAAAATCTATATCGGGTGTGTTGCTCCACGAGCATGTCTCGTTGTCATAGGAGTTGCTCTGATTGTCGGGGTGGAGCTGCACGTTGCGTACGCTGAACTCGACCGGGAAATGATAGACTCCGCGCGAGCTGACAGTCGAAGCCGTCTCAGACCCGAGGATCAGCTTCTGCGGCAGTTTACCGTAGGCATCCTCATAGTGCTGAGGCTTATAATTGAAACCCGGGATATCGAGCGTGGAGGCAAAACCATTGTCGAGGACAGCGCGGATCTGGTCCATGCCGTTGGTGCAGGGACGAGTGGGGTCGAGCGAGTGGATAAGGTCCTGAAGCATCACAAGCTCCTCCACACCATCGGGTCCCCATTGAGAGGGCACCTCATTGCCGGTGCTCCACATCACCACAGCGGGCGAGTTGCGGTAATGCTCCACCATATTGGTGACATCCTTCTCAGCCCACTCCTTGAAATAGGATCCATATCCGTTTGGCGACTTGGGACGGAATCCCCAGTCATCGAAAGGCTCTATCATCAGCATTATACCCATCTCGTCACAGAGCTCCACGAGCTCGGGCGCGGGCATATTGTGGGCAGTGCGGATGGCGTTGACCCCCATATCATTGAGCAGCCCGAGCTGATGGCGTATGGCCGATCGGTTGACGGCTGCGCCGAGCGGACCGAGGTCATGATGGTTGCAGACGCCCTGAAATTTCGTAGGCTCGCCGTTGAGGAAAAATCCTTTCTCGGGGATGAACTCGAGACTGCGGATACCGAATCGGGTGTCATAGCTGTCCACCTCGCGGCCATCGACGCTCAGTGTGGTACGGGCTGTGTAGAGCGAGGGAGATGCGGGGCTCCAGAGCGCGGGATCGTCGACAAGAAAATTTTGCACGAACTTCTGTCCGTGGGCGTGATACACTGAGCGATCCGTGGACACCACCTTACCATCTGGGCCGAGGATCTCGGTGAGGACAGTCACTTTCTCACCCTTGCGGGCACCGTCTATCTTCATTTCGAGACGCACCGAGGCATAGTCCTTGCCCACACGCGGAGTGGTGACATATGTGCCCCACACGGGGATGTGGACACGGTCTGTGGTCACCACGTGCACGTTGCGGTAAAGCCCCGCACCCGGATACCAGCGGGATGCTTTCTCAAAGTTCTCGAGATCTACCTCAAGGAGATTCTCTCCGGGCTTCACCTCCGGGCCGAGAGTGACATGAAACGAGTTATAGCCATAGGGCCAAAACGCCACCTCCTTGCCGTTAACCTTGACGTGGGCATTGCTCATAGCTCCATCAAAGACCAGTGTCACCGCACGGCCCGCGGTGTCGGGCACCTCAAATGTGGTGCGATAACTCCCCTTGCCTATGAAAGGGAGACCACCGGTGCGCCCGGTCTTTTCGGTCTTTTCGGTCTCGCCATTCTGCTCCACCGCCACGGTCTGAAGATCGTTGGCGCGGTCAAAAGGCCCGTAGATGGCCCAGTCGTGAGGCACACGGACTGTCTGCCACTGAGTCGAGGCCGAGGGCTCTCCCTTGGTGAACTGCCACCCGTCGTTGAGCGTCGTCAGTGTGCGTTGTGCGGCGCCCGTCAGACAAACTAGCGACAGCGCAGCCGCTATGAGGGATAACTGTTTTCTATTCATAAGAGTGAATTGATGGTATAATTGCTTTTTTTATAATCTTAGGTGAAAATCAGCGTCTGAACGAATTGAGGGCAGACGTGGGCCGGCCGTTGACGAAGCATCCTTTGTCATATCCTCCGTTATAACCGGCGGGAGCCTCGGGCTCCCAATAGAAGATCCCCTCCATGTAGCCGAGATCCTGCGTCGAAGCCTTGAGGCGTGAGATCATGGCGTCAGCAGTCTCCGGCCGGTCATATCGCATGCCGATCTCACAGACCATCACCGGCTTGCCATATCGGGTGTGGAGAGTGCGGATATTGGAAACCATATCGTCCACATCCTTGCGCCAATCGTCGGGCTCGGGATAGAGCGACATTCCGATCATATCATACTTGCCACCGTTGTCCTGAAGGATACCGAAAATGTGATCATAGCGCCACAGATCGTTGCCCCTGTCGAGATGCACGATGACCTTGGCCTGCGGCATGACCCGCTTCACAGCGTCATAACCGGCGTTGACAAGGCGTGTGAACGCCGCCGGACGGTCGTCCCTGCCCTCGGGCCACAGCATCCCTTGAGTGGTCTCATTGCCCACCTGCACCCAGCGGGCCTCGATACCCTCGGCCTTCATACGCGAGAGCATGTCGTCGACGTGTGCGGCCACGGCACCCTCGAGGGCGGCGACATCCATCCCCTGCCATGCCGCAGGGGTGGGCTGATGGCCGGGGTCGGCCCAAGTGTCTGCAAAGTGGAAGTCTATCATCAGCTCCAGCCCGAGAGCCTTGGCACGACGGGCCTTCACCATCACGTCTTCAATATTGTTCCAGCCATCGGCGGGGTCCACCCACACACGCAGGCGGATGGCGTTGACGCCGCAATCGTCGCGAAGCAGGGTCATCAGCTCCTTCTCGGTGCCGGTCGTCGGCGAATAAAACTTATATCCCTCGCTCTCGAGCTGAGTGAGCCAGCTCACATCAGCCCCCTTGGCAAAGAATGTGGTCTCAACGGGGTCCGGATCGTGGACTAAAGGCCCATCCTTTTCGTCACCTCCACATGCGGTGGTGAGCATCATGGCCACAGGGAGTATGGCCTTGAAAAATATCGGGAAAAGATTCATCTAGAAAAACTACAGATTGTGGAAAGAAGTTGGTAAGAAAAGATGATTATATAACTCTGCGACGGGCCAACACGCCCGTCTACACAAAGTTACGACATTTTGCTCTCATTTCCAACTCCCTCTTTGCAAAAAACCGGGTTCATGCTTCTTAAATTATCTTAACGGCCACGGAGCTTCGGGCGATGGGTAAGGATTTTTGCATGCCTAAAGGGTAGAATAAAACAATGCCCGGGGATGAAACGTTAAAATAACAGATATGGCGCTGACAGTATATGCGCCATTTCCACGACATAACGTTTCAACATTTTTCATCAATTAGCTTATTATAATGTGGTTCTTAGACACCTTTCGGCATAACCCGGCGCTGGCCGTGTTTCTGACAATAGGTCTTGGATTTCTCATCGGTCGCATCAAATTCAAGGGTTTCTCCCTCGGGACAGTGACCTCGGTGCTCATAGTGGGCGTGCTCGTGGGCCAGATGGACATCAACGTCGGCGGTCCGCTCAAGACGTTTTCATTCATGCTGTTCCTGTTCTGCATCGGATATAGCGTCGGGCCTCAGTTCTTCAAGTCGATGAAAGGCGAGGGGCTCAAGCAGGTGCTCTTTGCTGTGGTGATGTGTGTGATGATTCTGGGCATGTCGTGGCTCGTGGCCTTGTGGCTCGGGCTCGACGCCGGACAGGCCGCGGGTATGATGGCCGGCGCCTCGACAGCCTCGCCTGTGGTCGGAGCGGCCGAAGATACCATCGCCACCCTCCCGGCCCCACAGGAGAGGCTAAGGGAGATGGTGGCTTCCATTCCGGTCTGCTATGCCATGACCTATGTGTTCGGCACTCTCGGGGCCGTGTGGCTCATCGGCTATATCGGCCCATGGATGATGGGTGGTCTCGATAAGGTGAAACGCATGACTCATGAATATGAGAGCAGCCTGTCGCAGGGAGGAGCCTCGGACGACCCGGCGTTTTTCGACGCATGCCGCCCGGTTGCTTTCAGGGCCTTTAAGGTCAACGGCTCGTGGATGGACACTCCTCGCAGCGTCGATGAGATCCAAACGCGATTCGAGGAGTCGGGGCGCCGTCTGCTCGTGGAGCGCATCAAGGCAGCCGATGGCTCGGTGAACGATGCCACAAAAGCCTCTATCGTCCATCCCGGCGACATTATCGTGGTCTCGGGCCGCAGGGAGTTTATCGTCGGCGACAATGCATGGCTGGGCGAGGAGGTGGCCGGCATCGGTATCCTCACCTTCCCGGTAGAGGATGTGGAAGTCACCATGAGCAAAACCTACGCCGGCGTCACCGTGCCGGAGCTGGTGGAAAACGAGTTTATGTATGGCGTGGAGATAAAGCGTATCCGTCGCGACGGGAGGGCCATCACCCCGGCCAGAGATGTGAGGCTCAATGCCGGCGACGTGCTCGAGATCGTGGGACGCAAGAAGTATGTGGACAATGCGTCATCGAGTCTCGGATATGCCGATAAGCCCACGCTGGCCACCGATTTCGTTTTCGTCGGGCTTGGCGTTCTCATGGGCGGACTGTTAGGTTGTCTGGCGGTGAAGTTGGGAAATGTATCGGTGAGCCTCGGCACCAGCGGCGGCGCATTGGTGATGGGTCTCATCCTCGGATGGCTGCGGTCAAAGCGCCCTGTCTACGGCGCCATCCCCAAGGCATCGCTGTGGGTGTTCAACAATCTTGGCCTCAACCTCTATATCGCTGTGATCGGCATTGCATCGGGTCCCACGTTTGTCGACTCATTCATGGCCGTAGGCCCAAAGATCTTCGTCGGAGGCCTGATCGTGACACTAGTGCCTCTGTTTATCGGCCTGTGGCTGAGTTATAAGGTGTTCAAATTCCACCCGGCTATAGCACTTGGGTGCTGTGCGGGAGCCCGCAAGACCACCGCCGGCCTCGGTGCCATACAGGAACGCCTCGGGAGCACCGTCCCCGCCATCGGCTACACCATCACTTACGCCGTTTCAAACACCGTGCTGATCATCTTCGGCATCGTGCTCGTATTGCTGCTCGGCTGAAACACCCCGAGATAACATTTGATTTTCAAACTCCAGCCGCCTGTATCCTCCGAGGGATACAGGCGGCTGAATTACATTATCGGTGCGGTGTCTGCGTCACTCCCACTCTATTGTTGCCGGTGGCTTGGAGGAGATGTCATAGCAGACGCGGTTGACGCCGCGCACCTTGTTGATGATATCGTTGCTCACCTTGGCGAGAAATTCGTAAGGGAGATGAGCCCAATCGGCCGTCATTGCGTCGGTCGACGTGACGGCGCGGAGAGCTACCGCGCGTTCATAGGTGCGCTCGTCGCCCATCACGCCCACGCTCTGCACGGGGAGCAGGATGGCTCCTGCCTGCCATACCTTGTCATACAGGTCCCATTCGCGAAGCCCGCGGATGAAGATGTCGTCGGCGTCCTGAAGGATGCGCACTTTCTCGGGGGTGATGTCGCCGAGAATACGCACTGCGAGGCCGGGGCCCGGGAAGGGGTGACGCTTGATGAGATGTTCGGGCATGCCGAGCTGACGGCCCACCGATCGCACCTCGTCCTTGAACAGCAGTCGCAGGGGCTCGCAGAGCTTGAGATTCATCTTCTCGGGCAGACCGCCCACGTTGTGGTGGCTCTTGATGGTGGTGCCGGTGATCGAGAGGCTCTCTATACAGTCGGGATAGATGGTGCCCTGCGCCAGCCACTTGACATCCTTGATCTTGTGTGCTTCCTCGTCAAAGACGTCTATGAACCCCTTGCCGATGATCTTGCGCTTGCGCTCGGGATCGGTGACACCGGCGAGCTCGGCAAAGAATTCAGCCGACGCATCAACGCCTATCACATTCAAGCCAAGCGTCTCATAGTCGCGAAGCACGTTGTGGAACTCATTTTTGCGCAGCATGCCGTGGTCGACAAAGATGCAAGTGAGGTTCTTGCCTATCGCACGGTTAAGGAGCACAGCCGCAACCGACGAGTCAACGCCACCGCTGAGGCCGAGCACAACCTTATCATCGCCGAGCTGCTCGCGGAGCGACTGCACGGTGGTCTCGATGAATGATGCAGCGCTCCAGTCTTGTTTGCCGCCGCAGATGTCAACGACGAAGTTGCGCAGAATGCGGGTGCCGCACTCGCTGTGATATACCTCGGGGTGGAACTGCACGCCCCAGGTAGGCTCGCCATCGACCTTGAAGCCGGCTACACGCACCTTGTCGGTCGACGCGATGATGCGGAAGGAATCGGGCACAGAGGTGATAGTGTCGCCGTGGCTCATCCAGATCTGCTCGCCGTCGGCAATGTCATGCATAAGCGGGTCGGAGGCATCA
>CAZAWC010000120.1:0-7405 GCA_964488595.1 uncultured Staphylococcus sp. | reverse complement strand
TCGTTTCAATCGTCTCTATGTTGAACGTAGCATTTCTTAGCCAAGAAATGTTAAAAAAATGTACCCAGATCATTTCTCAGCCTCAAAAAAAGAGAGTGCGGGCATCCCTACGCCCCAAAAAGTATCAGCGGCATCCATCATCAAATACGATCCGCCGGTCTACCGTGAAAATCCCAAAGGCTGCTACATTGAATTTAGAGCCTTTGACCCCGAGATTGGCAAAATGAGGCGCAAGCGAATGAAGGTAAACCGTATCGAAGGGAAGCTCGCACGTCGCAGATACGCGAAGGAAGTGATCGCAGAACTTAACGAAAATTTGAAGAATGGTTGGAATCCGTGGATTGAAAAAGACCTCGGAGACCTATTGACATTCACAGATGGTTTAACCCGCTATGAGAATTATCTCGAAAAGATGATGGCCGACGGGCTCTATCGCAAAGAGACCTACGCGGGATACAGGTCGTATGTCAAGATGCTCAAAGAGTACATCGAGAAGCACAACCATATCTCCTATATGTACCAGTTCGACCGAAAATTTTGCATTGCATTCCTCGATCACGTCTTCATCGAGAGAAACAACGGCGCTCAGACAAGGAATAACTACCTCGGATTCCTTAAAACTTTCTCCGGCTTTCTTGTGGAGAAAGGGTTCCTCAGATCTCGGCCGACAGAGGGTATTGCACCAATCAGTAAAAGGCTCTACAAGAAAAGCCGCACTGTAATCCCCGTTGAAGTAGTTGGCAAAATTGCCGATTACTGTATGGCCAATGAGAAGCACTTCCTGTTGGCCTGCTACCTACTCTACTACTGCTTCATCCGTCCTGTCGAGATGACAAGATTAAAGATCAAGCACATCAATGTGAAGGAGTGTACCATCTTCATCCCCGGAGAGTGTTCCAAGAACCATCAGGATCAGACCGTGACATTGCCAAAGAAAGTGCTGCTATATGCCATTGAGATTGGGGTTTTAGCAGCACCGCAAGATGATTACATATTTTCATACAATCTTCGTCCCGGTAAGAAACAGATAGACCCGAAGCACTTTCGAGACCACTGGGAGAATGTCCGTCGAGCTCTGAAGCTGAAAGCCGAGTGGAAATTCTACTCATTGAAGGACACCGGCATCACAGAAATGTGTGATAAGAATATGGCCACTATCGCGGTGCGCGACCAAGCACGACATTCATCATTAGCAATAACCGACATCTACACAAGACACAACGCCAAGGCCAACAAGGATATTGTCGACCTTGACGGAGCACTCTAAAATGACTGCCACCCCGATACACTACAGATCGGGGTGGCAGATAGGCTATCGAGCCGGCGGTCATGTAAACGAGATTTCGCCCCGGCGGTTGTTGCCGAAAGCGAGAGATAGAGTTGTGAGGCCATGGGCCTCAGCATGCCGACACAGGCACGCCATCATTCGGCGCAATTGACGTGTCGAGGGGTTCTGCTCAAGATACAGAGCATACTCATCGTTGAGAAGTTCGAGCTGCTGGCGATAGCACAAACGACTATTTTTCATCGACCGGCGGCAGGCTTCGTAGACTCGCCTTTTCTCGGCGCGTAGAGCATCACGGGCCTCGGCAGAGTTTACCATGCCGATAGCCGTGTTCAGACGGCCGATGGTACGATCGCAATCCTTCTGGATTGACAGGCGCTCGTCGCGGTACTGGAGCCGCAGCTCATTGATTCGTTTTTCAAATTTGTTCATTTTGTAGAGCATTAAAATGAAGTTGAACAGTATGTGGATGATCTCTTGGGCAACAAGAAAGAGTCCCGCTCCCCGTTGCTCTACACCTTCGACAGGCAGTGGGCGCATTAACGCACCACACGGGACGGAACTCAATATTATCCACAGCCGGGCATAAAAAATGCCCGCTGCGGTATGTCGGCGGACTCACCGCCTGTCGATTATGTAGAGCACTGCAAAAGTACGACAAGTTATTGACTTCACCAAATATCTGGGGATAAAAAGTGTCAATAATCTCCAACGAACGGATAAAACTCCCCCTTTAGTAACTGCGACATTCCATTCTCGGTGAATGTTGCAGTTATTTTTTCGCAAAGAAACTTTTTACTGTGGATGTAAAAGATCGCGCGAGGATTCGGGATTGTATCCGACAAGAAAGAGACTTTGAATTTTTGCTTGGTGTTTATTGTTGGCAATTGCGACTGGAGATTTCGACGCGTACCTGTAAGTCGAAGGTCTGAAAGATGATTGGAGTAGTAAGTCCAATCCTGAGTAACATTGACAGAGTCCAACATCGGGTAAGGCGTTTTGCCATAGTTAGGTATAGCCCCATCCCAAAATCCTATGTATATTACATCATAGTATTCTGTTTTCTCTTCTTTCTTCCCGGCTTCAATGGTTGCCGCCGGCAGAGGCTGATAGATCTTGTCATCAGCAGAATAGTCACGAGTTGTTTCGTCTTCATAAGTTGAAAACGACAGGAACATCATATATCCCATATCATCGTCATCACTCACATGAGTGTCCGACACACATACCGGAACAAACTCTATTTCTTCTGTATCAACGTCATCACTTTCCTCAGAGCCACTGCCAAAAACATTGATCGGCTGCAGCACATACATCTGGGCTTCGCCCGTTCTGCGCCCGGGAGTATCTTTGTGTATTCCTATCGACCGAAACACAAAATATGTATCTTCATTCTTGGAGTACATGACCCGATTTGTTGTCTCCCTTATATAGGGGCCAGATTGCTGTGATCCCACCACAGTTACGTAAGCCCCATCGCCATACGCCGGATACTGTTTACCATCAGGCGCAGTAATCATGTGGCGTTTGTTGGCTTCGATTAGCGCATTAACGTTGGGATACTCCTTAAGCTGCTGTCCTTTGACAAACCAATCACATGCATAGTATGGTTGCATAATATGGTCACACTCTTTGTATGCTAAGCGTTTGGCTCCTATATAGTCACAAGACTGTTGCTCGGTTACAATGTCAACATTGTACTCATCGACCACCTCTTTGAGCTCTATTGGCAGAACCCTTGAAATAGCAGTCTTGGAAAACATAAAGTCTATATGTTTTGCTTTATGGTCGATGTCGAACTCGCACATCAGCAAAAGCTCAAGTTTCTCAAAAAACTCCGTCACAGTCCATCTCGGGAGTATGGATTTGTAGTTACGCAAATCGCCCTCAGTCCATGTATAAGGCAACGAATTACAGATAATCAGATACTTGTAATCGCTCTCCTCCCATTCGGTGAAGTCATAGGAATATCCGACGGCATCACAAATACGTTTGGCTATCACGATGAGATAAGGCTGCCATGATAAAGATGATCCTTTGAGTGATTCCGGATGTGTGGTTGAAGCTCGATGATATACATCGGCATTCCTCTCCCATTTGTAGACATTATTCTCAAACACTACCCAATTGTTAAATGCGGTTGGGAACTGCTCATTTATCCAAGGTAGAGCGACTTCGTTTCTACCGCGCGCGATACCCTCCCACGCTTGAGTAGGGGTGAACGACTCAGACTGCGGTGGAGTCCCTAAATCAAGAGCATTGATATACTTGTCCTCAAATGGATCTGTGGCTGTCTGCTCACATCTTCCCTCTGCAAACTGGCATTTGACTTCGGTCTGTGAGACACCAGTCACAAGGAGAGAGCCATAAGAAGCGAAAGATTTGTCACGGATTTCACAGTCGTAAAATACTTTTTCCTTGTCAACGTCAATTCGTTCAAGGTTACCGAAAATTTGACGATTCTGCGGACAGTCACGGAGCGGGAACGTGAGAGTTAAGGTATAACTGTCACGCCCCATGAACAGCCTGTTCTCGGCTATGAACTCAAAACTTGACCCTGCTTTCAGCACAGCCGGTCTGCCTTCAACCAATATGATCATTTATTTTTAGATTTGGGTGTTATATTACGAAGTAATGCAGCATACTCATCCTGAGCATGGTTGATACCGTAGTCGCCCGCAACAGTCGTAATGGCCGCAATGGGCTCTTTGAGGCGGTCAGATAATTCTTTCACGGCCTGTGCCGACTGAGCAACAGCAGCCACTACTAAAGCCGAGGAAGAATCACCTTCCATAATTCGGGCCAACGATTGCGGAGCGGTTATGGCCATTGATACGTCTTCGCTTTTGAGTGAGCCGATTGTATTAGTTCGCTGCACATAATCCAACTGTTCGATGAGCGCTCGTGCACCGGGATTGGCGAGCAGTTTCTGCGAGGCCACCCATTCTCCGGCATGTACAATCCCGGCAGGCTCATACTTGGCCCCGGGCTTGGTAAAACCGCCCTCGGCATAGCCCTCCGCCTCGGCGGCTTTCTGTTGTTTCTTCAGTAGGGCAATTTGAACCAGACCTGTAGCAGTGGCAAGTCCGGCTAAAGTAGGTGCGAGCCAAAGAGCCATAGGGAAGCCTGCTTGCAGACCAGCGCCATATGCGGACAGTGCGTTCTGAGCCGTCTGAGCGACCGCCTGTGCCACTTTAATATTGAACTCCTTCTTTGTGGCCTCAGCCTTTAGCCTTGCGATTTCCGCATCTCGCTTCTTTTCAAGTTTGGCCGTCTTGTAGGTATTACCCTGCATAGCCTCAATTTCCTTATCATACTTCTTCTCAGTATTGGCTATTTCAATGCGTGACTGAGCTGCGGCGAACTCTCCATACATCTCGAGGCCGGCAGACATAACTGCAAAAGTATTTTTGGCTATATCTCCGATGTCTTCAAACGAGATCCGGCCACCCTCGGCAATGTTCTTGAAAAAGTCGGTCCAAACAGTACCAAGGTCAAAGAGCATTCGGGTTTGGTCATCGAGGCAACAGCGGATGTCATCGTACATAAGATTGGTGTAGTACTTTTCGATGTTCCGACGGCCCTGCTGGTAAGTCTTTTCATCAATAAGTCCTTGCTCATACTTATGCTTGAGCTCCTCTAAATCCTTAGCTTTGTCAGAGTTCCGGGAAGAAATCGTTGCCTCTCGGCGGTCAGAGTTAGAAAGATAGTCAACCTTTCCATTGGAAGATGAGTTTTTCTCAGTCTGGTATTTCCTTTCAAGGTCAGCCTTGATACGGAGATATTCTTCCTCAGAGATAAGTTTCTTATCGAACATTTCTTTAAGAACCGTCAACTCTGAGTCCATACGATTCTTTAGCGTAAGGTATTCGTAGCCCTTACGCCATTCCTCGAGTTTCTGAACATACATTTTCCGCTTCTCGAACATACGTGCCGATTCCGCGTCAGAGATCTGGCGCTCATACTCCAGCCATTCCTTCGAGCCCTTCTTATATACATCTCGATACATACGAAGATATTTCATCTTCACTTGATAGAGCTGTTCCTGTTGGGCAATTTCGTTCCCGTACAACTCATTTTCGGGAGTAAGAGCATTGAGCTTTATGAGATTTTCTTCGGCCTTTTGGTCACGTTTCAGAGATGCAATTTCGCGATTATGTCGTTCATCCTCGTGTTTTTTCTCCAATTCAGCCTTTTTGAGGAGAAGTTCTTGGTAATCTTCATCATATTTAAGGAGCAGCTTCTTATTCTCGGCCGACTCGTTTTGATAGAGGTCGTTATAAATATTGATACGATCCTCAATGTATTTTAGGTCGATCCGTTCTTTTTCGGCAATGTACTCCTCATAGGAGATAAGACCCTGGGAATAATTTACAACATTCTCAGCCTTTGCTGCTTCCCAATCACCTTTCGCCCCTTCCATACGGTCTCGATAGGCAAGATTAGCCTTGGCAAGTTCTCGCTTTGCCTCTAACTCTTTACGCTTGCGTTCTTTCTCCGACAGCGTGACTGAGGTATACCCCCCTCCACTGCCATCCCAGTCGCTACCATCACTATCTACACTGGGTGTAGTGCTTATTGAGGAAGATCCGGTACGATATGCCTTTTCAGTTCTGTATTCTTCAAGTAGACGACGAGCCTCGTTTAGGTCAACTTCCACCATTTCAGCAGTTCCGGCAATGGCATCTGTGATTTTCAACACTGATCCACCACCCGAATTTACGGCGTTCTCGGCAAAACTGATGAATGAATCAAGCATATTGTCTTGCACATCTCGCAATGGCCGATTCAAACGAGCAGTAACATTAACTTCATTAAGAGCAGTCTCCCTCATGTCGCCAACTTGAGACATTCTATTGACGACATCAGCGGGGCTGGCTTGCGCCTCGCCTTGGCCAAGCGTAAGTATATTTGCGATACCTTGATTAATATGTTTTGAAAAGCCAGTCGTATTTGCCGCGCGAGTTTGCAACCAATCAGCATAACCGAGAGATGGATTGGCCGCCGAAAGAGTATTGATACGGTCCACAGTGCTAGCATCAATCTCTTTGCCCATATTGATAGCCGTCGTAATCCGTGCAACAAGAGCCGTTGCTTCACGCTCGGTCGCTCCAAACTTTGTTAGTGACTCATATAGATTCCCTGACAGGGTTTCCATTTCGGAGAAATAATTGTCTTCGACGGCATTTTTAGCGTTCGCAATGCCGCGTTCTTCATTGGAAATGCGAATGGCTTCCCCTAATCGCCGGTAAGCACCTTCCAGATCTATTATTTTCCCTTTTTCATCAACAAGCCCCGCCAGGTACTTACCATACTGAGCCAAAATCTTATTTTTAGCATTTTTATATTCATCAGTTCCCTCTTTAGCCGCGTCTAAAGTACCGAATAACTTGTTTAATTCAGATTGTTCTTTTGCCGTTTCTCTATTAAATGCAGACATTTGTCCAAGGGCCTCCTTCATCTTTTTCTTAAATTCATCAGAGGCCGTTATCATCTTATAAATTGAAACGATTGTAGAGCCAATAGTAGCCGCTAATGCCATAAGAGGGATTGTTCTGAGAGTGGCGGCGACTGATTTAGACGTTTGAGCAAGAAGTCTCGAAGCAGCGGCAGCACGTGTAGTATTCCCGGTGAGTTTAGCATGAGCCAAAGATGCAAGAATTGCAGAGGCCTTTACAAGTTTAAGGGCCTTATCCTTTGTAACCAAAGCATAATAATGGACATTATCGGCAATAGAAGAAGCGTTGACTGCTATTTTGTAAGCTACAATAGAGACTGTAAGTATGGCAATAGATGATTTATATTTAATTATAAAGGCCACTAAAACATTTAACACTTTAAGAGCAGCAGACCCCGTCGATGTTATATGCGCCATCAAGGGGTAAAGTTTTTCACCCAATTCAACCGAGAGCTCGTGGATTTTTTTCTTGGCCTTGTCAATGGAGGCCTGTGCCGTATTGTTGAAGATGGTGTATTCGCGTGTGGCCGATGTCCCTTCTTCAAATGCTTTATTGGCCTCGCCCATCTCCCACTTTACCATATCGAGCTTATTGGCAACAGTGGCGAGGACAGTAGACATACGCACACCATCCATTCCGAGGTCTTTGAACAGCGGAGAAA
>CAZAWC010000119.1:3997-7460 GCA_964488595.1 uncultured Staphylococcus sp. | reverse complement strand
GAGAGAAAGCCGATCATTTCCACGACATAAGTTTTGATAACAAAAAGTGGATATTCTACGGCGAATTGAACAACTCATTCAAATTCAGTAAGAACTGCCCCGTATCTCTATCCGTGGATTTAACTTATATCTCCCCGTCGATTCAGGGACTTGCTGACCTTTCAAGCATGTGGAGAGTTGACGCGGGTGTTAAATGGCAATTCGGCAAGAAACGTAGTTGTGAGTTTAACTTGCAAGCCAACGACATATTTAACCGCTGGTCGCCTACAATGACAATCAGACATGCAGGACAGGATTACCGAATGAAAGTGCGTGATATGACCAGCAATCTCAAACTTACATTCATATGGCGCTTCAATGGTTTCAAACCTAATAATGACTCGGGCATTGATACTTCTCGTTTCGGAACTGGGAAATAAATATATCATGAAGAAATCAAAATATATGTTTATGGCTTTGAGCATAAGCAGCATATTTCTCTGTATGCTTAATTCTTGTGGCCTTTAAAAACGAATTATCGTAACGACAAGAGGTCATGAGGCGAAATATCCAAATGGATATCAAACTCAGAGATATGATGTATTGCAGGATTACGATGGTTCTCCAAGAGACACTGTACTAAACTACAGAATAGGATATAGTCTTCGAAAAATATTGTAACTTTGCATTTGGATTGGAGCCATTGTAATTTAATTTCAAGCCATGAGTATGTTACTTCGTCCATATAAACCGTCGGATGTTACGGCAATCACCTCTTGGATAAAAGACGAGTTCCATTTTCGTCAGTGGAGTGACGATAGATTTCCACATTGCTGTTAAGAATATAAAATTTCCGGTTTGCATCTGATGTCGTGGATAAATATTGGGGGTAATGAGGATTGAATTTCACAGACCAAGCGTAAGGCTGCAGCCATTTGTCCGCTACTATTGGATTTTGGATACTGATGAACATCTTGATGTCCTGACCTTCCCAATCGGGTGCCCGCAATTGATATTTCATCGTCGCAGTCGTTTTTATATTCCGGAATTGGAGGCTGAACAAGCAAGATTTTCCCTAAGCGGTCAGGTCAATTTCCCGGCAAGGATTCAATCTTCCGGTGAGGTCGAAACCATTGTCGTAGTGTTCTATCCTCATGCCATAGGTACAATGTTCAATATTCCGGTATCGACATTCTACAATCAGGAGATTGACGGTTATTCACTTGGGGACCAATTGCTGAATAGCCTTGCCGATGATGTGCTTAATGCAGAAGATCCGGGCGAGGCTATCTGGCTGATTGAGAAGTGTCTATTGTCAAGATTGGCAGAGTCGGGGATTTGTGATTTCAAAAGAGTGGGCGTTTCGCTGAGGCACTTATTCTTTGATAATGCCATCAGTGTGGAGAATATGGCGCAACTCTCTTGCCTCAGCCGGAAACAGTTTGGGCGTGTGTTTTTCGACGCAGTCGGAATGAAGCCAAAGGAATACTCTTCAGTGGTCCGTTTTCAAAAATCGCTATGGCTGATGCAGAATGGCAACAACGATTTTGCCGACATAGCCTATTCATGCGGATACGCTGACCAGTCACATTTCATCCGTGAGTGCCGCCGCTATGCCGGTGCTACCCCGGCAGAATTGCTGAAAACACAACAGGTGTATTCCGATTTGTTTGCCTCGCCTTTCTGAATGTCCCTTTTCTTCTATCGGATGCAGCGGCAATGCGCTAATTTTGCCGCAAAAAATGAAAGAAGTAAACCCTAAGGAAACAACGAGAGCCTACGCCTTCGATATGTGGATGAATGCTCCCATGCCGATGGTGACGTTTTTCAAGACGCTTGAGATCAACCGATTGTTGAAAGTCAGCCGCAAGCGTGGACTTAAGTTCAATATGCTGATGTGCTGGTGCATCGGACGCGCCGCCTCGCAGGTAAAGGAATTTCTGCTACTCCCGGTCGATGGCAAACTCATTGAGTATGATTCTCTCGCCGTCAATACCATAGTGGCAAACAGTCAGGGTGAGGTCAGTTCGTGTGATGTGCCATTCTCCGATGATCTTGACGTATTCAATTCCGATTATCTGCGTTTTACCCGACGAGTGGCTGCACTCTGTGAGAACCATGACTTGCCCGACCGCATGGTGATCGGCACATCCGCACTTGCCCGATTCGATATAGATGGTGCGGTGGGAATGTACAGCGGCATCTTCAACAACCCTTTCATGATATGGGGCAAATACAGAAAACGTCTTTTGAAAACCACTCTCACAGTCTCATTCCAATTCCACCATACACAAATGGATGGTGCACACGCAGCCCGCTTCCTTGACTTATTGCAGCATGAGATTGACACCCTCCATTGATTTTTCTTTTCCTACCACCGTTTTGACAAACAGGCGCTTCTTCTACTCTCGTTTCTATGGTTGTTGGCGTGGTAGATTACCGACCCCATCAGAGTATTCCGCATCGCGGTGTGTCCGGAAATCTGCGGATGGTATCAATTGCGGCAAGAATCGGCGGACGGAAATCAAATCCATGACCTGTATAAGCCAAAAGATCGGGATGCGATGGATATGTCATAATCTCCTCAAGCATGGAGATCTTTGATCGTATCATGCCCTCCCTTATTGCCGCAGCCTGTCTGCTGACGGCTCCCGACAGAAGATACATTCTATATGACGGCACTATTTTCCCGGAGATCTTACTGCAATTGACAGCATGGCTGACAAATACATCTCTATTTATAAGTCTCTTTATCGTTGAGGGAGTGATGTGTTTGTCATTCAGAGTCATCCACACCGGACGCTTAGAGACTAAGTGTGTCAGAGGACTCGAAAATGTATTTATGCTATAATGATAAGTCTCTGGGGCTTTGCCCACTTTGAAGGATAGGCCGTAATATGTCCCCTTCTCACGGACTAACTGAATATCTTGGAAATGAAATATTAACATTTGGGTGACCTACGGCCATGTCAACCAACAGCCTCTTGCGGCACACTCAACCAACGTTTCATCAGTCACACTGTAAGGATTGAACCGCAGAAGTCTATCGGAGAGAATAGAGTCTAATCTCTGTTTCGCTATATCATCACGATCAGTAAGCTCCATATATTTCTATTTTCCCGATAATTGTTTCTCTGTTTTCTTTGATGGTTATTTATCCAAATGCTTTCAGGGAACAAAGTTAGTGATTATTTCCTACATCCCGCTTATGACGGTAATGTTTTTTCGACAGTTAGGTGATTAGTCTGTTTCGATATGACAAAGGGGGGATAATGTTGCTGGTGGTAACATTATCTCCCCTTGTGTTCTTCGGGCGTGGTTAATTGACGGCTTTACGGTCGATGAGATTTCACCCGATTGGTTTCACGATCTCTACACGCATGCCGAGAGCCTCGATTATGCGATAAAAAACCGTGACGCTGGGGGTGATCAGGCCGTTTTCAATCCGCGAAATATATGACTTCGTGACGTTGAGCTTCTCTGC
>CAZAWC010000119.1:0-3897 GCA_964488595.1 uncultured Staphylococcus sp. | reverse complement strand
CATCCCACAAAGTTATGAAAAGTTGCAATATATTACAAATTTAAGATGCAAAAAGTTTCAAGATTGCAGCCGCGTGCTTGCTCGACCTATTTTGCTGCCTGAGATTGAAGCCCTCCCTACCTCAGCATGAGGGCCTTCTCTTGGCCAACGGTGATGGGTGAGGAATGGCCGGAGAGGAGGATGGTGTCGTCGGGCAGCGTGAGTATCTTGTGGATGATCGAGTCCTCCAGCAGGTGTCTGTCGCCCCCCGGAAAATGTGTCAGTCCCGGGCCATGCTCATAGAGTGTATCGCCCACGAAGGCAGCCCCATCTTCGGGCGCATAGTAGGTCACCGACCCCGGCGTGTGCCCCGGAGTATGGATCACCCTCAGATAGAATCCCGAGTTAGCCTTCAGCCGGATAGTCTCGCCGTCGTGCAACTCCTCATAGTGGACCACCCTCAGCGGTTGGCCGCTGGGGGCGCTGAGGTTCAGTGACGGGTCCGTGAGATAGCGCGCATCTGACGGATAGATATAGATAGGCGCAACGAGTCTTTCCCTCAGCATCTCGGCAGCCCCGAAATGGTCAAAGTGGCCATGTGTCAGCAGAATCTTCTCTATGTGCCAGCCGTTGCGCACCACGGCGTCATATATTATCCCGGCCTGTGCACCCGGGTCTATCAGGAATCCCGCCTTGGTGTGATCATCGATATAAAAGTAGGTGTTTTCGGCAAATACGCCGTTCACCTGTAGCTCTCTGATCATGACTTTCTCTTACCTCCTGTCTTGATTTGGTTATAGTACACACCCCTCAGGGCCGCACTGGTGCGGACGCTCCTCGGGCTCATTCTCTCTGATTTTCTTCAACTCACGGTTGAGCGCCGTCTTGAATCCATCGGTCGACAAGGCTCCGGGCACTGTAAAGTCGCCGTTAAACACAATGTAGGGCACTCCTCTGATGCCGCGCATCATCGCCTCGCGCTCGTCAAGGCGCACTTCGTCGTCATATTTGTCCGACTCCAGCACATCCTTCACCTCATCCTCCTTCATGCCTGCCTGCAGAGCCTTGTCGAGGAGCACCGCATGGTCGGCCAGCACGAGATTTTCCACGAAATATGCCTTGAAGAGCAGCTCATTGAGGCGTGCCACGGTCGCACGGTCATATTTTGCCTCGGCCAGTTTCATCAGCCGGTGAGCGTCGCGGGTGTTGGTATATTGTGTGGTGGCATATCTGAAGTCTATTCCCACCTCACGGCCCAGCGACGAGATCTGCTCGATCTGCGCCTTGGCACTATCGAGGGAGAGGCGATATTTCTTTGCAAAACGTTCGGGTGTAGATGACACAACCTCCTTCGACGCTTCCGGGTCAAGTTCATATGCCCGATAGTCGATCATCACCTCGTCTTTGAGTCCGAGTTCTTCGATTGCCTTTTCGAGACGCGTTTCGCCGATATAGCAGTAAGGACAGGCGAAATCAGACCAGATTGTCAGAGTCATCATAGTGTTGCTTCCTTTCGTCAGTTATTTGTTTATTTTGATTACACCACTCTAACGCTTACCCTCTCAAAATGGTTTGGTGCCCACATCCAAAGACTCTATGGGCAGAAAACAACCCGGAGGCAACCTCCCGTGGATAGGGTGACTGCCTCCGGTCTCGATTGTGTGATAATTCCTGTTCGGACGGCTCAGCGCCGGTCGTTCAGGTGCTCATTGTTGGTGTTATACATCCAAAGCGTATACTGGTCTGACACCCAGTCGCGGAATTTGGGATAGCCCAGCGAGATGTGGCGCTCCTCCATCGGCCATTGCCATGTCTTGCTGTTCACGCATATCATCTGTGGGACTATAGAGTTCCTGTCCTCGCTCACGGCCCCTATAGTGTATGCCCCCTCGCCAAATACGCCGTCAAACGGAGTTATGGCATTGCGTGCTTCACCCTCGCCATTGGGGTCGAAGGCCTCGGAGGTGTCTATGCCGAGGGTGTTTTCCTTGTCTACGATGATGAAGAAGTTTTTCAAGGCCTCGTCGGCGTTGCTCATTATCGCTCCATAGTGATGATCTATGCCTGTCTTGGAATAGAATGTCACCGTGCGTCCCGTGTGGGTGATGGATCCGTCGACATTAAGAGGTTTGGCTGTCGAAGTCCCTCCGAGCCACTTATGCACCTCGGTGCCGATGATTGAGATTCCGTCGTTAAAGATGGGAGAAGAAGAAGCTCTCACTCGTTCTATCCAAATTGCAAAATCATTATATGTCAACTTTGTCGAGTCGGAGCCGAGAATCGTGCGTAAAGTCTGTTCAAACAAAGTGGTTACCGATCCCTTGTATGCGATATAGACAGGCATTGTTCCACCCGCGGCATTCGGAGTGACAGAGATCCGATAGACATACGTGTTTTTGAATTCAGGATCCGACTCATATGTGTGTAGATAGACGTCATAGCTGGAGAAGTTGTATAAGTCGATCATCGTTTGCGAGGCGTCGCAAGTTACACAGGTGGCGGTGAAAACTACGTCGTTGAAATCCCAGTCATAGCTTCCCCCGAGATCCTCGGCAGCGAAAGTATATTGTGACGATGTCGACGATCCGGCCGATGAAAAAGTTGTTTCCATCTTGTCTCCCATATCGGCAGGAACAGCGAGGTAAACTATGTCGCAGAAGTCGGGGCGATGAGTGTCTCCGAGAATGAGCGTCGATGTCCTGTTCTCCATCGGCGGTTGCGACACACCGATAAAGAATGCTTCACTCTTGCGTTCCTCCCACCTGAGATTGTTGTCGTCGGTCTTGACGGGGACTTTGTAGGTGACGGTTGTATTCTTTGGATGATACATTATCATCGTGTCATAGGCACGGTTGAGATAGCGACCGGTCACGTCCCAAAATTTGTCATAGAGATTGTATGATTGTGCAAGTCTACCATTCATAGATACTTCAATCGACCCGAAATTCTGACTGGGTACAATACTATGGAAGTTCGAATATCGAATGCCATATGACCGTATTGTAAGATCTCCGGATGGTGGATATGAGCCATTTCCCGTAGGGCCCGGGCTAATTTGTGTAGGGACTCTGTCCGACTCATAGTCGTCAATGTTAAAAGAAAAATCTATCTTGAGGGGAAATCTACCTTCATAGTCCTCCTTTGTCGCATGTTTCGGAAAAAAGTCTTCTACACTGCTGAACTGTCGGTAGTCATTTTTCCAATATATCGGATATAGCATAAAGTCTTTGGGATTATCCTCCGAGTCTCGACAGCAGATAAAGTTATAGAAATCCACGTCCTGATTCTCGGTATACAGATTGTTTTGCCCTATGGGAAAAGCGTCAAAGTACTTTTTAGTCACATTATCGAATGTGAATAGGATCTGCCTCTCCTCGAGAGGTACCTCCGTTACGTAATACCTCGACTCGGCGCGGCTTGCGTTGGTGATAGCGTCGAGGTCCACGCGGGCACCGACGGGGGCGGAGGTGCGTCCGTTTTCTGTCTCGACTATGAGCGAGCTGATGCTTGTGGGCACCATGAATGGCACCAGCTGTTCGCCTTGGGGCGCGGTGACGTCGCCCACGAGATAGAGGGCGTCATCTTCCTGATAGTATACGCGGACATGTGTGCTTGAGCCCGACACGAACGTGAGGGTGGTCTCGCCGGCGTCAGACCACGTGTGGTTAGGGTCGGGCACGCCAAACTCGCGTACGAACTCGCGGTCGTAGCGCTCGTTGCGGTCGGGGGTGGAGGGGATGGGGTCGCTCGAGCATCCCGATGCGAGCATCGCGAGCATGAGGACACCGCCCACCGCTGAGATGGACAATTTCATCGGTTTAAAATGTGGTTTGTGTGGATTAGTTACTATAATTCGGAATTTTTTCACAAATTTACGGCCAATAACTACCCCCCCAAATTTTTAACGTAGCTTAACCT
>CAZAWC010000118.1:0-7462 GCA_964488595.1 uncultured Staphylococcus sp. | reverse complement strand
TCTTGGGCGTCCGGCAGGGACGCCGAATCTCGTGGCATGGGTGGCTTGGGAGGGGGGATTTTGTGCAAAAAAGGTTATTTTCGTGCTAATTTTGTTAATAAATGTTAACGCGCTTGGGGGGGGTGGTTATTAGCCTTACCTTTGCATGTCTGTAGAGACACACGCAGATATATAAAAACTACTACACAATCCATATAATGAACTACAAAAACCTAATTGCGGGTGGTCTTCTCATCGGAGCTCTCTTCACGGGTTGCCAGGACAATCTGCCCGGCCCCGACGCCAAGGAGCTCTACACACGCGCCTTCATCAAGGAATATGGCGTGATGGCCTCGGGCCACACATTCAACATGGCCCGGCAGAGCACTGTGACAGTACTCACCTCCGAGCCCTCCGATATAAAAGTATATGCCACTGTCGACGGCACTCGCTATCTTTTTGCCGACTATCGTCAGGTGACAGGCAGCAATGAGATCCCCATGAATCTCCCGCCGTCGGTCAAGAATCTCTGCGTCAAGGTGAACAGTGTGGCCTATACCGTGCCCCTCAACGCCACCATCGACGTCGACAACGACGTGCCCGATCCGCAGTCTGCCGACATTGACATGCCCGAGCTGACATTCGGCCCTAATGGCGATGATATTACCGCCTCGGCGGCTCCGGCGCAAGTGTTTGATAAGTCATATTTCGAGGAGATACTTGAGGCCCTGCCGGAAGGAGTAGACAATATCGACAGAGAGAACGTCCACGACAACTTCAACATCACGGCTAAAGCCGGTGATATATTCACCTTCTACCCCATATATTGGAACACCGCGGCAAGCCATGTACTGGGTGTATATTGGCTCGACGACGAAGGCACATTGTCTTATTACGAAATAGAGAATAACAGTACTCCGGACGCCACTTTGAAGTATACTGTCGGGCACAACATGCAGGACATTTACTATTCCCGTTCGGGCCGCTTGGAGTTGACCAAAGATCTCAGTGATGAAGACCCGGTCTTCAAGCCTGTAAGCACAGAACAAGATTTCCTTCCTAAAGATGAAGATGGAAGAATCACTGGTAATCCGGCTGTGAAAGCTGAGGGTATATCCTTGTATTTCAACAGGTCTATCAAATTTGGTTTTTACATAAAAGTAAAAGACAATAGCGGCCATCCACTAATAGAAGAAAGAGACCCTGTCACATGGAATATACCTTGGCATCACCATAATGGTCAGTGGGGTGCTGATGGGCTTCCATACCATCATGTTATGTTCAGTCAGGAGATACGCAATCAGGACTTCGGACGTATAGTCTGCGTCAACGATGATGATAAAGTTACATTCTACGCCCGAGGCGAAGTTAAAGATAACTTTAATGAGTATGCCTACAACGTCGGTGACCAATTGATTTATGCCTATAAGGACGAATATTTTAACTACGCTTTCAATCGTTTTACATGGCAAAATCTGGGTTATGCGGCGAGTATGAACAAGGGTAACTATGCCCGCGCCGCCATGGCCACCGTTCCCCATAAGGACTCCAAAACAGGCAAAATTACCAACCGTACATTCTTTGCCTTTGAGGACTGGGCAACAGATGACATAGACCTCAACGACCTTATCTTCGTGGTGAAGAAGACGAGTGTGGATGTGTTTGACAACGAGCTCAAGGTGGACACCAGCAGCGACGACGAGGAGGATCCCGACGTTCCGACTCCGCCGATCGAGGACAAGGCCTATGAGTGGGTGGTGGCTGCCGAGGACCTCGGTGCCAACGATTTTGACTTCAACGACCTTGTGTTCACAGTCACAGCCGTGGCCACCAAAGATGGCAACGACCAGACCATGACCCGCCTCACAGTGAAGCCCCTCGCAGTGGGTGGCACGCTCCCCATCTATCTGATGTATGACGGCACTATCGCCGACGGCGACACCACGGGCGAAGGTACATTTGCCATAGGCGGCGAGTGTCACTACTGGCTCAAGAAGGGCGCACACTTCAGCGCTCCTCTCAATGTGGGCGCCACTGTGCAACACACCTGCGAGGCCGAGATCACATTCACGGTGCCCGGAGAGTATAGCCTCACACCCCATCAGAACCACTCGCAGTGGAACACGGCCAACGGCAACGTCTCGACCCTCGGCGGCTTCTGGCTGCTCGTGGACCCCGACCGTCAGTTCTCGGGTGCGCCCTATGGCAAGATCTCCCTCCACAACACCCTGCAGCTCACCGACACCCAGCGTACGGTGACGGCTCCCGACCACAGTCAGAGCCTCTTTGCCGCGCCTCAGATGGTGTGTGTGGAGTCGGGCTGGGAATGGCCGGTGGAGAGTATGCCCGTCAACGAGGCCTACGTCCAGTGGATGGAGTGGCTCAAGGACCCCAACGTGAAGTGGTATGGCGAGGAGTGGCACCGCGACCCCTCGCGCGTCACCAAGCGCCGATAAGGCCACAGACCGACACAGATTTATCCCAAAGCGGGGCTTGATATCAGGCATGCCCCGTCTACTACTTGCAAATATGACAGAGGCCACCGTGAGGTGTCCTCTGTTTTTTTCGGAGATTGACGGATTATTGCTAACTTTGCATTCACCATGACAGACACAATCGACATCCTTAACATCCCGGTGAGGGCCGTGACACAGGCCGAGCTGCTCGACAGGCTGGAGAGCGGCGTGCTGGTGACCCCCAATCTGGACCATCTCGTCAAGCTGCAGAGGGACGAGGAGTTCTACCGCGTGTGCCGCGAGGCAGAGTGGGTGGTGTGTGACAGCCGTGTGCTGCAGATGGCCTCGCGCCTGCTGCCCCGCCCTGTCCCCGAGGCTATCCCGGGGAGCTCGTTTTTCACGGCCTACTATATGCACCATGCCGACGATCCCGACTGCCGCATATTCCTGCTGGGCGCGCGCGAGGGGGTGGCCGACGAGGCACGCCGCCGCATCAATGCCCGCGTGGGGCGCGAGATAGTGGTGGGGGCGCTCTCGCCCTCGTTCGGGTTTGAGCGCAACGCCGCCGAGTGTGACGAGATAGCCACCCGCATCAATGCCTCCGGGGCCAATGTGGTGCTGGTGGGCGTGGGGGCTCCCAAACAGGAGAAGTGGATCATGGCCCACCGCCACAAGATGCCGGGGGTGAGGCTGTGGATGGCTCTGGGCGCCACCATCGACTTTGAGGCGGGCAACGTGAGCCGCGCCCCGCGATGGGTGCAGCGGATGTGCATGGAGTGGTTTTACCGCTTTCTCAAAGAGCCAAAACGCATGTTCAGGCGTTATTTCATCGACGACATACAGTTTTTCTACTATTTCGCCCGGCAATTGGCCGGAAGATATAAAAATCCTTTTCAGAAATGACAACGATTGAAAATGAGGAATTCGGCGGCGAGCGGCCCCTATTCGCATCGCGCCATCTTAATCTCATCGGCGTCACTTTTCACGCCGGAGAGAGTGCACTCAAGTGCTGCTCGGACATAGTGGCAGACCGGTGCCGCTTTGAAGGCAAATATCCTCTGTGGCACACGGACGGATTCGAGATCACCGACTCGCTCTTCACCCCCGGGGCTCGCGCGGCGCTGTGGTACTCAAAGGGGTGTGTCATGCGCCACACACGCGTGGAGGCCCCCAAGATGTTCAGGGAGATGACCGGCATCACGCTCGAGGATGTGGAGATCCCCGACGCTCAGGAGACCCTGTGGCACTGCACCGACGTGCGCATCAACAATGTGAGTGTTGACAATGCCGACTATCTGTTCATGCACTCGCGCAACATCTCCATCAACCATTGGCGCCAGCATGGCAACTACTCGTTCCAGTATTGCGAGAACGTCATCATCCGCAATGCCGAGATCCACTCCAAGGATGCCTTCTGGAACACCAAGGATGTCACCGTCATCGACTCTACCCTCTCGGGCGAGTACTTGGGGTGGCACTCCGAGGGGCTGAGGCTGGTGCGCTGTCACATATCGGGCACACAGCCGCTGTGCTACTGCAAGGGGCTGATACTGGAGGACTGTACGTTTGACCCTGATGCCGACCTCGCCTTCGAGGACACGGACCTGAAGGCCGTGATCCTCTCGCCAGTCACCTCGATCAAGAATCCCCGCACGGGCTCCATAAGGCTGCCCCGCGTAGGCGAGATAATCAAAGACGGCAATGTGCTGCAACCCGCTGACTGCCGCATAGAGCAGACCGAAGCATGACGCCCCTCTTCGACACGGCCCCGGTGCGCACCGGCACGGGGTCATACAAATGGGACTCGCGCCCCGGCAGCATCCCCCTGTGGGTGGCCGACATGGACTTTGCCACCGCGCCCTGCATCACGGAGGCGCTGAGGCGGAGAGTGGACCACGGGGTGTTTGGCTACACCCTCCCGGGGCCTGACTATTATGAGGCGCTGCGGTCATGGTTTGCCGGGCGCCACGGCTATGAGATAGACCCCGCGGCGGTGATCTACACCTCGGGGGTGGTGCCGGCCCTCTCGGCCATCATCAAGGCCCTCGTCCGCCCGGGCGAGGGGGTGGTGGTGCAGACGCCGGTCTATAACTGCTTCTTCTCGTCGATCCGCAACAACGGCTGCGTCGTGGTGGAGAATCCGCTGCTGCGCCACGACTGCGGCGACGGCACGTTCACCTACGGGATGGACACCCGCGGGCTGGCCGCGATATGCGCCCGCCCGGACGTGAAGATGCTGCTGCTCTGCAATCCGGCCAACCCCGCCGGGAGGCTCTGGACCCGCGCCGAGCTCGAGGAGGTGGCCCGCATCACCCGCGCCAACGGCGTGACGGTGGTGAGCGACGAGATACACTGCGAGCTGACGGCCCCCGGCACGGAATATGTGCCCTACGGCACGGTCGACCCGGGGGCGGTGGTGTGCCTCTCCCCCTCCAAGGCATTCAACACGGCGGGGCTGCAGATAGCCAACATCGTGACCCCCTCGCCCGAGATCCGTGCGGCCATAGACCGCGCCATCAACATCAACGAGGTGTGTGACGTCAATCCGTTTGGCATCGAGGGGCTCAAGGCCGCCTATACCCCCGAGGGAGCGGCATGGCTCGACGCCCTGCGCGGGTATCTGTGGGACAACTGCGCCTATGCCGCGGGCGAGCTGCGCCGGCGGTTGCCGTCGTGTCCGGTGTGCCGCCTCGAGGCCACCTATCTGCTGTGGGTAGACATAAGGCCGCTCGGCATGGCCTCTGACGCGCTCGAGGAGCTGCTGCTCGACAAGGCGGGCGTGTGGGTCAACGCGGGCACCATGTATGGCACCGACGGCTATATCCGCATCAACCTCGCCTGCCCGCGCGCGCTGCTGGCCGAGGGGCTCGACCGTATGTTGCAAACCCTCACCCAGCTGTGACGGACATCGGCGTAATCCGCTCCGGGCGTCCCGTCTCCGTCGGCGAGCAGCTCCGACTCACCGCCATGCTCTCGTGGCCGGCCATGATGGCCCAGCTCTCGAGCATCATGATGCAGTATATCGACGCTGCGATGGTGGGCCGTCTCGGGGCCGACGACTCGGCCGCCGTGGGGCTGGTGTCGACGTCGCTGTGGCTCTGCTGGGGTGTGTGTTCGATGGTCACCACGGGATTCAGCGTGCAGGTGGCCCACAGCATCGGTGCGTCCGACTTCGGGCGCGCGCGCTCCATCCTGCGCCAAAGCATAGTGTCATGTCTGCTCTTCAGCCTTCTGATAGCGGCCGCGGGGAGCGCCGTGGCCATGCCTCTGCCCCGGTGGCTCGGGGGCACGGAGGCGGTGTGCGGCAAGGCGTCGGTCTACTTTCTTGTGTTCACTCTGTCGTTGCCGCTGCTCACGCTCAACTATCTGGGGAGCGGGATGCTGCGAAGCGCGGGCAATATGAAGGTGCCCGGCGCGCTCAACGTGATGATGTGTGTGCTCGACGTGGTGTTCAACCGCCTGCTCATCTTCCCCACCTCGACGGTGAGCCTCGGCTCGCTGGAGTTCACCCTGCCGGGTGCCGGGCTGGGGGTGCTGGGCGCTGCGCTGGGCACAGTGGCGGCGGAGAGTGTCACGGCGGGGGCGGTGATGTGGTATCTGCTGCGCCGCCAGCCCGACATCTGCCTGCGCGGCACCACGGGGTCGTTCCGCCCCACGCGGCAGACTCTGCACAAGGCGGCGCGCGTGTCGGCCCCCATGACTCTCGAGCATGCCGTCATCTGCGGCGCCCAGATAGCCGTCACGGTCATTGTGGCGCCGCTCGGGGTGGCGGCCATCGCTGCCAATGCGTTTGCGGTCACTGCCGAGAGCCTCTGCTATATGCCGGGCTATGGCATAGCCGACGCGGCCACCACGCTGGTGGGACAGAGCTATGGGGCGGGGCGGCGCGACCTCGCGCGGCGCTTCGGCTACATCACCACGGCCATGGGGATGCTCACCATGACGCTGATGGGCGTGGTGCTCTATCTGTTTGCGCCGGCGGTGATGCGTCTGCTGAGCCCCGACGCCGAGATAGTGAGCCTCGGGGCGTCGGCGCTGCGCATCGAGGCGTTTGCCGAGCCGATGTTTGCGGCCTCCATCGTGGCCTATGGGGTGATGGTGGGGGTGGGTGACACCATTCTGCCGGCGGCGATGAATTTCGGAAGCATCTGGCTGGTGCGCATCCCGCTGGCCATCATTCTCGCGCCTATGATGGGGCTCGACGGGGTGTGGCTGGCCATGTGCATCGAGCTTTGTTTCCGCGGGGCCATCTTCCTGTGGCGCCTCATCTCTGGCGCTTGGCTCCACAAAGGGCTGTGAGCCCCCCGACAACCAAGGGCGGGTAATCCACGATCCCCTCTGTGGACTATCATCAAAATGTATACTTCTTGGAGCAATGGATTTTCACCACGGCGTGAGAGGGTAATCCACGACCCCCGTCGGGGGCCGGATATAGAGAGTGCGTTTTACACCCCGGCCAAGGCCGGGGCCTACCAAATCCACGACCCCCTCTCGGGGGCCGCAGATAGAGTGCCGGGGGTAGGCGTGCGGAGCACGCAGAATCATCGTAACCCCATTCGCCGCAGCGCAGCGGAGGCGATTGGGGTATAACCTGCCATAACAAATGGCGTCCGGTCGGGACGCCGAATCTCCGCGCATGGTTGCCGATATATACATTACTCGCATCTCCGGCTGGTGGAGTTATGAAGATTCGGCGTCCTTGCCGGACGCCCACAGTTGGCCCGCGTTCCTCCCCAATCGCCTCCGCTGCGCTGCGGCGAATGGGGTTACGATGATTCGGCGTCCTTGCTGGACGCCACGCTGCGCGAGGATGGATGTCACGTCCAAGTCGATCCCCGAGAGGAGCAAGTAGATGTAGCGTCTAAGTCGGTCCCCGACAGGTGGGAAATGATGCCGAGTCAAGATCGGCCCCCGACAGGGGGTCGTGGCTACCGGTAGGCCCGGGCCTTGGCCCGGGTAAACAATGGCGAACAATGAAATGCGGCCCCCGACAGGGGGTCGTGGACTATCGTCAAAATGTATCTTCA
>CAZAWC010000117.1:0-7504 GCA_964488595.1 uncultured Staphylococcus sp. | reverse complement strand
AGCCGGAATGGACTGCACGCTCCTTTTGCTATTTTATTTCCTCAGTTGAGAGGGGTTATTTCACTTCTTCATAGATAACTACTATTGAGTTACAGATAGTTGCAGTCTGTGGTGACTCAAATGTGACATAATAATTGACTACTAATGAATGACAATAACAGGTAATGATACCTGTTTGCTCATTAAATCCTGCAATTTCTAACCTTGGAAAGATTAACATTCGGTAGGAATGTTTAGGCAGACTGTTGTCTCCATGGTGCCGTCTTTATACCTGTCTTGTGCGTAAAGAAGCTCACCGATTCTTCCTGTATATCCGTCAAGGAGGTAACTACAGATGTGTTTAGCCACTTTTCGACATCAGTTCTTCGGACAAGAATTCGTTTACCGGAACGGAATATCGGAACGAACTTCTCCTTGACCATACGCCTAACTGTCGATTCCGACGGATGGTTCGGAAGAAACATTTGAAGTTCTTTTAGGGTCATCCATTCGGAATCGGATTTGCGCTCGACTTTTAAGAATGACTCAAGTTGATTTTGGAGACTATCGATTTTGCTCTCCAGTCGTTGAATTGTGAGGTAGAGTTCCTCAAAAAGATTAGCGTCATTTTCAGACATTGATTATTGGTAGGCCTCATCTTTATTGATGTGCTTCTATATTAGTATACTCAAAAATTCCAAATAGTGTATTCAGAATACAGATGTATTCAAATAATTCTGTTGAAACCTACTATTAAAAAGCAATTTAGTAGTCAGAAATATCTTTGATTTTTTAGGATACATTAGGTGCCAAAATTGGTGTAATCAAGATATTCCTGCTACCTTCGAGCAATCAAAAACTGAAATATGAAGAAAGCAGTAATATATGCCAGGGTATCATCTCTGGGCGACCGACAGACGACTGACAGACAGGTGGGGGATCTCAGACGTTATGCCGAGGGTGCCGGGTATTGCGTAGTAAAGGTGTATGAGGAACACATCAGTGGCGCAAAGAAGAACGAAGAGCGTCCGGTGCTTTCCGATTGTCTGAAAAAATGTGGAGATATGGGGATAGACTGTATACTCGTTTCGGAATTGTCGCGTCTCGGTAGAAATGTTGACGAAGTGTTGGCTACGGTCCGGTTCTGCAAAGACCGAAATCTGAACATATATTTCCAAAAAGAGAATATTAGTCTCTTCCAACTGGATGGGACTAAGAATCCGTTCCTTAATATCTTTGTTTCGGTTCTCGGTACATGTGCTGAAATGGAAAGGGAAAACATCCAGTTCCGATTGCAGTCAGGTCGGAATAGGTATGTAGAGTGTGGTGGTAAGTTGGGAAGAAAAGTCGGAAGCGTAAAATCAAAAGAGCAAAAAGAAAATGAATATAGGACTGTTATACGCGAACTTAAACATGGAACATCAATCCGGCGAACCGCAAAATTATGTGATGTCTCTGTTTCAACGGTTCAGAGGATAAAAAATGAATTCTTGATTTGACTACCAATTTTTCCCCAAAAAAATCTAAGGGTTAGACTATACGTATGCGAGTATCATATAAAAGAGAGAATTTCATATTTCATTAGAAACATCTCAGGATTAGTGATATATAGCAACGTTTTTACCGCTTTTTGTGTATTGACATATCAAAAAATACACGTGCTTTTACATGCGTATAATCAGCTGATAATTAATGAAAAGCGATAGAAATCTTTCTATCAAATTCTACAGATATATTCAATTATATTTTTTTATTTGAGTCCTAACGATATTATTTTAAATGAGTATCCTCAACTTTATCCATGTGACAAATAAAAATAGCAGAAGAAATTTCCTCTGCTATTTTTATAGATAAGTACTATATGAGAAAGTATAATGTTCAAGATAATCACTCTCAACGAAAATCCGGGCCAGCTCTGTCGGAGATTTTCTCAAGTGATGTCCCTCATTCTGTCTGGGATAGCCCTACCAATACGCCTCCAGCTTTAAATGAAGCATTTATAAAGGTGGAAAACAAATCTCAAAACGCAAAGAATTTACAAATTTTGGCATGTAAACGCTACCGGGCATCTTCTAAGTCCATACAACCGGTTTCTTGTAATTCTTCACCTTGAACTTTGTGATTTGCACTAGTTTCTATTCGGTAAAATGCGTTTTTAGCTTCTGTAAATCCCAAGCAAGATCGTATTTATACTCATTTTGATTCATTTTGTCTTCATTATTTTTTTGAGATTTATTGTATTCTTCAACCTTAACACGTGTTCTTTCACCATTACCGTTGACGACCATAATATATCCACGAGTATTTGACATATCCATATTAATGTTAGTATTTGTTAATGAATATCCTCTATTTTCCCCGCCAATCAAAAAACGCACACAAACAAATTACCTCCTGTGTATTTGTTTATGTTTATTTGTCTTTAAATGATTGTGGAATTCATCAAATACTAAATTCATTGCTTTCCAAATCATTCATAATTTTGTCAGGTTGATTAAAAAAATCACTTTCTGACATAACGTTATGTCTCGTTAGATATTTGTATCGCATATCTTTATCCCATTTTTTTTGCAATATAACTCTTTTGAGATTCATTTAATTTATCAAAAGAAGAAAAAAACTATCAGTCAACTTACTATATCGGACTTTCATAAATTAAATGTACCATTTGCTATTTTATCTAAATGTCCATTGAATTCTTCTTGAGATATAGTAGGCTCTCTCATAAGATATTGTAATTGCATATCATCATCCCAATTTTTCATCAAGGATACTTGTTTTTCTTCTGTTAATTTATCAAAAGAAGAAAAATCACCAGTTTGAATATCTTCGAGGATCCTTTGATTTAGAGGTTTATCCATAAAGCAGTCATAAATACGTCAAAAATATATACATTCCATTTCTATTAAGAAATTCAATATTTTAAGAATATATTGAGGATTAGACAAAACGTATCATCCTATCATATTAGTAATGGATAACAAAAGTATACCGATAAAATTTTCCAATATTTCAAACATCACTCTTTTTTTAGCGAACTATTGAGACAGGACATTAAAGAAGAACTATACTCTGCGATAACGATTTAGTTAATTATGCTGATACTCTTAGTTTTATTACAAGAGTATTTCTATAAATTTCTATTTCTTTTCGCCCCATAAGTCTTCCCTGGTCGGCTCATATTGGTATTGAGGCTTGTTTCTTTCCGGATTGACCACAGGTGTCAGAAATGTGGGATTGTCAATTCTTAGAATTGCCTCGCCTTTATCACTTTTATAAATCTCAACTATATAACTGTCAAGATGTTCCGGGTCATCCATGCCAAAATCGTAAGCGTTGAGAGTTCTGCTACCACTAAAGACGAAGGCCATCACCTGCGCGCTGCACTCGGGGCAAGTCGGGGTATATTTCCCACCGTGGATCCCCAGCTTCATCGTTATTGTTTTGCCATAGTTACGATAGCAGTTTGGACAGCGGAGATCTGCGGCTACGAAATGTTCATAGTCAGTAAACGCAATCATGATCCCACACGACCCACCACGAGTTTGCTTGTACATTGTGGGAGGTATTATCACATACCCATTTACTTCATACACAGGGCGATGGCCGATATCTTTGAGCTGCTGATTGATTTTACGTAGCGGCACCTCAAACGGTACAATTATGGGGTGGGATTCTTCAACCGTCTGTCGTTTCCACGTCGTTTCGCGCATCGCTTCTGCGATTTCTTGTCTGCTCTGCGTTTGGGCTGCGGCACTCATAGTTATAAGCAGTCCAATAACAGTTAGTATTTTAGTCAATCTATTCATATCTTAGTTTGTTAATATATGAAGGTAGTCTCGGATCTGATAATCAAGAGTAACTTTCGCAGTCCAGATAGTGCGTTGAATATCTTCCGATATATCGTTGTTGCGCATAATTGGGTCGAGCAGATTGTTGGATTCCTTTGGTTGAGCTAGTGTGGGATATTGTTTTAGCATCGCTTCAATCTGTCGCTCCTCTTCATCCCAATCGGCTTCTTTATTTCGCTCAGCAAGGAGCATACACTCAATAAGCCAATGAGCCTCCTCCGGCAATATTGGTAAGATTTCTTCTTTTACATCTTGCAGCTTTTGTGTCTGCTTTTCCCAGAGGAAATGATTGAACTCTGATGGATATTCAGGAATTTCGATCGTGAAATCAAACCATACTTCGCAAGGGTCGTACCACGCGACCAATTTGAAGCCTTCCTGCGGGTCAAAGCTGACAACCTCCCAGGGAACACAAGTGAAGCAGTCGCTTTCGCCACGCTCAAACACTGCGCCGAGCTTGTTACCGGAGCCGTCAATCAACCCCCATTTCCCATCTTCTGCTTGATACAGCGAGTAGGGAGGATTTCCATTTCCATATATGTTTTGAGTATCAATATCCATATTTTTAGAATAAGTCTTTGAAATTAAGATAGGTTATTGCTGCAATGAATACAATCACTCCAGCAACTACCCCAACCGATATCAGCCTATCATTACGTTTCTCGCGTTTGATTTTAGCATCCATTTCCTTAGCGTAGGCTTGCAGATATTCGTCAGTGAAGATTTCTTCGTTAGTCATCAAGCGAAACTCTTCCGATTCTTCATCTTCACCGGGGTCGTAATCATCGCTTTCGTCGTAGACTACCACATCGTTCTCTTCTATTATCTCGAACTTTTCTTTTGCCATAATTCGTTATTTTATAATATTATATAGTTTGGATAGTTCTTTAGAAAGTTTGTTCCGATCTCTATCTGCTTCTATTTCAGTAGTTGCGTTAAATAGATATGCATTTGCGTGTGGTCGATTTTTGTAGTCATACTTATCACCCACATAGCTTCTCAACACAATACTTGAGAGATGAGTGTCCGGCTCACGAGGTATAGTCATACTGTCGATAACGATATGATACCACCCATTGCACGGCTGTTGACGCTTGTCGAAATAGATTATATGTTGATAGGCCTGAGAGTCATCATCATTCCAAGAATAACCAAGTGTCAGGAAGTGATACTTTTCGGAAGTAAATAGCGTGTCTTGATTTACATAATACTTGACTTCACATAGTTTGATACGATGACTATAGGTAGAGTCTGGGAATGAAAACCACCCGGTCTCATATTGTGTCGTTTTGCTTTGATTACGCCTCTCTGTATTGCAACCAAATGCTACCAAGATAGGTATCATTATCAGCAGATATTTCCTTATCATAGCTATTGACTTACGAACAGAATAGCAGTTCTATTATACCGGCAATAAGACCGATGACTCCTGCGATTACCATTATGGCTATTGCGATTGCGCCCAGAGCACAAAGAATCCACCAAAACATTGTTTATGAAGTTTAATTTTTGAATAATACGTTATATTTCAGAAAAGCCTACGGTAATTTTGCAAAACTACCGCAGACTTCAATAGATTAGGGACGGAGAAGCACGGCGTGTTTCTTACTTCCGTCTGCGAAGACAGCGTCAACCCAGTCGTTGTCCTGCCACTCTAGTGTCATAATGTCGGAGCCGCCTGACCCCCAGTCGTTATACCACTTCCCATTCTCATAACGGACTTCAACGAAGTGGGAATTACTTGGGCTGATGCGAACTGCATCATATCGGCCATTGCTGCTTCCTTCAAACATTCGACCTCTTCCTCTCATATTTGATTGTATTAAATTGTTGCCTACTTCCTTTCAAGCGACTCGGCATTTTCTTGTACTGCAAAATTACAACCCGATTGCTGAAAAACCTGAGTTCTTTTTGTTCATGTTTTTTGCTTCAATGTCTGCGTTTTCCAGACCTTCGGAATTCAAATTAGGACACGGTAATCCGGGATGGGAGTATCTAATGACAATCGGTTATTTGAGTTATTTTTATTCCACGTCTTAACAATGTACTGCCACACGCGGTCTCCATCTTCATCAATGTTATGAATGAACTCAATCAGACCATTTAATTCGCTATCATCAAATCTACTTTGAAGTTTTTTGTGATGCAGAACGTACTCCGGCCTGATTAAGTCAAGACAGCAATTGAACTTATTACAGTACGGATAGGTTTCTGCATCTCCTATATGGATATGTGGATTTTTAATAGTGTCTCTTGATACTATATAAATTACGAAGTCCTTACCATTAGATTGATATGACCCGACTTCGGCGAGTTCTGCCCGACGATATTCCTCCATATCTTTTATTCATCACTAGTTCAAATAGATTTGGATAGATTGGTGTCAATGGGAGATAGACGTATTATATTGTTGATTTCCGGCACAACGAAATGTTTGAGGATATTGTCGTTCAATCTATGACCGCCATCAAACCAAGTAATATTTGAATAATGCCGGAGAAACAGATCGGAATCATGCACCAAATCGTCATTTATACCAAACATGCCGAATGTCAAAGTATCTTCCCCTGCCGGAATATTGTCGAACTGATGCGCAGTCAGATTCTCATATTGGGCAATCAATTCATCATCTATTACAAACTCCTGCACGCCGTCGAGACGACGATTAAAGAATTTGTTGACGCCCTGATTCTGTTTGAGTACCTCGCATATACGGAAAGCCGGATTCACAAGTATCTTTCTATATCCAAAAATCTGTTGCGCGAACATACCACCCATCGAAGTGCCGATAATCAAATCTGGCGGATTGGTTTTACAGATGTCTTTTAGGAGTCTGAGAGCTGTGGTTGGGTCAAGGGGCAAGTCAGGAGCAATTATGTAGCCTTGCGGAAAATGCTTTCTCAACAAGTTTACTGTCCCCGACTGTCCGCTGGACGATAAACCGTGTATATATAAGATTATCATTTGTTTATTTTATTTGTTTTTCTCTTCACGACATCTGTTTAAGTGTGCATCAGATGCAAGAAAACGATAATTTGGTATAGGAAGATCGGTCTCAATCGAATTATTCGGATGGATCTTATTCCACTCTTTCAATAATCGTTCATGATTGTCATTCACATAGTCGTTTATTACTGTCAAGCTACTACGATCCATAAGATAACTACAGCTATCTTCATCGGGGTAATATGCTGGATTGACTAATGATAGACGACTCAGGATACTCTCGTCCTGTTCCATACATATCGCGAAGTTCGGTTCTTCGCTATTGTCGTCAGTAAGGATTTTGACAACTGCGGAAACTGGTTCGGATTGTCTTGGTAGCTGGACATACAAGCCGGAGTCAATAATTGATACTCGTATCAATCTGTCAGAGTCTATAACCGATTTTTCAGATCTTGCGGGATGCCCGTATGCAGCATCTAACAGAGTGTTTATATCACAGTCTCCGTAGATGCTTATACCCTTGTCTACTTTTATCGTGAAGCCATACTTTTTCTGGTTCTCCTCGGATAACAGGAATCTACGGAAGGGTGTATCCATTTTTGCTAATTGCGTAGTAACGTTTTTGACTAAATTCTAATTCTTTCTTCTGGACATAAGGTAAGTTATTGATCCCAAATAACGATAGTTTGGAATCTGACTTAGGTAACCTATTTGATTGTTTGGATTCA
>CAZAWC010000116.1:0-7536 GCA_964488595.1 uncultured Staphylococcus sp. | reverse complement strand
GGACTCCACCGTCACCTGCCGCATGCGCAGGGCCGATGTCATCAACAACGCCAACATCAAGAGCGGCGATGTGATAGTGGGCCTCGCGTCGTTCGGACAGGCCACCTACGAGACCACATATAACGGCGGCATGGGCAGCAACGGCCTCACATCCGCCCGCCACGATGTCTTCGCCAAGTATCTCGCCACAAAATATCCCGAGACTTTTGACGCCGCCGTGCCCGAGGATCTCGTCTACTCAGGCTCGTGCAAGCTGACGGACAAGGTTGAGGGCACACCCCTCACGGCCGGACAGCTCGTGCTGTCGCCCACACGCACCTATGCACCTGTGGTGAAGCGCCTCCTCTCCGAGATGCGTCCCGCCATAGACGGTATGGTCCACTGCACGGGTGGCGCGCAGACCAAGGTGCTCCACTTTGTGGAGGGGAAACATGTCATCAAGGACAATATGTTTCCCGTCCCGCCCCTGTTCGAGCTCATCCGTCGCGAGAGCGGCACGCCGTGGGAGGAGATGTATAAGGTGTTCAACATGGGCCATCGTCTCGAGGTCTACGTAGAGCCCCGTTATGCCGACGAGGTGATAGCCATATCCGAGAGTTTCGGTATCCCCGCCAGAGTGATCGGCCGCGTGGAGGATGCTCCCGCCAATCGCCTCACCATCTCCACATCCGAGGGCATGTTTGAATATTGATTAAGTCAGTCTCCCCGTATGAAACGCACCTCCCTGCCGCTCCTCATTCTCCCGCTGATGATCTCGCTCCTCGCGTCCGCTCTGCAGTCGTGTGGCGGGCGGTCGGCCGACAGGTCGGCGGGAGATGCCGATACGTCCCATAGATTTCCCGACACCCTGAGGGTGGCCACTCTCTACAGCCCCGAGAGCTATTTCATCTATCGTGGGGAGGAGATGGGCTATGACTATGAGCTGGTGACGGCTCTGGCTGTCGACAAAGGCATCTCTGTGAAGCTCGAGGTGGCGCCGTCGCTTGCGAGGGCGGTTGACATGCTCGACTCCGGCAAGGTAGATCTGATAGCCTACGCCGTGCCGGTGACGGCCGAGTATAAGGAGAAGGTGGTGGCTTGCGGCCCCGAGAATATCACCACTCAGGTGCTCGTGCAGCCCCGCCGCGGGGATATGGAGCTGATCACGGATGTGACTGACCTCGTCGGCAAGGACGTGTATGTCGAAGCCGACTCAAAGTATGAAGCCCGCATCGAGAATCTCAATGTGGAGCTCGGTGGTGGCATCAACATCCACCGTGTGGACCGTGACACCATGATCACCGAGGATCTCATCGCCATGGTGAGCGACGGCTCAATTCCTTTGACTGTGGTGGACAGCGACATAGCCCGCATCAACAAGACATACTATAACGATCTCGACATCACGCTCCCCCTCAGTTTCGAGCAACGCTCGGCGTGGGCTGTGGCTCCTGATCGCAAATGGCTGGCAGACAGCATTGACGCATGGCTCGAGATAGATGCTCACCGCAGCGAGCAGGCGCAGTTGCTGAAACGCTATTTCGAACTGAGCAAGAATGAGGGATATTCCCCGTTCACGCCCACGGCATCGAGAGTCTCGCCGTTTGACCCTCTCTTCAAGCGCTATGCCGCCGAGTATGGATGGGACTGGAAGTTGCTTGCCTCGCAGGCCTATGTCGAGAGCCGGTTTGACTCTACGGCGGTCTCGTGGGCCGGTGCCCGCGGTCTGATGCAGATAATGCCCCGCACAGCCAAGGGCTATGGGCAGACTGCCAAATCGGTGATGAAGAATGATGTGGCTGTGGAGACGGCCCTCCGTCTGCTGAAGGACCTCGACAGTCAGTTAACCTCAAAAGTCCCTGATCCGGAGGAGCGGCGCAAATTCGTCATCGCATCCTATAACTCGGGGCTCGCTCATGTGCTCGATGCCATAGCGCTGGCGCGCAAATATGGTCTCGATCCCACCAAGTGGGACAACAATGTGGCCAAGGCGATCCTGTGGAAATCCAATCCCAAATATTTCAAGGATCCTGTGGTGAAGTATGGCTATTCACGCGGCAGAGAGACGTTCGATTACGTCAATCGCGTCTACTCCTACTATGCCAAGGCCAAGACAAAAGTTTGATTTATTTTTAACCCTCAGTTGCACAGTGCATAATATGAAAAAGAAATTCATCCCTGTCATTCTCGTCGCCGCCCTCTGCGGCACATCATTCACCTCTTGCATAGGCAGCTTCTCGCTGTCCAGAAAACTGCTGTCGTGGAACAGTCAGGTGGGCGACAAGATTGTCAACGAACTCGTGTTTATCGCCTTTTGCATCGTGCCTGTCTATGAAGTGTCGCTGCTTGCCGATGTCCTTGTGCTCAATTCAATAGAGTTCTGGAGCGGCGACAATCCCGTGGCCAAGGGTAAGAAGTATATCGACGGCGAGGACGGACGCTATCTCGTGGAGTGTGACGGCAAAGGCTATACCATCACCTCGGAGAATGACGGACGCTCGATGCGTCTCGACTTCGATCCACTCGCTTCGTCATGGTCTGTTGCTATGCCCGACGGATCGTCGTATGAGCTCATGACTTTTGTCGACGCCGACCATGTGTCGATGCCGACGGCCGACGGCTCGCGTGTAGTAGTTCCCGTCACCGATGCCGGACTGATGGCATATCGCGAGCAGGCCGGCGCCCTGTTCATGGCTGCCCGCTGAGCATCATTCGGCCATATATTTCATACCGGGTCAACGTCCTGATAGATCACCGCGCCTGAGAGGAGCCCCTTGGACGCCATCTCTATCCTGACGTCGCGCAGCAGTTCCTTGACCTTAGAGATCGAGGCGTTGGTCTCCACCTTGAGCATTATGCGTCGGATATAGTAGTTCTGTATCCTTGCCACCGAGGGCTCCTCGGGGCCGCTCACGCGGTGGCCAAGCATCGAGCGCAGACGGTCGGCAAGCGCATGTGCGGTGGCCGCTACGGCGTCAGGGTCCTTGTGTTTGACATAGACATATATTATCCGCACGAACGGAGGATAGCCGAATCGTTCGCGCTCGGCGAGTTCGTGGCTGAAGAATCCCGTGTAGTCGTGGTGCAGGAGATAGGGGAATATGGGGTGTCCCGGGCTGTAGGTCTGAATGGACACCACCCCCTCGCCGCTCTGGCGTCCGGCGCGGCCGGCCACCTGCTCTATCATGTTGAAGGCCCGCTCGGCCGACCGGAAGTCAGGAAAATTGATTATCGTGTCGGCATTGACCACGCTCACCACCCCTACGTTGCCGAAATCGAGGCCTTTGGTCACCATCTGCGTGCCCACGAGGATCTTTGACTTACCCTCGGAGAAATCCTTGATGATTGTCTCATAGCCATCTTTATTGCGGGTGGTGTCGAGGTCCATACGCGCTATCGGAGTGCCCGCGAACGCTTGCTCCACCTCCTCCTCGATACGCTCCGTGCCGTAGCCGAGCACCTCGATGGCCGGTTCCTTGCAGGCCGGACACACTTCGGGCACGCCGTAGGGGGTGCCGCAGTAGTGGCACACCAGCCTGTCGATGCGGCGATGATAGGTCAGCGACACATCACACTGCCGGCATCTGGGCACATATCCGCACTGCTTGCAGCGCGCCACCGGGGCATATCCGCGGCGGTTGAGGAAGAGGATGGCCTGCTGTCCCTGCTCCAGAGCTGTGTTGACGAGGCGGCGCGTGGTGAGCGAGAATATCCCGTCGACCTGACCTTTCTTGCGCGCCTCGGTCATGTCTACTATCTCCATCCGTGGCAGTGACACCCCGGCATAACGCTCGGTGAGCTCCACGAGGCCAAATCGCCCCGTCTGTGCCTTGTGATAAGTTTCTATTGTCGGCGTGGCACTCCCCAGCACTGTCTTCGCACCGTGCATCGAGGCGAGCACTATCGCAGCGTCGCGCCCGTTGTAGCGCGGCGCCGGGTCTTGCTGCTTGTATGATGTCTCGTGCTCCTCGTCGACTATTACCAATCCCAGCCTGGCAAATGGCAGGAAGACAGCCGAGCGGGCACCGATCACCACGCATGGCTCGTTGGTGCGGAGCAGTCTGTTCCAAATCTCCACACGCTCGTTGTCAGAAAATTTCGAGTGATAGATCACCACTTTTTCGCCAAACACTTTTTGCAGGCGGGTGGTGAGCTGAGTGGTGAGCGCTATCTCCGGGACGAGAAACAGAGCCTGTGTGCCGAGCCGCAGGGCGGCGTCGATGAGGTGGAGGTAGATCTCGGTCTTGCCGCTCGATGTCACCCCGCGCAGCAGACACACGCTCTTCTCCTTCCATGCCCGATGGATCCCGGCGAGGGCTCCCTGCTGGGCCTCGGTGAGGACGGGGAGGGGAGAGGTGCCCGTGACGCCCGAGGTGAATCGCCCCACATCCTTCCGGTAGATTTCGACCACTCCTTTCTTGCCCATCGCCGCTATGACGGCCGATGTGACCCCGCTGCGCTCCATCAGCTCTGAGCGCGACACCTCGACCGGCTCGTGCACGCTCTGTTTCATAAACCCCGATAGCTCCAGCAGGGTGAGCAGAGCCGTCTCCTGTTTCGAGCCCTTGCGCACGGAGTCGAAAAGCCTGTGCAGGGCCTCATTGTCGCCGCGGGGGATATTGAGCTTCACAAATGTCTCCCGGCGCGAGTGATAACGTTCCACCAGATTCTCGGCTATCCTCACCGCTCCCTTGGCGAGCAGAGAATTGACCACTGGGCCGACAGTGGCGACGCCCGAGAGCTTGCCCAGTTTGTCGAGCGTCAGACGATTCTCTCCGCACGACGCCAGCGCGTCATAGACAGCCAGCTCACGGTCTGTGAGTCTTGACTCAGGGCTCTCCTCAAACTCCCTGACGAGCGTCACGAATGTCTCGCTCTCGATCTTTAGCCCGGCGGGGACGGCGGCGCGATAGACTTCGCCCGGCGTGCAGAGATAATAGTCGGCTATCCACTGCCAGAACTTGAGCTGAGGATGGCGCACCACCGGACCCTCGTCGATGAGGATGGAGATCTTCTTCACCTCCACATCCTGCGGAGCCGCCGGGGTGAGGGCACACACTATGCCCGTGTAGCTCTTGCGACGCCCGAACGGCACTATCACCCTGTGCCCCACGCGGATGGATTGTTCCATCTCGGGGGGTATCTGATAAGTGAAGGTGCCGTAGATAGGCACCGGCAGAAGGACTTCGGCATACATGGCACGCTGGGATTTGGGGTAGGATACTGTTTTCAGGAGTGTAAAAATAGCGAAAATTTCATGAAATGTCAAATATTATGCTTAAATTTGCAATTCATAGCACATTGAATTATTGCAGCAGGACGGTCGTGTCGCTTGCCGATGGCACCTCGCGGGCCGGAGCGGCAAGAGGAAAGTCCGGGCAACACAGAGCACCATACTCTCTAACAGTGAGCTGTCGGCGACGGCAGAGTAACGTGACAGAAAATGACCGCCCCCTCCTCGGGGGTAAGGGTGAAAAGGCGGGGTAAGAGCCCACCGGGTGTTGTGGCGACACAGCATGCCGCACGTCTTATGGGTTGCAAGGCCATGTATACCGGCGTGTGCAGATGCGCTTGGCGCGTCTGCGCGATGGGCTGCTCGTCCATTGCCGGGGGGTAGGCTGCTCGAGTGCCGAACCGATGGGCAAGGCACCAATTAGATAAATGACTGCGACCGCCGCGAAAACCTGTCAGAATGCCTGACGAGAAGTCCCGCGACGACATAACCCGGCTTATAGTCCTGCTGCTTTTTTCATATATCACAGCCCGCTGCGGACAGATTCCGCAGCGGGCTGTGTCGTAATGTTGATTCTTGGGGTGACGTCAATTCTCCTCCTTGGGAGCCTTGTCTATCAGCTCGAGGAACTGGTCGAGCTTGGGGGTGATGATGATCTCCGTGCGGCGGTTGCGCTGACGGCCCAGCTCGGTGGAATTGTCGGCTATGGGGTTGAACTCGCCACGGCCGGCGGCGGTGAGACGCGAGGGATTGACCCCGAAGTCATTCTCGAGCACCTGCACGATGGATGACGCACGCAGGGCGCTCAGGTCCCAGTTGTTGCGGATGTTGGTGCGCGAGATGGGCACCGGATCCGTGTTGCCCTCCACGAGCACATCATAGTCCTTATAGTCGGTGATGATCTTGGCTATCTTCCCGAGCGTCTGCATGGCGCGGTCGTTCACCTCATAGCTGCCCGACTTGAAGAGCATATTGTCGGCCAGCGAGATGTAGACCACTCCCTTGAGCACCTTGACGTTGACCTCGTCGCTCTCCGAGCCCGACAGCGAGCGGGTGAGGCTCGAAGTGAGCGCGAGATTGAGCGAGTCGCTCTTGGACTTCGCCTCCACGAGCTGACGGATATACTTGTTCGAGGCATTGATCTGGTCGACGAGCTTCGAGATGTTGACGTTCCCCTGAGCGTTCTGCTGGATGGAATTGTCGAGGGTCTTCTGGAGGCGGTTGTAGTTGGCCTTGAGCTGTTCATTGTTGCGGCGGGCGTCGTCGAGCATCGACTCGAGATTCTTGCCGTGGGTGCGACTCTCGGCGAGGTTGATCTGCATGGTGGTATAGTCCTGCTGCAGAGCTTGGTGCTCGGCCTGCAGCATGGCATACTTCTTGTTGCTGACACAGCCGGTCATGGCGACAGCCGCGCAGATCACAATCAGACCTTGTTGTAGTTTCTTAGTCATAGTCGTTTTGTGTTGGTTGATTCTGAATAATATACTCACGTCATGATAGTTCCACTCTGAATATCACCGGCCTTGTGCCGTCGGGACACGAGGTGATGATCACACCCTGCTCGCCGGGATTGCCGGGACAGTGCGAGGCCTCCTCGGCACAGCGGATGATGCTCTCCCAAGCGCGGGGACAGAACCCCTCGGGCCTGTCTCCTGACAGGTCAAACTCCTCTCCCGGTGTGAAAGCCTCGCAGGCTCCACGCTCCGGGTCGTCGAGATACATGCTCTGCAGGTCGGTGAAGCACTCCCTGCGCAACACTCTCACCCGGCCACGGCGCCGCAAAGCGAACACTCCGGCGGCCTGCGAGGCAAGCGGGCTCAGGGCGAAGGCTCCCGCCGCGAGGGCGGCTATCTTGCAGAAATGTCGTCGATCCATTAGGGTGTAAGTCGGGTGTATGAAAATATAACGCTTTTCGGTCTGATTTAGTAGGTGAGGAGCGAAAAAAAGATGGCTTTGACGGGGAGGATAGAGGAAAATTCATCAATTATGCGTACCTTTGCCGCAGGAAATCAATCATTCATCTCAATAGTAAAAAATGTCAAAGATAGGCAGCAAGCATACCCCCTCTGGCCGCAAGGCCATGTTGTTGGGGAGCGGTGAGTTAGGTAAGGAAGTGGCTATAGAGCTGCAGCGCATGGGTGTCGAGGTAGTGGCCTGCGACAAGTATGAGGGTGCGCCTGCCATGCAGGTGGCAGACAAGGCTCTGGTGTTCAATATGCTTGACCCCGAGGCCCTCCGTGCGGCCATCGAGGCCGAGCGCCCCGACCACATCATCCCCGAGGTGGAGGCTATCGCCACCCCGGTGCTGGTGGAGCTGGAGAAGG
>CAZAWC010000115.1:0-7637 GCA_964488595.1 uncultured Staphylococcus sp. | reverse complement strand
AAAATCTACTCCGGCGGCCTCGGTGTGCTCGCCGGCGACTATATCAAGGAGGCTTCCGACTCGCGCGTCGACATGACCGCCATCGGCTTCCTCTACCGCTATGGCTACTTCACCCAGACCCTCAGCGTGGACGGCCAGCAGATAGCCAACTACGAGCCTCAGAACTTCGACCAGCTCCCCATCGAGCAGGTGATGGACGAGAACGGCCGCCCCATGATCCTCGAGGTGCCCTTCCCCGGCCGCATCATCTACTCTCACATCTGGCGCGTGAACGTGGGCCGCATGAAGCTCTATCTGCTCGACACCGACTTCGACATGAACTCGGAGTTTGACCGCCCCATCACCCACAAGCTCTATGGCGGCGACTGGGAAAACCGCATCAAGCAGGAGTATCTGCTCGGCATCGGCGGTGTGCTCGCCCTCAAGAAGCTGGGCATCAACCACACCATCTATCATGCCAACGAGGGCCACGCCGCTCTGCTCAACCTGCAGCGTCTGGCCGACTATGTACAGGAGAAGGGTCTCGACTTCCAGACCGCCCTCGAGGTGGTGCGCTCGTCGTCGCTCTACACCGTCCACACCCCCGTGCCCGCAGGCCACGACTACTTTGACGAGGGCCTCGCCCACAAGTATCTCAACGAGTTCCCCGCACGCCTCGGCATCTCGTGGCAGGAGCTCATGGACATGGGCCGCGAGAACCCCGGCAGTCAGGACCGTTTCTCGATGAGCGTCTTCGCCCTCAACACCTGTCAGGAGGCCAACGGTGTGAGCTGGCTCCACGGCGAGGTGTCCAAGAAGATGTTTGCCGGCCTCTGGAAAGGCTACACTTGGGAGGAGAGCCACGTGGGCTACGTCACCAACGGCGTCCACATGCCCACATGGGCCGCTTCGGAGTGGAAGGCCTTCTATGCCAAGAATCTCGGCGAGCAGGTATTCTCGCACCAGAGCGATCCCAAGGCATGGGAGGGCATCTTCAAGGTCAAAGACGAGGAGATCTGGGCCATGCGCACTCAGCTCAAGAACAAGTTCATCAACTTTGTGAAGCGCGACTTCAAGGCCAAATGGCTCGCCAATCAGGGCGATCCCTCGGCCGTGGTGAAGATCCTCGACAAGATCAACCCCAACGCCCTCATCATCGGCTTTGCCCGCCGCTTCGCCACATATAAGCGCGCACACCTCCTGTTCACCGACCTCGATCGTCTCGCCCGCATCGTCAACAACGAGCAGTTCCCCGTGCAGTTCATCTTCTCGGGCAAGGCTCACCCCGCCGACGGCGCAGGTCAGGGCCTCATCAAGCGCATCATGGAGATCTCGCGCATGCCCCAGTTCCAAGGCAAGATCATCTTCCTCGAGGACTATAACATGATCGTGGCCAAGCGCCTTGTGACCGGCGTCGACATCTGGCTCAACACCCCCACCCGTCCCCTCGAGGCATCGGGCACATCGGGCGAGAAGGCCGAGATGAACGGCGTGCTCAACTTCTCCGTGCTCGACGGCTGGTGGTATGAAGGCTATCGTCTCGACGAGCAGGCCGGCTGGGCGCTCACCGACAAGCGCACATACACCGATCAGGGCCAGCAGGACCAGCTCGACGCCGCCACCATCTACTCGATGCTCGAGAACGAGATCATCCCCCTCTACTTCGCCAAGAACTCCAAGGGCTACTCGCCCGAGTGGGTGCAGTATATCAAGCGCTCCATCGGCCACATCGCTCCTCAGTACACCATGCAGCGCATGATCGAGGACTACATCAGCCGCTTCTACGAGCCCGAGGCAAAACGCTTCGCTGCCCTGACCGCCGACAACTATTCGCTGGCCCGCAACATCGCCGCTTGGAAGCAGAAAGTGGCTGCCGCTTGGGACGGCGTGAAGGTGCTCGACATCCAGACCGAGGGCGACGTTCATCAGAACAACATCACCGGCCAGCCCTTCACCACCACCATCAAGCTCGACACCAACGGCCTCACCGACGATCTCGGCGTTGAGCTCGTGGTAGACCGCATTCAGGACAATGTCACCAAGCTGTGGCACGTGCTCCCCTTCGAGGTAGTGGCCAAGGACGGCAATGTGGTGACCTATCAGGTGAAGAACCGCCTGAAGGACCCCGGAGTGTTCCGCTACGGCTATCGCGTCTATCCCAAGAACGCCAATCTCCCCCACCGTCAGGACTTCGCGTTCGTGCGCTGGATCTGATCCGCTGACCCCGCCGAGGCCTGCCAAGGCCCCGCCGACATAAACTGAAGGCGGGAGGCAGATACCGAAATCCAAGGTATCTGCCTCCCGCTTGATTTATTATATATGATGTGTCACACGGTCATGGACGACCGTCCCTTTACGGGTCAGATCATATCATAGTCCAGTCCGATATAGTGCTGATAGGGGTGAGCACAACCGGGGCAAACCTGCGGGGGCTCGGTGCCTTCGTAGACGAATCCGCACACCAGACACTGCCACTTGATAGGTGTGTCGCGCTTCCAGACGGTGCCGGCCTTCACCTGCTCGAGGAAACGCTCGAAACGCTCGCGGTGGCGCTTCTCCACATCGGCGATGGAGCGGAAACGCTCGGCGATCACAGGAAATCCTTCCTGCTCGGCCACGGCGGCAAACTTGGTGTAGAGCTCGACACCCTCGGTCAGCTCCTCGGCGGCAGCCGTGGCAAGATTGGAGGCGGTGTCGCCTATCACACCGGCGTCGACATTGACAGTGACGTCGACCGAGCCTCCCTCAAGGAATTTGAAGAAGACCTTGCCGTGGTGCATCTCGTTGTCGGCCGTGTCCCTGAAGATCTGAGCCACGGGATAATAAGATTCCTTCTCGGCCTGCTGGGCGTAGAATGTGTAACGTGTATAAGCGGTAGACTCCGCAACGTAGGCAGTCACCAGATTCTTCTCTGTCTGCGTGCCTTTGATACTTTTTGTTGTAGCCATAATGATGTTATGTTTTTATCGGGTTTCTGTATCTATAACAAGACCCCGGGCCGAATAGTTCTGCCCGGGGTGAGATTACATGACATCATTATTGATGCCCGTGAGGATGAAAATCTACCGATCAGTGAGGTGCCACGGCGATGCGGCGCGAGAGTGTCGCCGACTGGCCCGGATCATCGCCCGAGGGCTCGGTGGTGACGGTGGTGCGGTAGAGATAGATGCCACGGGTCACCTTGCGGCCCACCGAGTCGGTGAGATCCCAGTTGACGGGGGCCGACACGAACATATCGGCGCGTCCGCGCACCGTCTTCGACCACACACGGCGCCCCGACAGGGCATAGACATCAATGGTCACCGTGAGCATGGCGTCCGGACGATTGTGCTTCACATAGAAGTTGGCCTCGACCGTCGCGGGATTGGCGTCGGAATACACCTCGAAGATCTTCGGAGCCACCGTAGGATCGACAAAGAACTCTATCTCCGAGCTCGAACTGTTGCCGTTGACATCCCACACCTTCAGCACACCCGTATGCGCTCCCGCCGAGAGTGTGGGGAGCTGATAGGCTATCGTGCCCGCGGGCGACCCGTCGTCGTCGGGCACGAACGAGCCCGAGAGATCCGTGAGGTTGGTGGTGCCGTCGATGCGCAGGGTCATCTGATGGCCCACACCCGAGGTGCTCATATTGAGCCCGACGTTATCGCTCACCCTCGCCAGCAGCATGGGCGTGTCGTTCACCTTGTCGCCGGGGCGGAATGTCTCGTGGTTGAGATACAGATACTCGATCTGCGGGTTTTCGTTGTCGGCGAGCATATTGTCGGCCTTGCCATAGACATAGAACTCCCTGTTCACGCCGCAGGCCTCGACCAGCGAGTCGGTCTCCGAGCGGGCATAGAGCGAGAGTGTGGCGGGACGATAGTTGTCGGCAATCTCCGAGGGGATCACCACATCTATCGACCATCGGCCACCCTTGACGCGGGCACGGCCGGTGAAGAGGCGCTCGCCCTGCTCGTCGATCACCAGAGGCTCCGACAGGTCGGCGCGCACGGTGTTGTAGGAGAGCTCGGCATCATAGAGCGTCACGCTCACATATCCGTCAAAGCCGGTCATCGGGGCACCGACACCGTCGAGCACACTGCCCGAGAGGCGCGTGCGCGCAAGGGCCTTCACCACGCCGGGCTCCTCGTCAGAGTCGAGCGGGGGGAGGGCCACACCGTCGATGGAGTCCAGAGTCACGATATTGTCGGGGATGGCGAGGCGCATGGCCGGGTCGCCGAGAAACACGTAGCGCAGCTTGTTCTCCTCCATCAGCGACTGATTCTTGGCCGCACGGAACGCCTGCCCCACGGCCTGACGGCGCCCGTCGTTCTCGCGGACGAACAGCTCCGAGCCAAAGAGGGCCGTGAAGGGACCGTTGCGGTTGATGAGCACGGGGCGTACGGCCGATATGCCTCCGACGAGGCTCGACGACTCGCCGAGCGTCAGCACCTGCAGGGCCGACTCCGAGGCGGCATCCCACTTGGCAAACGAGCAGGTGGCGCCATAGAAGAACGGCGGGTTGCGGTAATACGACTCGTTGACATCCTTCACCGTATATACACCCTCGGCCGTGAGGGCCGTGGGACTGCCGTGTCCCACATAATTCCACAGCACCACACCCTCGGCAAGGAGCGAGTGGAGCTTGGTGCGGGCGGCCTCGACCACGCCTCCCACCTTGTGATAGGCGTTGAGATAGACCTTGCGGTATGTGAGATTCTCGCCCCCCTCGGTGGAGCGCATCATCGACTCCATGGTGTCGCTCTGCGTCTGGTGGATACCTTCGTCGCCGTCGTCGGCCAGTATCACCACCCTGTTGCGCCACTCTCCGGCGGCCGGATTCGAGCGATAGGCCACAAGGCGGTCGGTGAAGCGGGTGGCCTGCTGGAGGGTGCGGGCGGGGATGCGGCCCACGGCCACGCCCATCACGTCGCGCCCGGCCATCGAGCCCGAATTGTCGGCAAGGAATGTCATGGGGTCGTCCGAACAGAAGGAATAGCTGTCGCTGCGGGCCTGATCGGTCTGCCACGTCGGGAGGGTGAAGGCCTTGGAGGCACGCCAAGCCGCTGTGAGCCGGCGGTGGTCATAGGTCACGCCGCCAAACAGCAGCAGATAGCCCGGCGAACGGGTTGCGGCGCCGGCCGCAGCACGGTCGTGAAACATCTTCATGAACCGCCTGAAAGCGTTGACGTCGGGGGCTCCCGAGGCAAACTCATTGTAGATCTCGTCGGGGGTGATGACGAGCACCTCCATATTGTCGGGAGCGGCGCGGTGCAGGTCGGCCACGCGGTTGGCCTGCGACACCAGCTCGGGATGAGTGATGATCACCATATCGGGTGCATCGAGGGCATGAAGATTCTGATTGGCCATCTTGGACGACACGAGGCGGGGGGTGAGGAAGGAAGCGTTCTCGTTCCACGCCACATAGGAGCGTGTGCCGTAATAGTCACTCTTCCACGCCACACCCCGGGATGTGGTGGTGAGCGGCATGGCGATGACCGAGGTGTGGTCTGTCACATCCCACACTCTTGTCGAGGCCGAGGCGCCAGCAAGCTCGGGCGAGCCACCCCCCACCGTAAACTCGAGCACCCCCTCGGCCGGCAGAGCAAGCGAGCGGGTGTAGCACACGGCGAGATGATCGAGCCCGGAGAGCTTGACTGTGCCACCCGAGCGTGCCGTGATGCCGATATTGAGCGCGGTGCCCTGAGGCACAAACAGCTTGCGGATGCGGCACGAGTCGCCAAACTCTGTGGTCGCCGCTATGCGGTCGGCCGGCAGCTGCGGCAGCTGCTGACCGTTGGCGGTGAAGCTGAGGGTGGTGACGCCGGTGGCATTGGCATAGAAATCGCACTGCATCCACACATCCGTGCCCTCCACGCGGCCCGGCATGTCGAAACGGAACGTGCGCGAGGGGGTGAGACGGAAGTCCTCGCCCACCAGCACATGGCCGCTCTCTATAGGGCTCACCTCGTCTACCTCGTGCTGCAGACCCTCGATGAACTGGGTCACCGTGCTGCCCGACGGAGCCCCACCCTCCACCGGGATGGATGGAGCGGGCGCCTCGCTGTCGGAGAGGAAGTAATAGCCCGCAGTCGAATACGGGTTGTATGCGCGATAGAATCTGCCTGTCACCCCATTGTCGGCATCCACACGGGTGTCGGTGCCCACGGCATAGAACACGAGACCCTTGGACGTGGTCTCGGTCTGCACCATGGGGAGGTCGTCGACATAGTTGGAGGGCAGGAAAAGGTCGGGTATGCGCCGGCCACCGTAGCCGTAGACCCTGACGCGCGAGGGGTCGGAGAACCCCCACTGGCGCAGAGTGGCTGTGGTGATGAGGTGCATTCCGGTCTGTTCCACCGATATTTTGACCCATTTGCCCTCGGCGAGCACCGACGAGGACGCATACCGCTCGGCGGGCAGCGCACCCGCAGAGAGGCAAGTCAACAAGGCAAGCAGTATGAGGGATAGATATTTATGCATGGTTTTCATCAAATTAAATAACGCGCAACGGCCCCCGTTATTGTCTCTCACCGGACAGAAACGCCTCCCACTGCCTCATATTGCCCGAGAAGACGTTGATGTCCACCGGATGGTCCGATCCGGGCACTCGGCCCGAGTGTGTGGCCTGCCACAGCGTCCAGCCTTCGGTCTCGGGCTCGTCGCCCAGCGAGCATATCCACAGAGGGTATGATCGGGGCAGTGTGCGCAGGAAACGGTTATAGCCGTTCTTATTGGTGTAGAGCATCACCCTGTAGCCGCGCGCCTCGAGACAGTCTATCATCTCCACCAGACGGGTGGTGACGAGCGGAGTGGCCTGAAATGTGGGGTTGGTCCACTCCTCGAGGTCGATGACGAGAGGGATGTCGAGGCGGCGCCCCTCCACGGCGGCTGCAAAGTTGAGGGCCTGCATATAGCCCGAGGTGTCGAATCTGAAGAAATGATAGGCACCCACCCTCAGGCCGGCCTCGCGGGCAAGGCGCAGATTGTCTATGAAGCGGCGGTCGCGGAAAGTGGCCCCCTCCGAGGCCTTGGCTATCACGAAGTCATATCCGGCCTCGCGCACGCTCCCGAAGTCTATCTCGCCGTTGTGGGCCGAGATGTCGATGCCCCTCACCTCATATCGGGCCGGATCGGGGTAAGGTCCCGGCGACTCTGCGGGCACACCGGCGCATCCGGCACTCAGGAGGAGGGCCGGCAGCAAGAGCGTCATGCGGCAGAGGAGACGGAGCATCATATACACAAAGGTACGAAAAATCCGTCATTATACATAGGCCGTCACCAAAGTTTAACGTTTGGATACACTATGTCTCCACAATGGCTGCAATCTCCGCCTCCCGGCGGCACACAAGGGTAAATAAAGAATCGGTTTATGCGCATCAATCCACCGTGGGTATGGAAATTTTTATTAATTTTGCGGTTTGAAACAATTGTTCAATCAGTTTTCGATCACGGACAGTGGAAACAAAGTATATTTTCGTGACCGGCGGCGTGGTGTCGTCGCTCGGCAAAGGCATTATCTCATCGTCGCTCGCCTGTCTGCTCAAGGCAAGAGGATTCAGCGTGACCATCCAGAAGTTTGACCCCTATATCAACATCGACCCGGGGACACTCAATCCGTATGAGCACGGGGAGTGTTATGTGACGGTGGACGGCCACGAGGCCGACCTCGACCT
>CAZAWC010000114.1:0-7763 GCA_964488595.1 uncultured Staphylococcus sp. | reverse complement strand
CAACCACATCAGAGACGATTGGGAAACTCTTCAATTTTATATGAAATACCGAGACAAGCTCAGCCTTTCAATGGCGGGCCTCGATCCCCTCTCGGGGGGATGGCTTCAAAACCCGGAGGATTACAACGAAGGGCGAGCGCTCAAATCCTGTCACTCGGAGTTTCATCATCCTGCTCTGATGTGGCTTTTTTTGTATCGTCGCGAATAGCTGACGAAATGTTAATGGGACACACCGCAACTGTTCGTGACGATGTGTCCCATTTAAAAATATGAGCAGATTTAGTGAACTCAGAGACTCGCGCGGAGCACTTCGATCACTTCATCGCGGGTCAATTTCTTATAACCTGCGTCAAGAATAATCACCGCGTCGGCTATCCCCTCTATCATCTCGGGAGTGACGCCGAGCGATGAGATGTCCGTAGCCGCTCCGATCTCACTGATCCACGCAGCGAGAGCATCGAGTCCGGCCGAAGCAAGCTCCTCGTCGCTCTTGCCGGCAACGGGAATATTCCAAACGATACGGGCGAAACGTGCAAATCGACCGACCGCATATTTCATGATGTGTCTGTAATAAGCCACGGAGACCCCAGACAGCGTCATGCCATGAGTGGCATTGGTGTAGGCTCCGATGGCGTGACCAATCATATGCACCATCCAATCCTCTTTCTTTCCCTCGCCGATGAGGGTATTGAGGGCCCAAGTCGACGACCACATCAGATTGGATCGGGCCTCGTAGTCTTGGGGATTCTTGACTGCCACTCGGCTCGAGGCTATCACGGAACGCATCAGCCCCTCAGCCAGATAATCAGAGGTCGAGTCATCGTCTCCCGAGAAATATTGCTCCATGATATGGCTCATGGTATCAAAAATTCCGGCAACGAGTTGATTGTGCGGGAGTGAGAAAGTATAGACCGGATTGAGGATGGCAAACTTGGGCATCACCCTCTCGCCAAACACCTTGCCGATCTTGAGCTTGGCAGCGTGGTTGGTGATGACAGATCCGCCGTTCATCTCCGATCCTGTACCTGCCATCGTGAGGACGGCACCAACAGGAATCACCCTTTCATCGTCGCGGGGATCGTCCTGCTCTACCCAAAAACGCTGCCACGCGTCACCGTCGCTCCATGCTGTGACACTCACGGCCTTGGCATAGTCGATGACCGATCCGCCGCCAACGGCAAGAATCAGGTCTACGTCATTCTCGCGTGCTATCTTGCGCCCTTCCTCCACCTTTTCTATAGTGGGATTGGACATCACGCCGGGCAGTTCGACCACCTCCTTGCCGGCCTTTCGAAGAGCGGCAACGACGTCGTCATACACACCGTTGCGTTTGATCGACCCGCCTCCATAAGTGAGGAGCACCTTTGTGCCATAATCGCCAAGTGCATCGGCGAGATTCTTCTGTGCCTCATCCCCGAAATATAGTTTCGTGGGATTGGCATAAACAAAATTTCCTAACATAATGATATTGATAATCGTTTCTTGTCGTTTTATTGTCTGATGAAGATTAGTCCACCGATAGATAAACGCCAGAGGAGATGATTATGTTGCAGGAGGCACTCGGAAGGTAGCACAAAATCCCTCGGACGCTCTTTCACCACGGCCGACCGCCTGACGATCCCGTGAGGCGTGCGGTGACATTAGATGTCGATGAGCCGTTCTTCAGACGATACTGTGTGCCCGACGTGAGACCGGGACATGTGACAAGTATCGAACCTCCGCCCTGTCCGCCGGGACCGAATCCACCGGAAGAAGATGACGGCGAATAATCTGCCGGGACTGTGAATGCAGCGAGAACCGTTCCGGAATTATCGGCGAGAGAAATCTCTGCTCCGGCCGATACACTACCACTCCCCGAGACATAGGGCTGTGTAGAGCCGGATGAGGAGGACGGATAGGAGTTGTTGCCCCCCACGGCGAGCAGTGTGCCTCCGGTGAAAATGACAGTATAGCCCTCCTCCTCGTTGGCGTCGATGCCACACTCGGGACTACGCGCTCCGAAAGCCATGATATGACCACCTTCAATATAGAGATTGCCATTGGAGTCCAGACCATCGTTGCCGGTGGCTATCACACTGATATTCCCGCCTCTGATATACATATGGCTCGACGAGTTGATGGCATCGTCGGTAGAACGCACCGTTATCGAGCCATCGTTAATCGTCAGGACCGATTTGCTCTCTATGCCCTCAGCACCATTGCCTGTCGTAGTCACATTTATCACGCCGCCATTTATCTCGACATCGCCGTCGACCTTTATTCCCTTGGCTGACGACTTCATGTCGCTATTCAGGCGGTCGGTATTGCCGGTATAGTTAGTGTATAATGTATTGTTCACATATGCCAGCACACCGCCGGAGGTCCTGATGTCTATATCGCCACCGTTCACTGTCAGCTTGCCGTCGCAACTCAGACCTTTGCCACCTCCACCTGTGGCAGTGAGCTGGAGCTCTCCACCCGAGATGAGTATATCCATGTCAGAGTTGAGACACGCCGAGGCCTTTGTCTTGGCCTTAGCCGAGTCATAAATGCCATGGCCGGTCACGGTGGCGGTGATCTCACCACCTGACACTGTCATCGGACCCTCACATTTCATAGCCTTGGCAGCCTCGGCGGTCACTGTTATATCAGTGGTGCCTCCGGCTATAATTATCTCGCCTGTATCCTCTGCCTCCCGGTCGGTTTCATCCTTGAACGACACCTGAATACCGTCATCGCCAGTACCGGCAATGATAAGATTGCCGCTTTTCTGTTTGAAATACTGGTTGCAGTTCACCCCGTCCTTGACAGCAGATATGACCCTGACGGTGCAGTTGGCCATTTCAATATACTCTTTGGCATATATGCCATGAGCAGCATTACCGACCACCGTTATCTCACCGCTGCTCTTGAACTCAAGGTGACCCTTGCAGACAACACACCCTTTCTGAGTGCCGGCGGCGGCGTCGGTGAAATGGTTGAATGTACCTGCGAGGGGCTTCACTGCCACACGTTTACCGATCTGTATGTCGAGCGGCGCACCTTTCGAACTCGTCAGCGATACACCGTCCAGCTCTACGGTGGCCTTGAACGCTCCGGTGACGCTGAATGATCCGTCGTCGGAGGTGCCTGACAGGCGATATGTGATCTCGCCACACGTAGTGGCCGAGACCTCCGCAGACTGGACGATTGCGACATCGGCCCCTGTCACTGTAGCCTCGACATAAGGCGCCAGACTCCCCGCGACATCAACCCGGGCAGTAGTCCCGGAATAGGTGACAGTAACTACATTCTCCTCCACCGGCTGATCGTCGACATTCATGCGGGTGCGAGCATCAAGGCCGAAAGTGCGCCCACCCACAGTGATGGTCTCTCCCGGGCCATAATTCATCACGCCAACTTCAGAAGCACTAAAGCTATATTGCACAGAGGAGTCGCCTATGTGCAGGGTCTGTGCGCCGGCCATCGAGCTCACTGCACAGAGTGAGATCATCAATATCTCGCGAAGTGTCATTTGTTCAATTTAACCTTTACAGAATTACACTTATTCTTGAAAACATAGACGCCTCCACCAGTGAGCGATGCACACGCATCTGCCACGGAGACAAATCGGCCAATATGCGTGCCGTCTATGGCATAGACATCGACCGGATGTCCATCGGCAAAGACCGCCGTCAACCCTGAACGATCGGATGAAAAATACATATCCGTCAGGTCGGCAATAAGAAACGTGAAGGTGCCGTTGCGATCTGCGGCACTCAGAGTCCCGTCAGTCACCGAAAACTCAATCCCCTCCCCTACTTCGAGAGTGGTCTCTGCGCCATTGGCCTGACGCACTATGAGATAAGGATAGTCCGAAGCCACGGCGAAGAGCGAACTCAGAGACATGGCGAGGAAAATAATCAGTTTGTTCATTTATGATTCTAATTTCTGGTTTAGTTAATACACCTGTTGGTTATTGTCGCTATAATTATTTCTCAAAAGTAAATAATTCTCGGCTCTAAAGCATTATAATTTCAACCAATCACTGATTTTCTCCTACCAAACCCTGAGTCCATGACCATTTTCATAAACGAGCAGCCCCGTCTCCGGCATCACTGTCGAAGACGGGGCACGGGGATATAGGTAATCAAAAAAAGCTGTAGTGTCAGAGGCGTTTCGTCTCCTCGGCCGAGGGGTCCTTGCCTTTGTATCCGCTGCGGCGCGGGTGGAGTCTGTAGGTCACTGTCAGCGAGACACCTCTGTTGTCATATCGCTGTTTCTTATCCACATGAACTCCATATGTATCCATGCTCCAATCGTTGCGTGAGGTGTTGAATATGTCATGCGCCTCCAGCCTTAGCCTCAGAGAGTCGTTGAAAAACGATTTGCTCACCGATGCGTCCATCGTCAGCGGTTGCGAGCAGAAACGATTAGTGTGCATGTCGCCCTGAGTAGATCCGTAGATGTCGCCTGTTATGATTATATCGCCGGGGAGGGTGAACATATTCTCGAGATAATAAGAATAGATAGGGCGGTCATGGCGTATGCCATCGAGACTAAGCCATTGACGATACATCCCCAAGGTGTAATTTGGCGACCACACACCGATATTCCGGTTCCACACCACAAACAGGTTCAACGCCGACACATCAATGTTGACAGGGTTCATCATCAGACGTCCTGAGCCGGCAGGATATTGCCTCTTGACATACGCATAAGTGTCGAGAGCGCGGGTGAAAACAGACTGGAAGATAAAGTCTCCCCACGACGCGGACAACACCCCGCAGTGGCTCCGCTCATCCCTCAGGGCCGGATTGCCCCCTTCGGTCTCATATCTGCCTGTATATGTCAGGCTCCCGGTCAACTGTGAATAAGGGGGCCGGATGGTGGACATACGATAACTGAGTGACAATTGTGTGCGGGGGTCGATGCTCCAGTCGAGGGAGATGTCGGGCACGGCGGTATGATCTCGTCGGCTTATGTCTCGGTCCTTCTTGCCGTCGACCTCAAACCGATAGTCCACATACTCATATCTTAGACCGGCGGAGAGTGACAGCGGGCCTATCCCCCTGCTCCATGAGGCAAACAGGGCGGCAGCCGTCTGAGTGGCCTTTGAAAAGCTGGAGGGGATGTATTGAGCTACGTCAGGGTTGTGCATGCGATAGTCGAGTGATGTGCCGGTATAGGAGTCTTGAGTGCCTGCTGTCAGCGTGCCGCCCCACAGAGGCATTTCCATATATAATTTGGCAGCCCAGAGCGTTGAGCGGCGGCTGTCGGCAGACGCCACGTCATCGGCGTCGCGGTCGGGATAGATGGTCTCTGTGTGGCTGCGCCCCGACGAGTGACGATAGTTGCCGTCAAAATGGAGGGTATATTTGCCGGAGAATTGTCTGTCGTAGTACATAGAGACGAGATGGCTTCGGGAGTTGATCTCCGTGCTGATCAGTCGTTCGACGGGTGGCTCGTCATTAAGCCACTCTGTCCCTCTGTTGCTGAAGTCGCCACGTTCAGGATTATAACGATAATAGGCGCCAAACGACTCATCGCCGGTGTTATGATTAAATCCGGCCTTGAGCACGGCATTGTGCGAGGGATATGAATTATGCTGCGAACTCCCGATCACGGTCGTTCTGCCGGCGTGGTCAAAAGTATTGGTCGTCGACCCCTTTATCACACTGTTATTGGTTGCCGCCGAGACAGAGGCAAACATCTCCCATGCGCCGGTGCGGTAGGACAGATCAGAGAGTCCGTTGACAGACCATTTGCGTCGCTTCTCTCCCTCTACCCTTTCGGTGATCGACAGGCCGTCTATGAAGCTGCGTGTAGTGAAGATTCGCACCACCGCACCAGTGTCGGCCGAATACATTGCGCTCGGGGCCGTGATTAATTCTATCTTCTTGATATTCTCCGACAGCAGTTGACGTAGTTCATCAGAGTCGCGCATGGGACGCCCGTCAATAAATATCTCGGGCACGCCCCTCCCGGTCACCTCTACTCCACCGTCGGTGACCGTCACAAGCGGCAATCGCGAAAGGACGTCAAGGCATGTGCCAAGTGCGGCAAGTGGTGTGCCGGCCACGGGTGTGATGAAAGAATTTGACTCAAGGCGGGTGGTGGGGACTCCGGCCGTGACCGTCACCTCGTCCAGATCATGAGAGAGTGAGTCTGTCTCGCCCACTTCTTGCGCACTGACAGCATTGACCGTCAGGAGCGACATCAGTACATAGAGAATCTGTTTCATCGCAGTAACTTTTTTTACTGCAAAATTACAACGACAACTCCCTATCAGCCAAAAATCCGATCTGACATCAGGCCCTTAAATATAATTGTATATCAGCTTATTAAGCGCACTGACAAGAGAAAAGTCTGACCACCGTCTGACCGTCTCAGAAAATCACCGCAAAACGGCTGCCGAGAGGTTGATCCGGAGAAGCGATCTTAGCCTTCAGACGCGATTTGCGCTTATACACCACATCTATTCCAACCCCCGTGAGCGCGGCTATCGAACGATTGGACAGGTTTGAAGCAAGATAAACCGCAAGCCTATACTCGTCAGGCTTAAGATCGGGGAACGCTGCACGCAACTCATCGAGCAACCCGCCATGACAGTCGTTGACACACCGCTCCATCTCGGCAAACAGACCCGTGTCAGATCTAAGCTCCTCGATCTGTGACTTCACCTTCTCAGCTATTACCTTCCGCTCCGATTTTGTTCCCTGCGATTCATAATAAATCTGACACAGATCGTCGATCACATCAAAGCGTCGCCCGAGCGTGGAGACCAAAAGATCTCTCAGGTCGCCACACATCGACTCATTGCGCTTCAGAGAGTCCAGCAACGACGACGCTTCGGCGACAAGAGCCTCATTCTGTGCATCGCGCAGTCTGAGCCGCTGACGCTGCCACACGATCACCCCGCAACACAACACAAACACCGACAGAGCGGCATAGAGCAGACGTGTGCGTCCAACGCGCTCCTTATAGAGCCTGAACTCCCTCTCCTTCTGCAGATAGAGTGCCGTGGCGAGACGATCGCACTCCCCTCCCCCAGCAAGCAGACTCTTGAGCCGGGAGGCATGTCTGAACTGCTCGTCACAACTATGCGCACCATAATAACTGATAGCATAATTGACTATCGTATCCGTAGGAGCCCAAAGATGATTGGCCACAAGAGCCTCGGAATAAAGCAATGCCCAACGAGCCATCGTAGCCGAATCCTCAAACTCCTCTACCTCACAGGCATTAAGCATGTCAAGAGCCGCCGTGGGATCCGAGGGAAGCAAGGCGGAGACACGGTCGAGCTCACGGTCATATGAAGAATTGACACAGCAACTCGACAGCACAAGGGCGAAAAAGAAAAAGAGCAAAAATCTCATAAATCACTCATGATCCTACTTGGAATGTGCAAAGGTAAATAAATATAATATGAAAATCTCCGAAATTAAATATTTTTTAAAATAAAATGATTATCTTTGCACACAAGTCCCTAACGGGCCACCTATAGCAAGGAGTTTTACAGCCGAAAGGCACCAAGACTATAGGTGAATATTCCACCGACGCAAGATACTGTCTAAACGAAATGCGAAGGATGACCGTGAGGCCGTTCTTCGCATTTTTTCAAAAAAATTCCCCGACCCCCAAAAATAATCTCCGAAAAATTTGTTTACCTCAAAAAAAACATCTACCTTTGCACACACAAAAGGACAGCGGCCACCTCTCAGAGGCACAACCAAAGTCCCCGACATAACAACAAAGCCCAGGTGGCGGAATGGTAGACGCGCTCGTTTCAGGTGCGAGTGCTG
>CAZAWC010000113.1:0-7848 GCA_964488595.1 uncultured Staphylococcus sp. | reverse complement strand
AAAAAGAATGGGAGGGCGTGGAGCATCTGATTAACCGAGAGGAACAGATTGCATCACGCACAGCGGACACCAACGACTATTTTGCCGACCCTATCGCAATCATGGCAACTGAGCTGATTAAGAATCTTCCTGAGAAGAAAGAAGCTGCAAAGACTCTTTACACCAATGACAAGGACGGCGTTGAAAAAGCGATGAAATACATCACTTGGGATAATGCCCCTCAGTCAAAGAAAGACGAGCTTGAATGGTTGCAGACTCACATTCTCTCAAAGTCTTTCACTCCGAACATCACTCTCGACACTCTGAAATCAATATCTCAACTCTCAGCAAAAGCTCTCCGCACTGTCATGATGCTCGCCGACATCAAGGCAGCCAAGCGCAAGGAGTCACACGATGAATTGCTCGACCGCGCCGGCTCTCTGATGACTGCAATCATAGGCAATGTCCTTGACGTGTCTCTGCATGAGCAGTGTGAAAGAATGGTCGTGGGGCATGAATTTCAAGAGCCATTCGGAGATGACATCGCAGACGCAATCAAGAACATCACAACTTGTCTCGATTCTGAAATCATGTCTAATGAGACCGCAATCGAGCGTAATCCTCTCATTACTGACGTGGCTCTCGAAAAGCAGCGAATCAAAGCGGAAGCAGCCGAGAGACTGAAACAACAACAAGCAATCTTCAACGACCCGGACGGTGCAGGTCCACAATCATACGGAGATGGCAACGATGACGATGAAGACGAAGATGAAGACGAACCGAAAAGTAAAAAGAACGATAAGAAATGAAACCTATCATCATCAAGCGACTGACTCTGACTGATGGGGTAGAAAGGAAATCTATCTCAGTTTTTGGAATCTCAGTCAATGTGTCGGAACGTCCGGCAATCCGTGACGAATCTCGCCGTCAGATAGGATTCACACACATTCACTCCGACATCCCTACTGAGGACACTGACGAAGACAACTAAAATATGGCAAAAGCGAAGAATACAGACCCGAAAGCACAGACTTTGGCACGAATCAAGCGCACCGAAGCCTATGCCGAGAGAGTGCGCACTCTCTTTGCCGCAACAGTCAATCAGATTCTCGCTCTCAATAAATCAGTTCCTGAACTCGAAGATGGCGAGATGTATTCTTTCGATGCTGAGAGCATGAAGAAACAGAAAGAAGTCGAGCGACTACTCAGACAACTTCATTCGACAGCGACAATGGCAATAGAGCGAGGAATCCGGCTTGAATGGGCGCAAGCAAACGCGGAGTGCGACAAACTTGTTAAATCGTACTTCGGCAAAGCTGTCCTTGATACGCCGGAGTTCACAGCATGGACCGAGCGCAATAATGCCGCGATGACAGCTTTCATCAATCGCAGTGAACACGGACTGAATCTCTCTCAACGTGTATGGAAGTCAGTCCGTCAGCTACGCGATGAGATGGAAGTCGCTATGACTATATCAATCGGAGAGGGAGAATCAGCAGCCTCGATGTCTCGCAAAGTACGACAATATCTCAATGACCCCGATTTGATGTTTCGCAGATTCCGGTACAAAGACCCTGAGACCGGCGAATGGAAACGCAAGTGGAAAAAGCGAGTCAAAGACCCGGAGACCGGAAAAGTTACATGGATTGACTACGACAAGAGCAGCTATCAAGACCAATGGACCGGACGCGGATATTATAAATCCTCAGCACAGAACGCTATGCGTGTGACTCGTACTGAGACAAACATCGCCTACCGCCGAGCTGACCACGAGCGGTGGGAGGATATGGATTTTGTCATCGGTCAGAGAGTGCAACTTTCACGCAATCATCCAAAGCGAGATATTTGCGACAATCTCGCCGGTGATTATCCGAAAGACTTCATCTTTGACGGTTGGCACCCACAATGTTTTTGTTTCGTCACTCCGATTCTCGTAGATGAGTCTATAATGATGGAAATGAACGATGCTTTTTTTGCCGGAGAAGATTGGGAACGTACATTGCGAGACAAGTGCGCAAAGCTCCAGATCAAGGACTATCCCGACGAGTTCAAGGCGTGGGTCAAAGATAATGAAGACAACATCATCTCAGCTCGTGAACGTGGCACTGAGCCGTACTTTATACGCAATAATTCGCGAGTCGTTGATGAGATACTCCACCCCGAACTGAAAAAGCTGACTCCGCTCGAAATTGCGGAGCAGAGACACGCCGCAAGGACTCCGGAAGAAGTGGAACGCATCAAACTCGAATGGGAAAAACGTCAGGAACGAATTGCGCAAGAGAAAGCAGCCGCAGAAGCTGAACGTATCAGAGTGGAACGAATCAATACGACCGCAAACAATGTGCTTTCAGTAGTAGATAATAGATTCGCCGGTCTCGGTTTTGATACGAGCGCACTCACAACGGCTCTCACTTCGGGCGATTCCGCTCTCATTCAATCAGAGACCAGGCAGCTCGCGCTCGCTTTATCTGCAAAGCAGAAACAACTCAGAATGACAGCCGGCAAAGTTGCGAATGTAGCTTCTGACTTCGGAGAAATCAGCGTTGAAGCACTGAACGCCGCTCTTAAATCGGGCAATATGTCTCAGATAAATGACGAGACTCGCAAACTCGCTCAGTCAATCCTCTCGACAAAGAAGAAAGAAGCAGCTCTCTCGAATCTTATTCCGGACGTTCACGATTGGCACAAGCAGTTCACTTTGTCTGAATTGCAGGCCGTGTATAATGCCGTTGAATCGAAACTCGCATCGTGGGCGCATCTGACAGATGACACACTCGCAAAGAAACTTCACTTTGAAGCAATCGACTTTCTCGGTGGTAATATGGGCGGCGTACAGTCCAAGTATGCCACTTGGAAAGTATCTCAATCCGCATATCTTAAAAAACTTGATGAAGTCAATTATTCAATCGCAATCAAGTCCGCTCAACAATCAATCACGGGCCTGAAAGCATATATCGCAAATCACCCGAAAGCGACAACAGTAGCCAAAGCAGTTGCAGAAGCTGAATCCTTAATCGCCTCCGGCGGTGACTTGTCTCTCATCAAGGCGAAGATTGAGTATGCAGAAAAGCGCAAGGCATTGCAAGAGAAAGCAGCCGCCAAAAACGCTCTCAAATCGACATCAAGCCAGTTCGGAGATGATGCTTACACTCAGAAGCGCAGAGACGCGGCAATGTGGGCGCAAGACACTAAGGAAGCAGACAGCAAGCTCCGTCAAAAGTGCGGTGATGTGTGGAAAGCGTCAAGCGTTGATGAGAGAAATGCGATTTATGGCTATACCGAGGAATATCACAACATCAATGAGCCGCTGCGAGGTCTGACTTATATCGGCACAAAAGAAAAGACCGAGCGCGGACTCCGGCGAATACCTCTCATCGAGAGCATCATTGACAAATCGACTTATGATTTTGATATGTGGCTGCAACGTGGTGACAGCTTAGTCGCATTGAAGAAATTCGGACTCTCAAACTACTCTTATGCGACAGATGCAGAAATCATGGCGTTAGTTGGTGCTGAGGGAGTAGAGGGCGCGTTCTGGTCCGCCGGAGTCGCTAAGGGCAAAGGATTCGGCGGCCAAGTAATCTTCAACATCTATGCTCCGAAAGGAACAAAAGCGATGTACTGTGAACCGTTCTCGGCTTTCGGCAATGGCTCAGGTAAGAATTGGAACGGAGATGACCCTCAGTCTTCATTCGGATATGAGAGCGAGATACTGATTCAACGAGGCACGAAATTCAGAATCACGAAAATCACAAAAGGAACTTCAGGAACGTGGTATGTCGATGTTGATATTATTGAACAAAACCCGGTGCCATTCCCCTATGTCGGCGGCTATCCGTTCAAATGATAAAAAGAGAAGACTCAGCATCGAGCCTTCTCTTTTTTCAATAATACCTCGTTTTGTAGAACTCTTTGAATCCAGGCACACATTCGAGCATTGAGCCGCTATTCCAATAGCAGTAACGATTGAACAAAAGAGCTTTCAGTGTGGCCGGAGTATCGTCTTTCATCTCAAAAAGAGCGAGTCCGGCATTAACATAATCGTCAAGCATATCTCCGAGAGTCGCTGATGATTCAGAGTTCTCGCCTTTCGATATGCCGGTCAGTGTAAGCTCGACCCATTTCCTCTCATAATCCCAAAGCAGTGCTTTTTCTCCAGATCCGTAAGGATTCACAGACTCTCCGCGATAGTATCTGCATGACTTGATTGCATCTTTTCTATCCATTAAAGTAATTCTGAAATTTATAATGAAAATTGATTACTACTTCTCGCATATCTTCAGGGAGATATTGCAAGGCAGTTTTAGCCATTTTAATCGGCACTTCAAATCGAGCTTCGGCAAGCGAGCCGACTATTGCGCCGAGCGTATCAGAATCACCGCCTACGCTGATTGCTCGTCTGATAGCATCTTCAAAGTCAGTCGCAGCATAAGCAATCGAGAAAGCAATAGGCACACATCCTTGACACGTCTCATCGAATCTTCCGATATTGTCAAACTTATAGTTAACAATATCATCTCCATAATACCGCTTAAATACATCATTCAGTATGTCTTCGCAAGGTTTAGGGTGAGACCGTAACAACAGTATTGCTTCCGCGATGCTCATAGCTCCAATCAGACCCTCCGGGTGATTGTGCGTGACTTCCGCTGTCTTTATCGACTCTCTCAAAACTTCCGCTCCTGAATTGAACGCCCACGCCACCGGTGAGACACGCATTGCAGCTCCGTTGCCGAATGAGTAATAAGGTTGCGGATTGTCTGAATGAATCCATCGCCCGAACGAGCCACCATACGCCCCCATAGGAGACGGATATTTACGGCACCAATACAAGAGACTATCTTTGTAGCTGATTCCGCGTAGGATAGCGTATGCGATGGCTACCGTGCAGATTGTATCATCGGTGTAGCTGCACTTCCGATGGAATATCTGAAAGTTATAATCGTGAGTATTGTTGAACTCAAATCGAGAACCGGCTATATCGCCTATTATTGCTCCTATCATTGTCAGTGGTTTATTAGATTATCTGTAAAAATCGCGATATTTGAAAGCAGCGAGTAATTGCTCAATGTTGAAAATTGGATATTGTGAAAACATTCGGCGCATATCACGCTCGACCGACTCTTCAGGACGATAGCCGGTCTCAATCTCAGATTCAACAATAAACCGGGTTTTCGACACCGAGACAGCTCCGTGAGAATCGCAGTATTCAAAACTGAAAGATACAGTCTCGATACAAGTGCAATCGGGATATGATTGCGTTTTGAGGACTTTGATTTTTGAAAGTCTGAGATATGAAAATTCAGGTCTCACCGGTCCTCGGTCGAGAGTCTTATTTGCTATTACTTTTGTCAGGCTCATTTTCTTCTGATGTTTGACTTACGCACCAACTCGCCTACGCGAATAGTGCAGTTCTTATTCTTATAACAATCCTTGCCACGAATGGCATTAGTCAGAGACTTGTATCTGATGCCGACAATACTCTCCGGCACGTTCTCATAAATAGCCTTGAAGGAACTGAAATAATAATCTGACATTCCCTCATACGGCTCGTTTAAATGTAGATGTACGACTTTAGTTGAGTTCATAATTGCGTTGAAACTTAGGTTGTTGCAAAATTACAAAATTCCTCGCGATTCCTCGCTATCTGACCGGTGAAAAGTGTGTTTTATCAGTCATAAGCATAGAACCGCGAGGAATCTCATTTAATGAGCCTCAGATGTGGCGTTTCCGTATAGGTTTCGATAGTAGTTTTGAATTGATCTGGAGAGGACTTCAATCTCAAGCTCCATCTTGTTGCGCACCCAATCGGCACGAGTCTCACCCCACTCGCTCTTTATGCGTGACAATTTCTCATCATCGCACTCGTTATCGAGAGCGCAGTCAAGGTCATCAATCCATGCAATCTCATCGCTGTGATAATAATCCGGGTGCCAAGTCTCGATGAAGCTCCACATATCGAAGAGAGAGAAGAATCGCAACTCTTGTTCAAGTATGCAGTTCTGAGTTCCCGAAACGTGCCACAGAGTGCCGTTTTTACTGTCAATAGGGTTGTCAACGTTGATGACTTCGCCGGAAGATTTAATCTGAGCTTTCATATCAGTCGAATAATTCAGAGTCCATCAAGACAGCATCGCCAACGATGAAGTCATTAAACCCTATCGCTCCGTGTGCGTGTGCAAACTTGGTTGCCTGGTCGTTTGTCTCGAAATTGTAGATTTTCCCCATTTCATTGACAACGAGAATCTGAGACTCGCCGATGTGAACAACTTCGACATAGCCGGAGACAAGCTCCTGCAGTTCTTCAAGTGTGAATCTCTTGCCGTCTTTGGGGTTGACTTCGCTCTTTGAGCCGTCAGCTTTAATCAGTAGTGCCATAATAGTTGAGTTTAATAGAGGTCGTTTTCTCCGTATTCAGTGAAGTTGAGGACAGTTTTGCCCTCGTATTGTCTCCAAAACATAGTGTAGAATCCCATGCCGAAGCTGTGTTGTTTAAGCAGTTCACGAGCTTTCTCATTCGTGATAGGTCTCTGACCGGCTCCACGATAAGCGAGTCCGTATGTGAATGTGCAAGGGTTTCCGTCTTCTACCCACTTCTGAGCAGCTTCTTTTGTCTCAGGTAAATTGATTCTGTTCATTGTCGTATTGTTTTTAAAGTTGATGTTTAGTCTTCCCAGTCCACGTCTGCCTCATTCATTATTCGGGTAAGAATGTGCCGGGCGCGTTCTGTATCTGCCTCTTTGATGTATTTGCGAATAGAACTGCGGTATGTCGTTGAGTATGCAAGCTCAATCAGTTCTTCATCGTTAGCTGTCAGATGTTCTTCTCTATTTGCCATTGTATTGTTTTTAATGCGAGAGGTGACGGAGATTGCCACCTCTCGCCGGTTGTTGATTAGTTATTGAAGTTGAATTGCTCGTCAAGGAATCTGACCATTGCGCGATTCTGAGGCATAAGAGCCGGAATATCCATCGAGTCAGCTTTATAGAGGTCAGTTGCGGAGTTGTATAAATCCCAAGCCGAGAGTCTGTCTGATTCGTGATATTTCAGGAGCAGACTTTCAGTGAATCGAGTGATTTGAGCCTGATTCAGAGGATATGTCTGATTCAGCTTGATTGCCGGATATGCAGAATCGCACTTGACGCGGATTGCAGTCAACATTCCGATTAGCAACATCGCTTGCTGCATACCGACTTCAATCTCTTTCATGCGCTCAATCTTCTCTCTTTCGGTGACGATGATTTTCCGAGCATCTACGAGCCACGACTTAACGACATCGAGAACTTGCGGAATTGAGATTGCTTCGCCGCGACCTTTGCCTCGCTCGTTGTAGGTTGCGATGTATTTGTCAGCACAGAGCATTGTCTGATTGTGGCATATCTTCACCATATTGCCGAACCCGACTTGAATGCCTTTCTGATGAAATGCGACTGCGAGATTCGTTGTCTTTTCTTCATCATCAAAGTCAGTGATTCGGATATTCGCAAAGACACGGCGCAAGATGTGAGCTTCAAAAGCTCGCTCGCCGTGTATTGCTTCCACTTGCGGAAGCAATACTACGCCGGGAGTGTTCCGGTCTTTGTTCTGAGCTGCAAAGAGGTCGTACACTTCGACATTGTAGCCGAAATTGTTGCACTCGTTGATGAGCGTTTGAAGTAGCTCAAAGTGATAGATGCCTCGGAGTGGCTTGCCGTAAACATCATTCTCGCGATGTGTGCGCTCCAACTGAGCGAGTGAAAGTTGCTGAACTTTCGCCTTGTCGAAGTCGAGCATCTTATTTTCAAATATTGATTCTGTATTCATTGCGTTGTAAGATTAAATTATTGATATTTCGTATTCGTCTGATGGTATCTCGTAATCTGAGAATTG
>CAZAWC010000112.1:0-7956 GCA_964488595.1 uncultured Staphylococcus sp. | reverse complement strand
TGTCCCCCTCGTCTACGCCGATTACTATTATCTTGAGGCTCTTCTACGCAAACGAGATATAAAGAAACCAATTACACGATGAAATATAACTATCGCCACAATATCATATTGCAGAAATTGATAGTCTTGTTTTTTGTGTTGGCTGTCTCTGCAAATTTCGCAGAGTCTGCCTTTGCATATAGTGAGGCCACCGAATGCTTGTTGTGTCGGCTTGATTCTATGATTGAGAATGCTACAGTTTGGGAAGTGAGCAGACAGCAGCAAATCGATGAACTCCGTAAGAAACTTTCAGCAGTGAAATCAATCGAAGATGACTATTTAATCTCGAAAGCTCTTTATGAACAATACAGTGTCTACAATGCTGATTCGGCTATGATGTACGTCGATCGTAATCGACAGCTTGCCGAACGAATTGGCGATCGGACAATGATGGCGGAATGGAATATCAACCGGTCGTTTGTCTTGTCTCTGATAGGTCTCCTTAAAGAATCTCAAGAGGTAATAGACTCCATTGATATCATGGATGTAACGGAAGAGCTTAAACCCCAATATTTCAATCAGCTTGCATATCTCTACTCACATTATGGGCAATATCTTGGAAGCAACGCTCCATCTTCCATCAACTATGGTGCATATAGCCGTGCATATCAAGACTCCACTTTTGCCTATGCAAATAAGACAGACCCACTTTATCTATGGTATAAAGCATGGGCTTCTGAATATGCAGATGGAGATAAAAAGAATGTCCTAAAAGAGGAATTAAAAGCTTTCCTTGACAGTGCGTCAATGAATTCCCGTGCGGATGCGATGAAAGCGTATGCACTTTCTGACATTTACAAGAAAGATGGAGATGTGGAGAATAGATTGCAATGTCTCGCAGTCTCCGCAATATGTGACATACAGACTGCCAACAAAGATATAGCCTCGCTTGAAGTATTAGGAAAGATTCTGTTCTCAACTGGAGATATCGACAGAGCCTATTCCTATATCAATTTTTGCCGCAAACAGGCTCAAGATCTTCCAAATAGAATCCGTTCACTGACCCTTGCAAGGGTGGAAAAGGATATACGGGATCAATATAGCGAGCGTGATTTGTCACAACGAAAAAGGCTTCAGCTTTATCTATGGATTCTTTCGGCTCTCAGTGTGGTGCTTGTAGGCACTGTAGTAATTATATTTTATAAAAACAAAAAAATAGATGATTCAAGGAAGAGTCTTGCCCTATTAAACAATGAATTGGAGTCAAATATAGAGGAGTTGCAGACATTGAAAGCTATTCAAGACGAATCTAACCTCAAACTCAAGGAGGTGAATCAGGAGTTGAGTGAGGTAAACAATAAGCTTAAGGAAGCCAATTTAATCAAGGAAGAATATATTGGACAGATGTTTCACATCTGTAGCGATTATATTGACCGTCTTGACTCTTTCCGCAAGGAAGTAGTAAGAAAAATTAAAACAGGCCAGACCGACTCTCTTCAGCGTTCGATATTGTCATCCTCGATGATGCAAGAAGAATTAAAAGAGTTCCATCAAAGATTTGATACAGTGTTTCTAACTATTTTCCCAGATTTTGTAAAAGACTTCAACGGGTTGTTGCGTCCTGAAGAGCAGATAGAACTGGCGGAGGGGGAGTCGCTAAATACACCATTACGCATATACGCACTTGTCAGGCTCGGGATTACAGACTCTGTCAAAATAGCATCCCTTCTTCATTGCTCACCCCAGACTGTCTACAATAATCGGCTTAAGATACGTAACAAAGCCATCATTCCGAAGGAAAATTTTGCTGATGCTGTAAGAACGCTCGGGAAATTTCAACCAGAATGAACAAGACCTATAATCTAAATCTTCTTTTTCACTCCGTATGCTCCTTAGATGGATATACGGAGTGGCTTTTTTAAGTGAATATCATATCACTGGTTACTTTTCAGTGTGTTACTTTTAGATAATTTAATCTATTTATAATCAATTATATTACTTCTGACTTACTTACCGAACGCCCTTACTTGACGACACCTTCCCTCTTTTTTATTATAATTTTGCGGCATGTAAGTTTTATGTACATAGCAGTATCTATTGCTCACTCTTGAGATTGACTTTTCATTAATTCAAATAATTTAAAATTCAAAAACATCATGAAAATCCAGTTGCTTCAACAACAGATTCGGATTCTAGCCATCCTCCTTGTGATGGTAGGATTCTCATCGGGAGCTTTTCATGCCTCAGCCCAAAACTCTCCTTTCACTGTAACGGGTGAGGTTGTAGACAAGGCATCCGGAGAGCCTCTTATTGGTGTGACAGTACTCGACAAGTCTGATCCTTCCAAAGGAACGGTGACAGATGTGGAAGGGAAATTCACCATCAAAGCAAAATCAGCCGATAACACTGTGGTCTTCTCCTATGTAGGATATAAGACGCTTGAGTTTAAGGCAAAAGATGTGCCTTCAATAATTGAGTTGGAGGAATTGTCTACAGAACTTGGAGAATTGGTAGTAGTAGGCTATGGTCTGCAGAAGAAAGTGAATCTAACAGGAGCAGTGTCTTCTGTCAGTGGCGATGAGATTGCTTCCCGTCCTGCCTCAGATGCTTTGGCGGCTTTGCAAGGTCAGGTGCCAGGTCTGCAGGTGCTCCGTTCAAGTGGTCAACCAGGCTCTGAAACTTCGGGTATGCGCATCCGGGGATTCTCTTCTGCCAATTCAACTTCTACACTTGTGCTTGTAGACGGCGTGGAGTCTGATCTTACTCTCATCAACCCCAACGACATCGAATCAATTTCCGTACTAAAGGATGCAGCCGCTTGTGCCATATATGGAGCACGCGCAGCCGCTGGCGTAGTACTTGTCACCACAAAGAAAGGGAATGAAGGGAAAATATCAGTCAGCTATAATGGTTATGCCGGCCTCAATAAACCAGGTCTGATGCCAGAACGTGTACCCGCTTGGATTGAGCAGGAGATGATTAATGAATCGAGAGTGCAGACGGGTGCTAACGCTGAGTGGAATCCAGAAATAAGTTCATGGGTTGGTAACCCTAACTTCAACTACCGTCCGAATAATACCAACGGTCGCTGGGATCTTTTTCAGAGCACCAACTGGGTTGCTGAGGGCACTCGTAAGTATACCTTCCAACAAAGCCATAATGTCAGCTTGAGCGGTGGCAATGCATCTACCAATTATCTTGTATCTGCCGGATACTTTTCCAAAAACGGTATCCTAAAATACGGACCAGACAAAAATGAGCGCTTCAATGTCCGTCTTAGTCTAAATACAAAAATTAATGACCATATTTCTTTTTCAGCAATCGCTTCTTATGAAGGAAAGAATCTTCAGCAAAATCCATACGGAGCAGGTGGAATCTTAAGCCTTCTTTATAGATCTCGTGGACGCCAGCCTATATATCAGCCTGAAGAAGACATCAATGACAGCCCGTACAATGGCGACCTACAAGGAAATGCCATCGATATTATGAAAAATGGCGGCTTGAATGATACCAAATACAACAACTATACCGGTAAAGGCACGATCATCATAAAAGATTATGGGTTGAAAGGTTTGGCTCTCAAGCTTTCAGCAAGTCGAAGGGCAGATTACTATTCTGCTCAAACCAGCCGCCGCTCACTATTTTGGAAAGACCGTCTCGGCACATCCAACCGTAACTCTGCCAACACTCCCAATTCCTACTATCGACAGAAGAATAATGCAGCCCACGACAACTTCGAGGCTCTTCTGACCTATGATGGAGAATTCGGACTTCACAGACTCAATGTACTTGCCGGCACATCCTACGAGCACTATCGTAAGGACCAGATGGAAGCTACAGTAAAAAGTTTGAACTCTAATGACTTCTTTTCGTTCAATTATTATGACAATTCAGAACCTACCAATACATCGGTCTCTGATTACATCGGCACCTGGGCAATGCATTCATATTTCGGGCGTATAAACTACAATTTCGATGAGCGTTACCTTTTAGAAGCGAATATCCGCTATGATGGAAGTTCGCGCCTTGCGCCAGGAAGACGCTGGCATGCATTCCCATCATTCTCTGCTGGCTGGAGGTTAAATCAAGAAAAATGGTTTGATGTGGATGCCATAAGTAATTTAAAGATTAGAGCTTCATGGGGTCAGCTGGGCAATGGAGCGATCCTCGGTCTCTACGACTATATAGCAGTCATCAACCGAGGAATCAATATGGGAGAGGCTAGCTATTATCAAAGCAATATGGCATCGACCGATAAGACATGGGAAATCATCACTTCCACAAATATCGGTCTTGATATGGGATTCCTCAGCAATCGCCTAAATTTGACAGCTGACTACTATTGGAAGAAAAACGACAATATGCTCGCTGATGTCACACTTCCTCATCTCGTCGGCATTTCAGTGCCACAGTCTAATGTCGGCACCCTGAAGACGTGGGGTTGGGAAATAGAGCTCGCTTACCGTGATAAATTCGGCAATGTAGACTTCAATGCTTCAGTAAGTCTGAGCGACAGTGACAATAAGATTGTGAACTATTCCGGACAGAATGTGATTCGCGCAGGCGACGTGGCAATCCTCGAAGGTTATCCATTAAATACTATTTGGGGATATAAGACTGACGGATATTGGAGCAGCCGCGATGAATATCTCGCATATAAGGAAGCTCATCCTGGGTATGAATCATTCAATGATGCCAAAGTATCGGGTGGTGACGTTAAGTATCTCGCTCAGGGAAATCCTGACCACGTAATAGGAACCGGAGGAGCGACACCCGAGGATCCGGGGGATTTGGTCTATCTAGGAAGTTCCAATGCAAGATATTTCTACACTGTAAATCTGGGTGCGCAATGGAAAGGATTTGACTTTTCAATCATGTTCCAAGGTGTAGGCAAACGTAAGGTTTATGTAGAGCCTTATACCATTGCTCCCCTTTGTCGCACTTACGAGATGCCCTGGACTATCAGTCTAGATTATTGGACTGAAGACAATCCAAATGCTTCTCTTCCACGTCTATATAGTGGCAATGACTTCAACTATCAGTCTGCCGATCGATGGATACAAAATGGAGCGTACTTACGCTTAAAGAACGTTAGCCTTGGATATACCATTCCAGTGAGCAAAAAAGTATTCGAGAAACTCCGTGTATATATTTCTGGCGACGACGTTTGGGAACACACAAAGATGCTAAAGGTGTTTGACCCTGAAGTGGGCAATAAACCTTCAGCTAACTATTATCCATTCTTCCGGACTTGGACATTTGGTGTAAACCTGACTTTCTAAATTATTAAAGATCATGAACAATCTATATAAATATGTGATTTTTGGCGCACTTGCAGTTGCATTCACCTCTTGCAGCCTTGACATGACGCCAGAGTCAACTATGACCGACGCTTCCTATTGGAAGACAGAAGGGGATCTTCGTGGAGCATGCAATCGCTTCTATGAGCAGATGAACGGAAACAACGATCTCGGGACGGGATTCTCTCACGATTATCGCTCCGACGAACTGAGTAATAATGGTAAAGCCAATTCTACAAGCAGTGGTAGCTGGCAAGTACCATCGACCAATGGGGCTTGGACAGATGCATACTGGCGTATATTTATCGCTAACAACATCCTTGAAAAAGCTCCTCGTGCTGATGTCACTGAGGAAGTTCTCAATAAATACCTCGCAGAGGCACGTTTTTTCCGCGCTTTCTTCTATTTTGAACTCGTAAAGAAGTATGGAGATGTCCCCTTGCTGCTTGAAGCTATCAGCGACACTCAGAATCCGGCCATCATGATGCCTCGCACTCCGCGCGCAGAAGTGATATCACAGGTTTTTGCGGACCTCGAGTATGCCTCCAAATGGCTTCCTGATATTGATAATACCGATAAATGGGGGAGAGTTTCTTCCCAAGCTGCAGAAGCAATGATAGCGAGAGTTGGTCTCTATGAAGGGACTCATGCAAAGTTTCATGCTACTTCTAATTCATATAATGAATACCTCCAAAAAAGTATAGACGCAGCTGAGAAACTGATCAAAAGTGGCAGATTTGAGCTGTATCCTGATTTTGAAAAACTTTTCCAGCTTGAAGGAGAAGGGAGACAAAACCGAGAGAATATTTTCGTAAAGGAATATGGACCCAACGGAGCAGCTACCACAGTCCATTCCAATAGCCGTCAGATGGAGAACTCCGTTTGCCTGACACGCAATATGGTAGATCTATTCCTCTACATTGATGGATTGCCACGAGAGAAATCTCCACTTGTGATGCTACCTGAGACAAGCTACGATGATATATTTGTAGACCGAGATCCACGCCTTGCCATGACTATATTTAAGATTGATGAAGACGCATATAAAGGTCCGTTTCGTCCGTTTGGCTTCTCTACGGGTTATAGTCTGAAAAAAGGATTCAGCCTGGAGCAGTGGAACACACTCAATAAGGAATATATCGACAAGATGATCATCCGTTATGCTGAAGTGCTAGTCTCTTATGCAGAAGCTCTTTATGAACTTAACGGAAATATTTCTGACGAACAACTTGACCAGACAATAAATGCACTCCGAGACAGAGTCGGGATGCCTGCCCATTTATCAAATGCATTCGTATCCTCTAATGGCCTTGATATGCGCGAGGAAATACGTCGCGAACGAACGGTAGAATTTATCGATGAAAATAAGCGCTATGATGATATAATACGTTGGAAAATTGCTGAAAAGGTACTTCCGGTAGATATTGTTGGAGCTAAATTTACCGACGAAGCAGGTCGTCAACGAGAGGATTACGAAACTCATCTTACAGTCGGCGGTATGGTAAATGGTGCTAAGAGGTATGGGAATGAAGATGATATGTATATAATTGAGTTTGCAGAAGATCGTCGGTTTGATCCTGATAAAGACTATCTTTATCCCGTGCCTCTTTACGAAATCGCTCAGTCAGGCAACTCAGTCACACAAAACCCTAAATGGTAATTAAAAATCAATAATATGAAAAATATATTCTATATTCTTATAGTCCTCTTCTGTGTTCTTGGATTATCATCCTGTGGCAACGATGATTGGGACTACGACAAATCGCTTGAAAATGTCTATTTTTTTGGTCCTCAAGTATGGGGTTACGATGATACTAAGAAGGGAAACAATAATGTGGTGTTCTATGATATAGAACAAGGTGGCACTGCCATTGTCCCTATGCAGCTTTGGTGTGAGTTTTATCGAAGCTATGATGTAGTGACATACTATTATCTCACCAGTGAGACTCTTGCTCTTGGTGTGGATTATAATGTAGTCGATGAAAACGGTTCTGTAATTACTCCAGATGCTTTAGGAGCATACAACTTCATCTGGAAGAATGCTGTCAAAGGAGTCAAGAATGTATATGTAAAGTCACTTCCTGGAGGTGGAATAGGCACTGTGACTCTACAGACAGCTGCCCCAAATGCTCCAATTCCAGTCAACAACGATCTTTCAACTACATTGCAATCAAAGACTGCTGACTATGAGGTACGCATCTTCTCACAAAACTATAAGGTGGCTATAAATATCCAATAATAATTAGGTTCGGTGTGTTAGGCAGTTTAGGTAACCAAGATGATGCACACAAATAGGTTAATTAATGAAGAGATGCTGTCGCTGTGACTGCGACAGCATCTCATTTGTGCAAATTGTATGGAGTAATGTAGATTTTTTATTATTTTTGTATTTTAACTTTTCAAATTTTATAAATATTATGAATATTATGCCCTATATCAAATTTTTTATAGCGATAATAATGCTGTCAGCATCCGGAGTTAATGTCAGTGCGGCATCAAAAGTCGAAAATCCAACTGATTCAGAAAGGCGGGTTGTAGCGTACGTGACATCTTGGTGCAAAGGAATGCCGTCTGCTTTTGATATGACCAACATTAACTATGCTTTTGGTCATGTGAACGAGATATCACAGTCCTCTCCATTCGTCAGCTATATGCGGAGAAAACAGTGCAGGAAATG
>CAZAWC010000111.1:0-7989 GCA_964488595.1 uncultured Staphylococcus sp. | reverse complement strand
AGGCATTTTTTGTTGCGCGGAGCCTCTTGGCTGTTATCCGGCGCGAGTGGGGTTTGTTGGTGCTCATACTGCATCAAGTGTTTGTAAGCAGGCAGACAAAAAAAACGGCTGCCGATCCGTTGCTTACAAACACCTGATGCTGTCTCGTCGCCGAGCGCAAAATGTTTCGGATGGCAGCCGTGTGGCTTATGTCTGGCAAGGAAGTTGACTTCCCTACCAAAACGGGCATAAAAAAAGCCCGCTGTGCATGTCGAGCATTAACCGAGCCCGGCGGGACAGTGACGTGTCAGGTATTTGTAAGCACTGCAAAGGTACGACAACTTCGAGAAACAGCCAAATCTTTTGTAAAGAAATTTCTTTAGGCGTTGAGCATTTCAAGGAAATCCGCCTCGTCGATAATTTCAATTTGGCGACCAGCAGCTCTGTATTTCTCTGCGGTCTTCATCTTACCGCTGAGACCTTTTTCACCTACCACGCGAAGATCCTGTACACCCACGACGAGAAGATCGGTTTCTTGAGTAAGGCGTTCAGGTGCATATCCGCCAATTTTTATCACAGCGGCTCTTGCTTCGTCTCGCTTCATTGACTCCAACTTTCCTGTAAAAACGACATTGAGACCGAAAAGTGGATTGTCAGGGCGAGCATCCACGTCCACTGAGGATGGGTCTAAAGCATGGGACTTGTGCTTTGAGTAATCGCGTGCGCAAAGTGATGGTACAAACTCCCATGGAGCAATAACACCATGCATAATTTTGGCCGAGTTTAAGAAATCATTGAAATTTTCATCCTTGACATCTGAAAGCCCTCGGAGAGCAAGTTCGCACCAGCGTCTAGCGATGCTGACCGGATCATCGGCACAAATGCAATCGTTATAAAGTTTGTAACTGAGATAGTCAAGGCTATACGAAACCTCGTCAAGAGTTCGACGGCAAATTGCCTTTGCGTTGCAATAGATTATCTGATTAAAGTCAAGGCCTAAGCGTGTGAGAGTGCCATATAGCGAGCGTGCAGAGTGGCCTTCGGCGGATGACACAGCCATATCGAACTTGTCGAAGATCTCCTGCACCCGTGGCCACTGGACCGAATATGGTGCAAACGATTCAACTTGAGAGCAAGTGAGACCTGACATGACCTTGAGGAACGGAGCTTCAGGGTTGAAAAAGAACTCATGCGGTGGTTGCTGCTGGCCATTAACCACTGGTATTATTATGAGGTGACAAATAGAATTTTGCGACTCATTCACGTTTTCGGCGTGAAAAAAAATGAAAGAGGGAGCCATAATATGAATAGAAAAGTGTGGAGTCTAAATATACAATAAATTCAAGACAATCAAAAATGCTTTCGCCTGAACCGACGAATACATGGTAATATGAGTTTTTCTTACTTTTGAGACGTCCAAATAAAAGTGAATTATATGATTCTTAGTATTAAACCATTAAATTAACTCATTCTAACTAATTGTAGAGCGGGTCATCAGTAGGCAATGGATTAAGTTCTTTTTTTTGTTTTTTCTTTTTCTTATCACGGACCTGATGTAATCCTTCGCGTCCGGATTCATCATCCGTTACTTCCTTTTTTAGAAGCCAGTGATACACGTGGTTGTTAGGCCCTAATGTGATAGCATACGCATCCACGAACTTCCACCCGAAACGTGTCATAAAGTTCAGAGCATCTACCATTGAGTTAAACTTGATGGGCTTCCCATTTTCGTCTATAAGAGTGTTATCCATACCACCGCGCCAGACACTTTGTCCCTCTCCGAAGTCAACTTCGACAACGCACTTTGAACCCATCCCCATTAAGTTAGTTTTTTTACCCAAAAGAAGGCAATATACCTCTCGTGAAGTTATTGAGTCAGTCTTGTGCACACCATTCACAATGCTATCGGAGGGAGTGTACATTTGCGCAAAAGGCAAAAGCGGCATTAAATAAGCCAATAACAATAATATATGTCTCATATATGAAGTTTATTAAAAATATGACGCAAAGGTAACAATTTTCCGGGAGACGACAAAAAGCCCCGCCGGGAATGGCGAGGGGGCGTGGGAGAGGTTAATACTTTATTTTGACAATGGCTTATAGTCCAAAGGAGTATTAATTGGCGGAAACACAATGGAAAATATGACTTCTCCTCCCTTATTGTGCGTGAGCGCAAAGTCGTGGAGAGTTATAATATCCATGCCGATGATAATATCGTGGCCCTCAAAATCGCCTTCAACGACGGGCAACTTGGGCAAGCCTGCTCCATTAGGGAGCATAATGGCTATCTGATACATCGGCTTCTTGGACATGCCATTTGTACTATGCGAATTAATGTGTCTGAATGGGACAAGCCCCATACACGCCGCTAAATCGTGGGAGATCATCGAGCGGACGGCGCCTGTGTTCCAAAGAGCTTTGACTGATAGACCAGCGTCTGAACTGTCTGCCGGGCGCACGGTACACTCGGTTATTATCATCTCGGGATATTTACCGAGATTGATGGTGAATGGGAGAAAGGATATTTCCATAAGTCATTAATATAGCACAAAGTTACCCAATTTCCGGGAGATGCCAAAACGCCCCCGCCGTGGTGGGCGAGGGGGCGTGGGAGAGGTAAAAAACTGTATTTTGACGATTTTCATACTGCTGGGAAAAATGCCCCTGCCGGGCGAAATAATCCGGGATAAGGTTTGAAGGATACATGAAAATTATGGGTGGAATGGTCGGTAGAGATGACCATATCCCCGCATTGAATTACATCCATGCCTATCAGAAAATCATTATCCACCCCGGGGATTGAGTCAACTATTGCCACTTTCACGGGAATAACAGCATTGTCAATCAATAAATCGAGCAAAACGATGTCTTTGGATGAATTGACTGTTCCGGCAGCGGTTGACAGGACCGTCTGCTCTCTTGGCACCAAGTTCATTTTCTGAGCCAAGCGGCTGGAAATCCCTGAAGTGACAGCGCCCGTATCCCAAAGAGCCACAGCGCTATGCCATGGCACTCTTAAGCGGCCGCCGAGGTGTCGGGGTTTCGCCACTTTGATAACGCTGCGGATCTGCATGGTAGCGAGAGGAGAAGAGAACGTCAGTTGATGGCCTTGCATGCTTTTGAGAATAATAGTTCATGTGATATCTCAGAGCCGTCGCACAGCTTCAGTGCATATGGCACTGCGCTCATATCAATAGCTTCTGTGTACATCATCGCCTCGATCATAGAATCAAATGTCTTAGCAATATATGCTTCAGGACCAAACTCATTCGATGACGCGCCCAATGCCATCACAACCTTTCCCCAGTGAGCGGCGCACAGCATGTCGTAATTGTCAACGATGAAGCGAATACAAGGATTCGCAGCAGCAAGTTCATTAAAAGTCATAAATATATCAAGCGGTTATTCTCTATGCAAATATAGCAAATTACTTGCTTGCTGCAAAATGCCCCCGCCGGGAATGGCGAGGGCACGGGATTGTCCGGCCTTGAGCGGACAGTGTCAAATTAAACAAGGCAAAGTTAAATCGAATCGGCTGCTCGACGGATGCGATCAGAGAGGTCGCAGAGGGCGCCTTTGAGCTGCAATGCTTCTTCCGGCGTGAAGCCACCGACACCACCATTGCCGTCGATACCGTCGAGTTTGTGATATAACCATGAACTCGACTTGCCGAAGTAAGTTCTTGCCACCTCACGCCAAGATATGGCAATGAGGATATCGGACATTTTCTGCTTTACGTCCGTGAGAATCGTTTTCTGTTGGATAGCTGTTTCCATATCTTTTTAGTTTAATGCCCTCCCCCTCGGTGAGAGGGAGGGCTGTCGTTTAGGGGAGGTCGGTCAGTTCGTCGACGAGTTGCTGAATGTAGTAGAGGAGCTGGGGATAACCGTTAGGGTAGCTTCTTCTGTAGTTGCGGATGGCTCTGATCAGCTCCTCCTCTTTTTCTGTCAGTTTGATTTTTTCTTTTCGTTTCTTCATTGCGGTTACTTGTTTAATTTGACGCCACAAAGTTACTACGAATTTTCGTATTAAACAAATCTTCAGGCAAAAAAGATTACGAAAATTCGTATTTTTTGGTGGTGTGCCTGATTTTAGTAGCTAAAATAGGCACGGGTGCTGATTCAGACGTTCTTTGCGTAACTTCTCGAGGGCTTCCTCGGCCTTCTTCTTCCGGATCTTGTCGTCTCTTTCATCAGAGATGGCCGCATTGATCTGACTGATCAGCTCGATCTCGGCGTTGTTGGTCTCGATGGTCCGACGCATTGAGCCGGTAAAGTGTTCGTACAGCACATCGTAGCACTCGCGGCGGTATCGGAGTACTGCCTCCCGAGCTTCAGGGGCAACCTTGCCGGGGTTTATTGTAGCAAGCCATCCGTAAACATAGCGAATGGGCAAGCATATCATTTCACGCTCCTTGTCATCGTTTGCAACTGTTACGATAATCGTAACGGTTGGGGAGAGAAGATCATCCTCTTGGAGTTTTGTGTACTGGGCTGGAAACGCAATGCCGATAGCCTCGCAGATTGGCTTGATGGGGACATAAATGTCACCATCCTTTTCAACGGACACTATGTCTACGCCGTTGATATTTGTGATTGGTGTTGTCATAATTTTAATTTGATTGGTTAAAGTCTAAGAAATAACATGCAATGAATACGTCATTGAAAGGAGAGCCGTTTAGGTCTGGCAAACGAAGTGGCCGACCAAGTGCATTTTCGGCACATTTGGCACAAATGAATGTATGAGCCGAGCGAACATAACACGGAGGGTTAGAACGCCGTTGAATCGCCAGTGCGCGTTGCTCATGTTCCTCAAGATGGAAATATTTTATAAGTAGCTGCCATATCTGATCGTTAAACATTGGGGACACTTCATCGCCGTATCTAAACGGACGATTACAAACGGTACATCGACAAGAAAGAGCATTTCGACGCTGATTCATCTTAAATGAATATTTGCCGTTCCATTGTCTATACTCCTTGTGTTACTTTCCAACCGGTGAGTGTGGTGTACCATTTGCCGTTGAACTCGCGGCTCTCGGCCTCCACATCGACCGTGTATAGTACGCCCGGTTGAATTGGCATTTGGTCGATGCGGTCGTTCATCACCGCAAAGGCGATTTTCTTTGGGTAGCGGTCTTGGGTTTCAAGCACGTATTCGCGCTTGCGCCAGGTCTTCCCGGCTTTGGTTACGCCGCCTTCTTCCGGCAATGCGGCGATGATTCTTCCTTTAATCTGCATTTTTCTTGTTGAGTGTTATGGTTAGTGTATGAGGTTGGCCGGCGGCCATCGCGTCGATAGAGAGGCCTTGAGCACCCACTTTGTACAAAAGCGTGCCAAGTAGATAAGCTGCCTTATGAGCTTCGGCCCGGATTTCGGGCGGGAGTTGATGCCACGTTGCTTCGGCTTGTTCTCTTTTTCTCTCTGCTTCTGAGCTGAAGTGTTTCATCCAATCCGGCATAGGGCCTTCGAACTGGCAAGTGGTCGAAAGGACAGTGCAGACACGCCCGATAGGGCGCCCGTTAGCAGGCACGTACAGGGTTATTTCTTCTCGTTCTTCCATTGTGTATTACAATTCAAATTTGATTCGCCTAACTTTCACCTCTCTAAACTCACCAGACAGCTTGATGTCGAAGCCTTGCATGGTAAGCCACGCCTTTGCTCTTGTCATCAAGATTATCACTTCTTGTGGTGACTTGCCCTCAAATTCGGGGAAAGTCATGCCTTCGGCCGAGGCCTGTGTGCGGCGTTTGTTCCTTGTCTGTGCAGACTTCTTGGATTGACAGGCGTTGCATTGTGAGGTATATCCGCCCCATCGAGTTTTACGAAAGGCGGTCAGCGGGAGTTGTCGACGACAACAATCGCACACTTTTTCTTCTTTCTGTTCCATCGTTTATTTTTAGTTTTACAGGGTTTTGGATCCGGGGCGAGAATCTGTATAGACGAAGGCATTACGGCTATGGCTCCCGAACCGAATTTAAGATATACGACCGGGTGGCCGTTTGCTGTGTCGAACTTCGAGATATCGAAGATTTCGCCTTTGAAGAATGTGGTACCGCAGCAATGAAAAGTCTTCATCAGAACGGCGCGGAGTGGCCTGTCGTTGTTCATGGCTCGATGGTGATGGATTCACCGGTATGGTAATCGATAAGAACGCCGTTCATGAAGCTCATACACTCTTTGCCACGGTCTCTAAATTCGGGAGCACAGATGTCTATGCGATCATACTGAGAGGCGAAGATCTTGATTATTTCTTTCGCCTTGCTTACGGTGGGTTTCCCGTCAGTGGCAACTCTGATGAACAACCCGGAGGGAGAGGCCTCTACCACCTTGAAGCGACTGTGTGAAGGAGTTGTCATTTCTTGTCCTTGAGGTGAATTGGGAATATTTGAAGTTGGCTGTACTGGCTCAATGTCGTTGCACGATTGTTCGCAAGCTAACACCGAGGTCGAAAGGGGCGCGGGGGCCGGTATAGCCATAGCAATGAATGTCAAGACGGCCAAGAGTACGGCAAGCCCCGTCACAACGTTAAGCGAAAAATATAAGATTCTCATTCTAAAAGAGTGTTGATTGTTGGTATTTATGTAGTGCTGCAGTAATGGCATTTTTTGTGTCCTCAATATAGTAATTCATGAAAAGCGATAGGTAGCCGAGATAGTATAACCGGGCAGCCCGCTCAGTTTTGAAGACACCATTTTCAGGCGTCGGCGGCTTATTTGAGACGGCACCGTGATACCAGTAGAAAATGAAGCCTCCATACCAATATTCGCCCGATTTGCGTGTGAGGATAATGGCTGTTTCCTTGTTGTTTTCGGAGACACTCAGATTATGCTGCACGTCATCCTCCGAGGCACTAATCGAGACGCCCAGCAATTTGAGGTATTCATACGGATTTGGCAGTTCTTGCTTGCTCATCGAGTTTGGATTTTATAGATTCATATTTCTGCCGGAATAACTTGTTTTGTTGGAACTCTCGCTTTTGGGCCATAGCCGTATATGAGATGGATGGGCGTGTGCGGTTAAGAATCCAACCGATTGTTTCGTGTGTCTCGCCGGCTTCTACCAAGAATCTTACTACCAGCATACGCACGAAATAGACAGCCCCGGTTCTGACAGGAGAGAGCAATTTGCTCACGCTTATGCCGCATGACCGGCAAACGGTGTTTAAGATTATTTGTGACTGCTGCATAATTACGGATTAAAATGGTTGTTTCTCTTTTTGCTTATCTTGGCTGAATATGGTATAATATTCAGCGCCTCCGCTCTTGTGAGCCGTGCCGATGAATGACTCAGTCTGGTGGCTCGGCTTCCAGTCTGCGTAATACTGTCCCTGTTCGTTTGGTTGATTCTGATTGAAGTCGTAGCCCTTGAAACGGCAATAGGCTTTAATCTTACGACTGAAATTGCTCGATGTGACGCCGTGGCCAGTTTTGCCGGCGCTTTCAAAGAATGCGGCCAGTATGTCCGCTTTCTTTTCGGTGGCATTGAGATGTGAGCCCGACGGGTCATAATATTCTTCGGCCCATTGAAACAACACCTCACTCATCTCCTGTCTGAGAGTACGAAGCATAATATTGCCCATCGGGGGCGGGACAGCACCCATACCCTCACGGTACCATTTAAGCTCCATCGAGCGAAGATAATACATAAGGCACTCCGCCATAAGGTTGTCAAACAGATTCCACTGCTCATCATCCCAATCATCAAACAGCATATGGTGGAAGTCATCAATAACCGTATGGGCCGGATTATACCATGATGAAAACTCCATATATGCGATGCGTCGTTGTGTGGCCCCTTCCTCGGCTTTATTGATGGCGTGGTTGGTTGTAATCAATATTTTGGGCGATTCCTCTTTCTCAATCTCAAGAGGCGCCATATTCTTGCGGAGAATATTCATCTTACCCGTAACCATCGCAAAAATGCGTTCAAAGTTGTAGTTTACACGCACATCATCGATGAAGATGTTGCGGGTCGAAAGATTGACACTCTCAAAGAAGAATTTATCATC
>CAZAWC010000110.1:0-8125 GCA_964488595.1 uncultured Staphylococcus sp. | reverse complement strand
AGCCCACCAACGACATCGACGTCAACACCCTCCGCGCCCTCGAGGAGGGCCTCGAGGACTTTGCCGGATGTGCCGTCGTGGTGAGCCACGACCGCTGGTTTCTCGACCGCATCTGCACCCACATCCTCTCCTTCGAGGGTGACGGCAACGTCATATTCTACGAAGGGTCATACTCCGACTTCGAGGAGTGGAAACGCGCACGCAACGACGGCAAGGAGCCCCCGCGCCGCCGCTACCGCAAGCTCATGGAGTGACCTCCCTACCCCCGCACAGACCCCTACACCAAAAATACTTTTTCAAGAAACATCAAAAAAATTTCATCTCTCACCAAACCATTTTTCAAGTGTACTTGTTAGATAATTACAAAATCACTCAACCAACAACTATTGTTTTATGAAAAAAGCGTTATTGATTCTTGCAGTACTGCTCGGGAGCATGACTGCATTCGCACAAAACATCGACAAGGCCGAGGCCAAGCTCATGAAGGCCTTCCTTGCAGAGCCCGCTAAAGAGGGAACCAATGCTCAGGCACTCAAAGTGACCGACCTCAACGCCATCGCCAGCATCGAAGGCGTCACCGTAGAGAACGGCCACATCACCGCCATCGACTGGAAGGACAAGAAGCTCGGCGGTACACTCAACCTCAACGGCTTCAAGGGCCTCACCAAGGTTGACGTGTCGCGCAACGAACTCACCTCGCTCAGCGTAGCCGGCTGTACCAACCTCACCGACCTCAACGCTTCGCGCAACAAGCTCACCAGCATCGACGTTGACGGCTGCACCTCGCTCCAGACCGTGGCTGTCTACAAGAACCGTCTCACCGAGATCGACCTCAACAACACCCCGATGCTCACCACCCTCAACGTGTCCAACAACCTGTTTGTAGACCTTGACGTGGCCAACACCTTCAACCTCAAGACCCTCAACTGTCAGGGCAACCACCTCGAGACCCTCAACGTGAGCGGCTGCACCGCACTCAAGAACCTCTACTGCGGCTACAACAAGCTCACCCAGCTCACCCTCTCGGGCGTTGAGAACCTCCAGAACCTCAACATCGACGACAACGAGATCACTACCTTCATCGTATCCGGTCTCCCCAACCTCGCTTCGCTCATCTGCTCTGACAACAACATGGTGACCCTCGGCGTGCGCAACTGCTCGGCTCTCCTCGACATCGTTTGCTCCTACAACGACCTCACCACCTTCACCGTTGAGCAGTGCCCCAACGTTCAGTACATCGACTGCGCCTACAACGACCTCACCCAGCTCACCCTCTCGAACCAGACATTCCTGCAGCGTCTCATCTGCAACAACAACCAGCTGACCATGCTCGACGTGTCGTTCGATCAGGCTCTGACCTACATCAACTGCCGTTACAACCAGATCATGGACTTCCGCACCATCGCCTGCAACAACCTCTCCATGGTTGCTTGCCAGTGGAATCCCTGATAATCGCAGTCCACGCAACGATACACCCCTTCTCCCCTCTCCTCATATAATCAAACCGACCCGTTCTTAAAGCATTAACGCTCTTTTGAAACAATAGCCCCCCGTGCCGCCTGTCGGCGCGGGGGGTAATTGTTGCAGGTATGACAGGGATTTAGTAACTTTGCAGTCAATTATCTGCTTTTTTTTGATTATGAACAACCGAGGGTCGTTTTTCGGGATGATACCCCCCGTCACCAAAAATCTCATCATCATCAACCTCATTGTCTGGCTGGCGATGTTCGTGCTGCCCGGGCGGCTCGGCACAGGCCTCGAGACATGGGGAGGACTACACTACTTCGGCGCATCCGACTTCAATCCAGCGCAGCTCATCACCTACATGTTCATGCACTCGACCGGCGGATTCGCCCACATATTCTTCAATATGTTCTCCCTCTTCATGTTCGGCCTCACGCTCGAGAGGGTCTTGGGCAGCGCGCGATTCCTGTTCTTCTACATCTCGTGCGGCCTCGGAGCCGCCCTCATACAGGAGCTCGTGTGGGCCCTGACATGGGAGGACACCTTCGTGAGGCTCCTCGCCGCCGGCAATCATATCGGCTTTGACGAGGCCCGCACCGCCCTCCACTCCATGATGGCCACACCTCAGGGCGAGGCACAGGTGAGCCACTGGCTCAACGCGCTGGTCACCATCGGAGCCTCGGGAGCCATCTACGGCATCCTGCTGGCATTCGGCATGCTGTTTCCCAACGCCCCCATCTATCTGTTCTTCATCCCCATCCCCATCAAGGCCAAGTGGATGATGTGCGGCATGGTGGTGATCGAGCTGCTCATCGGCCTGAGCGAGGCGGCCGGACGCCCCGACGGCGTGGCCCACTTCGCCCACCTCGGCGGCATGATATTCGGATTCTTCATGATACTCTACTGGAAGAAAAAAGGCACCATCGGAGGGGGCGGTTATGGCGGCGGTTACTGAGCGGATCGCCGCGTGGTGGAGGCGTGCATCCATGCCCCTGCGCCTCATCGCCGTCAACGCCGGTGTGTTCGTGCTGCTGCGCGTGGCCGTCATCATAGGGCTCTTTGCCGGCGCGGCCGACCCGATGCACACCATCCTGCGCCTCGTGGAGCTCCCCGGCTCGCTCAGGGCGCTCATCGCCGTGCCGTGGACAGCCGTCACATACATGTTCGCACAGTATGACCTGCTGCATCTGCTGTTCAACGTGCTGTGGCTCTACTGGTTTGGCGAGGTGATGCTCTACCGCTGCACCCCCGCGCAGCTATTCGTGCTCTACCTCTACGGCGGCCTTGCCGGCGGAGTGCTGTTCATCGCCGGCTACTCGCTGCTCCCCTACTTTGCCGGAGTGCAAGGGCTGCTCATCGGCTCGTCGGCCTCGGTCATGGCCATTGTCACGGCCACAGCCATCCTCATGCCCGACTTCAGGATGCGCTTCCTGCTGCTGGGCAGCATCCGCCTCAAGTGGATAGCCATAGCCAGCGTGGCGCTGGTGCTCCTCGGTGTGAGCGGCAGCAACGCCGGGGGCGAGATAGCCCACGTGGGGGGCATAGCCGCGGGCACGCTCTTTGCCCTGCAGCTGCGACGCGGGCGCGACATCACACGCCCCCTCACGCGCCTGTGGGCCACGGTCAGTGCCCTCCTCGGCCGCCGTCGCCTCACCGCCCGCCCCGCCCCGCGCCGCGAGCCCACCCTCGGGGCCGACGACCGCGCCACCCTCGACGCCATCCTCGACAAGATAAAACGCTCGGGCTATTCGGCCCTCACCCCCGAGGAGCGCCGGCGCCTGTTCGAGGTCAGCCGCAACATCAAGTGATCCCTCTCCGGCCATTCGCCCACATCCACACTCACACAGCTATCAGATGTCTGTCAGATTCATAAACCGCTTCTTCACCCGTCCGGGACGCGCCACGGTGCGCGCCACGGTGGCCGGGCTCAATGTCGGCACAGCCATGGTGACGGTCTTTGCCGCCTATGGAGGCACCATCGACCCCGAGGTCTGCGTGCTCGCCTCGCTGGCCGCCATGGCTCTCCCGGTGATGCTGATCCTCGGCGTGCTCCTGCTCATTGTCGACCTCATATTCTGGCGCAAGGCAGCCGTGGCCATCGTGGCCGGATGGCTGACAGCCGCCGCACCCATCCACGCATTCGCCCCCGTCAATATCGGCGGTGCCGGGAGCCTGTCCGAGGACGAGCGCCAGCGCTCGTTCACATTCCTCACCTACAATGTGCTGCATCTGTGGGACTTCCGCGGCGAGGTGGAGGGGCTCGAGCGCAACAGCACCATCGACGCCATCCTCGACATCGACGCCGACATAGTGAGCCTGCAGGAGTGTGACATGCTGCGCGAGTGGCCCCTGTGGCACGTCACAGCCGGCCAGCTCAAGGAGCTCGCCGCCCGCTATCCGTTCAGGGCCGTGGGCGTCGACGAACAGTTTACCGTCCTCTCCAAATATCCTTTCACCGTCGACCGCCAGCGCAACCCCGACTATGCCGCGCGCCATGTGTCCTTCTACCGCATCAGCATCAACGGCGGGGTGCTCCATCTGGCCAACTGCCACCTGCAGTCCATAGGCCTCGACCCCGGCGACAAAGCCCTCTACAAGCAGGTGCTCGCCAACGGTGGCGACGGCGACCTGAGGCAGGAGATGGTGGCCGTCAAGACACGCCTCATATCCAAGCTCGAGCAGGCCTTCATCCACCGCAAGCGTCAGGCCGAATATGTGCGCCACGTGGTCGACTCCATCGGCGGCAACTGGATAGTGGCCGGCGACTTCAACGACGTCCCCTCGTGCTATGCCGTGCGCACCATCATGGACCGCGACATGACCGACGCCTATACCGAGGCAGCCCTCGGACCCACCATCACGTATCACGACAACAAATTCTACTTCCGCATCGACCAGATGCTCTACAAAGGCGACTTCAAGGCCATCGACATCACCAGCCCCCGCATCCCGTCGAGCGACCACTATCCCCTGCTCGCCACATTCCTCTTCGACCAGCAAGACAATTAAGAATCACATCATCATAACCCCTGCATATGAAATCAATAATCACGGCGGCCGCCATAGCGGCCACGCTGGCAATTCCGCAGACAATGGAAGCACAGACCGGTCAGACACGGCAGAACCCCTTCACCGTGCCCTACACCACCCCCTACGAGATCCCGCCCTTTGAGCAGATCACCTACGACGACTATCTCCCCGCCCTGCGCCAAGGCATCGAGACCCGTCGCGCCGAGATAGAGGCCATAGCCTCAGACCCGGCCACACCGACGTTTGACAACACCATCCTCGCCATGGAGAAGAGCGGCGAGCTCCTCGACCGCGTGATGCTGGTGTTCGCCTCGCTCGACGAGACCGACAATACCCCCGAGATGCAGCAGATCTCGGAGGTGGCCTATCCCCTCTATTCCGAGGCGGCCGACGAGGTGTCGATGAACCCCCGCCTCTTCGAGCGCGTCAAGTATCTCTATGACCACCGCGACGAGCTGGGCCTCGACAAGGCACGCCGCCGTGCCGTGGAGGAGGCCTACAAGAACTTCACCCGCAACGGCGCCCTCCTCTCCGACGCCGACAAGGAGAAGCTCAAGGAGGTCAACAAGCGCCTCACCGACCTCTACCTCACATTCAACAAGAATCTGCTCGCCGCCACCAACGCCTGCGAGATCGTCGTCGACGACCCCTCGCGCCTCTCAGGCATCCCCGCCGGCATCGTGGCCACGGCAGCCACCGAGGCGCTCAACCGCGGCAAAGCCGGCAAGTGGGTCTTCACCCTCCACGCCCCCTCGCGCCTGCCCGTGCTCAAGTATGCCGACGACCGCGACCTGCGCCGAGAGATGTATCAGGCCTACATGAACCTCGCCTCCGTAGCCCCCTATGACAACCGCCCCGTCATAGCCGACATCGTGCGCACCCGTGCCGAGAAGGCCCGCCTGCTCGGATTCAAGGACTATGCCTCGTATATGACCGACAACGTGATGGCCAAGACCCCCGAGGCCGCACGCGACCTCCTGATGCAGATCTGGGAGCCCGCCACCGCCAAGGTGGCCGAGGAGGTGACCGAGATGCAGACCCTCGCCGACTCGGAAGGCGCCGGCCTCACCATCGAGCCGTGGGACTATTACTACTATGCCGAGAAGGTCCGCGCACGCAAGTTTGACCTCGACGAGAACGAGGTCAGCGCCTACTTCTCGCTCGACAACGTGCGCAAGGGTATCTTCACCCTCGCCGAGCGTCTCTACGGCATCAAGTTTACCGAGATGCCCGACGCGCCCAAATACAACCCCGAGGTGACCGTCTATGACGTCACCGACGCCAGCACGGGCGAGCATATCGCAGTCTTCATGACCGACTACTTCCCCCGCGCCTCCAAGCGTCAGGGCGCATGGATGAGCGAGTTCAAGGGCTCGTATATCGACCCCGACGGCACCGTAGGCCGCCCCATCATCTACAACGTGGGCAATTTCACACGCCCCACCTCCGACACCCCCGCCCTCCTCACCATCGACGAGGTCCAGACGATGTTTCATGAGTTCGGCCACGGCCTCCACGGCATGCTGTCGCGCGCCAAGCTCCGCTCGCAGAGCGGCACCAACGTCGACCGCGACTTCGTAGAGCTCCCCTCCCAGATCACCGAGCACTGGGCACTCGAGCCCGAGCTGCTCAAGGAGTATGCCTTCCACTACAAGACAGGCGAACTCATCCCCGAGACCCTCGTCAACAAGCTGCAGGCCGCATCCACCCACAATCAGGGATTCATGACCACCGAGCTCTCAGGCGCCGCCCTGCTCGACCTCGCATGGGGCGCACTCAACCCCGCCGAGGGCGACAGCATCGACGTCGACGCCTTCGAGGCCAAGGTGGCAGCCGACCTCGGCATGCCCCGTCAGGTGGCCTACCGCTATCGCTCGCCCTACTTCAAGCACATCTTCGGCAGCGACGGCTATGCCTCGGGCTACTACACCTATCTGTGGGCCGAGGTGCTCGACACCGACGGCTTCGAACTCTTTGCCGAGAAGGGCATCTTCGACCCCGAGACAGCACGCTCCTTCAAGGAGAACATCCTCGAGATGGGTGGCAGCGAAGACCCCATGGAACTGTTCGTCAAATTCCGCGGCCACAAACCCTCCGTCAACGCCCTGCTGCGCAACCGCGGACTCCTCAAGGAAGACCGCAACACCTCCCTCCCCACCCCCGGCGGCAAATAAACCCACCCCCGGCGGCAAATAAACCCTCTCCACCCACAAGGGCGGCAATATTCTCCCGCCCCACCCACACGGCTCCCCGGTCCCCCCGGCGGAGCCGTTTTTTCATCGTAGATGGAATTTTTGGGCGTTTGTGCGAGTGATTTGAGGATTAATCACTATATTTGCAGATTATGAGAATAGTGTTGCAGAGAGTCACCGAGGCATCGGTGAGCATAGGAGGCTCCCTCCACAGCAGCATAGGCCCCGGGCTGATGGTGCTGGTGGGGATAGGGCGCGCCGACACCGAGGCCGATGTGCTCCGGCTCGCCGCCAAGACTGTCAATCTCAGAGTGTTTGACGACGCGGACGGCGTGATGAATCTGTCGCTCCTCGCCACCGGGGGCGAGATCCTCGCCGTGAGCCAGTTCACCCTCCTCGCCTCCACTCGCAAGGGCAACCGCCCCAGCTATATCGGAGCCGCCGGCCACGAACTGGCCGTGCCCCTCTACGAGCTGTTCTGCGACGAGTGCGCCCGCCTCACGGGGCGCGAGGTGAAGCGGGGTGTGTTTGGCGCCGACATGCAGGTGGCGCTGGTGAACGATGGCCCCGTGACCATTGTTATAGATTCGGACCAATGACTATACAAGAGCTGCAACACACCGTCGACGGGTGGATCCGCTCCACCGGGGCAGGCTACTTCTCGCCCCTCACCAACACCGCCATGCTGGCCGAGGAGACGGGCGAAGTGGCCCGCATCATGGCCCGCAGATATGGCGACCAGAAGGCCAAGCCATCAGACAGCACCGACCTCGGCACGCTGGCCGACGAGCTGGCCGACGTGATGTGGGTGGTGGCGGCGCTGGCAAATCAGACCGGCGTGGACCTCACCGAGGCTCTGGCCCGCAACCTCGACAAGAAGAATATCCGCGACGCAAGCCGCTTCAGACAATAACCGTTTCACAAACATCAACCGCAAGAGATATGGACAAATACCAGCAGACCATCGCCGACTCCAAGGTGATCACCGACGACGAGGCCGTCAAGGCCAAAGTAGCCGAGATTCTCGACAAGCATCTTGAGGAAAACCGCAAGCCCGAGGTGCTCCGCGCCATATTCAACTCCATAGACCTCACCACACTCAAGACCACCGACTCACAGCGCTCCGTGGCCGACTTTGTGGAGAGGGTCAATGCCTTCGAGCACGAACACGCCGACATGCCCAACGTAGCCGCCATCTGCGTCTATCCCAACTTTGTGCCCATCGTGCGCACCGTCCTCGACGTGAGCGAGGTCGACATCGCCGCCGTGGCCGGCTCGTTTCCCTCGGCTCAGAGCTTTATCGAGGTTAAGGTGGCCGAGGTGGGGCTCGCAGTCGGTGCCGGTGCCGACGAGATCGACGTGGTGATGCCTCTGGGCGACTTCCTCGACCACGACTATGAGGAGGTGAGCGATCAGATCTCGGAGATGAAACACTCCTG
>CAZAWC010000109.1:0-8262 GCA_964488595.1 uncultured Staphylococcus sp. | reverse complement strand
CAGGCCCAGACCGGCGGCGACAAGGTGGCCAAGATGCAGTATGAGGTGCTCAAGAAGTATTATGACGCGCTCGTGGCCGGCAAGCCTGCCCGCAACGTCGAGCTCGAGACACCGGACGAGCAGAAGTTTGGCCGCGAACTGTTCCTGCTCACCTCCAAGCCCGTGATGTATGTCTGCAATGTCGACGATGCGTCGGCTGTCAGCGGCAACAAGTATGTCGACGCCGTGCGCGAGGCCATCAAGGACGAGAACGCTCAGCTGCTCATCGTGGCCGCCCAGACCGAGGCCGATATAGCCGAGCTTGACACTTATGAGGAGCGGCAGGAGTTTCTTGCCGAGATCGGGCTCGAGGAGTCGGGTGTGGCCCGCCTCATACGCTCGGCCTATGCGCTGCTCAACCTTCAGACATTCTTCACCGCCGGTGCCGACGAGGTGAGGGCGTGGACCTTCATGCGCGGCAGCAAGGCTCCGCAGTGTGCCGGCATCATCCACACCGACTTCGAGAAGGGATTCATCCGTGCCGAGGTGATCAAGTATGACGACTTCGTGACCCTCGGGAGCGAGAGCGCCGTGCGCGACGCCGGCAAGATGGCCATCGAGGGCAAGAACTATGTGGTGCAGGACGGTGACATAATGCACTTCCTTTTCAATGTCTGATGACGACCCCACACGGTCTTTGTTTCACCCTCACCATCCGCGGATGAAAAATATTCTCCTCTCGGCGGCTGTCGCGCTCGGCGTGGCGGCCGCTGCCGCATCCTCCCCCTCGTCGGTGATGCGCTTCGACCGCCCGGCACGATTTTTCGAAGAGTCGATCGTGATAGGCAACGGGCGTCTCGGCGCCATTCTCTACGGCGGTATAGGTTGTGACACACTCTCGCTCAACGACATCACTCTGTGGACCGGCGAGCCCGAGGGCGACCCTGTGCGCCCTGATGCCTACAAGGCCATCCCGGCCATACGCGAGGCCCTGTCGGCCGAGGATTATGCCCGGGCCGACTCGCTGCAGCTGCTCGTGGAGGGACACTACAGCGAGAATTACCAGCCTCTCGGGCGCCTCGTCATAGCCTATGACAGCATTGTGGCTCCCGCCCCATATGCGCGGTCGCTATCGCTCGAGACTGCCGAGGCCGTGACCGAGGCTGCCGGGCGCACCACCACCTACTTCGCTTCCGCTCCCGACTCGGTGATAGTGGTGGAGATCAACGCCACAAGTCCGTTCTCGGCCACTCTCTCGCTCGACTCCAAGATTCCACATACCACTGTGTCGCTCCCCGGCGGATTCATCCGTCAGACCGGCAGGGCTGCCTATCGCTCGCTCCCCGGCTATACATCGTATGAGGAAAAACTGCTCTATGCTCCCGACCGCGGCACCCCGTTCAACACGCTTGTCAAGGCCGAGACCCCCGACGGAGGCACCGTGACCACACGCCCTGACGGGAGCCTGAGGGTGGAGGAGTGCCGCAGGCTCACGCTGTGGATCACCAACACCACGGGATTCCGCGCGTTCAATCTCATGCCCGCGTCGCTCGATGAGATAGCCGACCGGGCGGAGCGCATCATAGCCTCGGCATCGTCCCTCGGGCCCTCCGCAGTCCGTGGACGCCATCGTGCAGACTATGGCGAGCTCTACGGCCGCGTGAGCATCGACCTCGGCACCACACCTCCGGAGGTAGCTTCGCTCCCCACCGATGTGCAGCTGCTGCGATATACGGACCTCAACGAGTATAACCCGGACCTTGAGGAACTGTATTTTAATTTCGGCCGCTACCTGCTCATCTCCTCGTCGCGCACTCCCGGAGTGCCTGCCAACCTGCAGGGGCTCTGGAATGAACACCTCCTTCCACCTTGGAGCTCAAACTACACCACCAACATAAATGTGGAGGAGAACTACTGGCCAGCCGAAGTGACCGGGTTGGGCGACCTCCATGCCTCGGTGCTCATGCCGTGGATCGAGGCTCTTTCGGTCAATGGCGCCGTCACGGCCCGTGCCCACTATGGCGTGGAGCGCGGCTGGTGTTGCGGGCACAACTCCGACATCTGGGCCATGACCTGCCCCGTGGGCGAGGGTGAGGGTGACCCCGTGTGGGCCTGCTGGAACATGGGAGGTGTGTGGCTGGCGACACATATCGGCGAACACTGGATGTTCAGCCGCGACAACGACTTCCTCGCCCGCTACTATCCCGTGATGCGCGGCGCGGCTGAGTTTGCTCTCGGATGGCTTGTGGAGAAGGAGGGCGAGCTGATCACCTCACCCTCCACGTCGCCCGAGAACAAGTATGTCACCCCCGGGGGCTATCACGGTGCCACTCTCTATGGCGCCACGGCCGACATGGCCATGATCCGCGAACTCCTCGCCTCGACCCGCGCTGCGGCTGTCGAGATGGGGGGTGAGGACAGTCTTATCGCCGAGATCGACTCTGTGATGCCGAGACTGAGACCCTATGGGGTGGGACGGGACGGCAACCTCATGGAGTGGTATCACGACTGGGCAGACGAGGACCCGGCACACCGCCACCAGTCGCACCTTTTCGGGCTGTACCCGGGTCACCACATCACACCCGCCGACACACCCGCCGAGGCCCGTGCGGCCGCCCGCACACTCGAGATAAAGGGTGAAGACACTACGGGCTGGAGCGCAGGCTGGAGGGTCAATCTTCTGGCCCGTCTCGGCGACGGCGAGGGGGCCTACCGCATGCTGAGGCGACTGCTGCGGTATGTGTCGCCCGACGGATACCGTGGCCCTGACCGGCGCACGGGCGGAGGCACATATCCCAATCTGCTCGATGCCCACGCGCCGTTTCAGATCGACGGCAATTTCGGAGGGGCGGCCGGCATAGCAGAGATGCTGGTGCAGTCGTCACCCTCGGGCTGTGTGAGCCGCCTGCCCGCGCTCCCCTCGGCATGGAGCCGCGGAGAGGCACGCGGACTGCGTACACGCGACGGTAAGTCGGTCAACCTCACTTGGGGTTATTAGGTTTTTTTCACCTTTTCGACAACGGACTTTGTGAAAATAGTTGCTAACTTTGCAAATTGAAAACATATAGGGTTGCAGCAGCGAGCCTTATCACATCTCATTATGAACATACGTTTTCCGTTATATTTCCTGCTGTCACTGCTCCTTGCCGGAGTGGCGGCTTCGTGCAACGACAACAACGATCCGGGCTCCGTCACCATCAACAGTTATGTCAACTGCGAGGTGTCGTCATTCTCACTGATGCGCAACGATAGCGTCCTCACGAGGCTTGACTCAGTGTTTTTCGCCATCGACCTGATGAAAGCCGAGATATATAATGCCGACTCGCTCCCTGTGGGCACCCGTGTGTCGGCTCTGCGCATCAAGGTGGGCACGGAGAGCGCCTCGGCCTGCAACATCACCTTCCGTCTGCGGGGCACTGACCGCGACACCACTATTAATTATATAGACAGTCCCAATGACTCCATCAACTTTGCCGACGGCCCGGTGAAGATGGAGATAGTGTCATATAACGCTCAGGCGCGCCGCACTTACACCGTGAGGGTCAACGTCCATAAGTCTGTCCCCGACACCCTCGTGTGGGACCGCAGCGACATCGCCCCCCTGCCCACCACGCTGTCAGCCATAAAGGCTGAGAAGACCGTTGAGATGGGTGGAAAGATCTATGTCTTCACCACCGACGGCTCTGCGGTCAAGATGGCCGTGGTGGACAATCCTTATGACATGACTTACGTGTGTCACGACGTGCAGATGCCCGCCCGTATGGATGTCGGGAGCATCGCCGCAGGCGACGATACCTTCTACTGTCTCGACAGCGACGGCAATCTCTACACCTCGGAGGATGGCCTTCAGTGGACAGCCGCCGGCGTGAGGATGGACTACCTCTATGGCGGCTATGGCAAGCGTGTGCTGGGCGCACGCAATGATGGCGGCCGATGGATGCACGTCACATACCCGGCCACCGACGAGGCCCCCGTGCCCGCCGGATGCCCCGTTGCGGCCACAAGCCAGCTCGTTTCGTTCACAGGCAAATGGAACATATCGCCCACAGCTATAATGCTCGGCGGCATTGATGCCGAGGGTCGCCTCACCGGCAGTGCGTGGGCCTATGACGGCACCCGCTGGGGATTGCTCAGCAACAGCCCGATTCCCCCGATGGCCGGTGTGACCATCTTCCCCTATAAGACGGTCCGCATCAACTATTCCAACTGGAGCGTCACCGAGCAGGCCTCTGTGATAGCCATGGGCGGATACAGCACGGCCGGTGGCAAGACCGTGGCCAACGACACGGTCTATGTGTCGCGCGACTATGGCATCACATGGACCAAGGCCGCCAAGACCCTCCAGCTCCCTGAGTGGATGCCCCGGGCTGCCGGCTCCTATGCCGCGGTGGCCAATCAGACTCTCCGTCGCCCGGCGGCTGCCGAGGCGAGGGTCATCGCCCCTGTCGATGAGTGGGAGTGCCCGTATATCTATCTGTTCGGCGGCACACTCACCGACGGCACTACGGTGACCGACGTGCGCCGCGGAGTCATCAACCGATTCACATTCATCCCGGTCTACTGATCATCGCCGTGTCACGCCTCAGACTCTCAGCCATCATGCTCACAGCGCTCCTCGCGGCGGTCTTCGCCGCGGGCGGCCACGCTCAGGCTGTAGCTCAGCCTGAGGAGTATAAGTTTGACTTGGGCGCGGGAGTGGGCATGTCGGGCTATCTCGGCGATCTCAACGAGAGTTCCATCTTCAAGCATCCCGGTGTGGCCGCCAACCTGTCGCTGCGCTATCTGGCCAACTCGCGCCTCGCCGTGAGGGGTGTGCTGGGTATCAGCACCCTCAAGGGCTCGAGCGCCGATATGGAAAACGTGATTCCCGGCGGCGAGGTCATCGACTTCTCGTCGACATTCTGCGATCTTGCCGTGAGGGGCGAGTTCAACTTCTTCAACTACGGGATAGGGGAGACCTACAAACAGCTCAGGCGTTTCACCCCCTATCTGTCGCTGGGTGTGGGATGCGGCGTCGCTTCGAGCGGCGGCGACACATCAGTGGCCCTCACGCTCCCCATGGGTGTCGGCGTGAAATACAAGATTAAACCGCGGCTCAATCTGGCCCTCGAGTTCACCATGACAAAGGTCTTCGGCGACAAGGTGGACTCCCCGCTGCTCGATGATCCGTATATGATAAAAAGTTCATTCATCAAGAACACCGACTGGACATCGGGCATAGTGCTGAGCCTGAGTTATGAATTCGGCCGGCGATGTGTGGCCTGCAACCGTCAGGACTGAACCGCGAGAACACTGCAAGATAATATGACTAAAGCCGACATAGACCTTAACCGCCTGCCGCGTCATGTGGCCGTCATCATGGACGGCAACGGACGCTGGGCCCGCGCGCGTGGCCTCGACCGCAGCCTCGGCCATGCCGAGGGGGTCAACACCGTGCGCCGCATCACCGAGATAGCCTCCGAGCTCGGTGTGGACTATCTGACGCTCTATACCTTCTCTACCGAAAACTGGAATCGCCCCGCCGCCGAGGTGGATGCCCTGATGCACCTCATCGTGATGGCCATAGAGCGCGAGACCCCCGACCTCATCAAGAACAATGTGCGACTCGGGATGATCGGCGACATCTCGCGCCTCCCCGACGAGGCCCGCGAGAGGCTCGAGAAGTGTATCGCCGACACCTCGGCAAGCACCGGGCTCACCCTGACGCTCGCCCTCAGCTACTCGGCCCGCTGGGAGATACTGCGCGCCGCCCGCCTCTTTGCCGAGGATGTGGCCGCCGGCCGCAAGACCCCCGGCGACATGAGCGCCGATGCCGACTTCTGTCAGTATCTCACCACCGCCTCGATGCCCGACCCCGACCTGCTCATCCGCACCGGAGGCGACCACCGTATAAGCAATTTCCTGCTGTGGCAGATAGCCTATGCAGAGATATACGTCACCGACAAATACTGGCCCGACTTCTCAAAGGAGGATTTCATCACAGCCATAGCTAACTATCAGAACCGCGAACGCCGTTTCGGCCTCACTTCCGACCAAATAAAATGATGCGAACTCATTCATCACTGTCGTCATACCTTCTACGCGCCATCGTGCTGCTGTGTGTGATCGCCGCCTCCGCCGAGGGGCGCGCCCAGATCCCCGCCGACACGGTGATCAACCCCACTGTCAACTTCTCGGGGATCCCGCGCACCTACACCATTGCCGGCATACGCATCGTCGGTGCAGACAACTATGACGAGAAAAACATCCTCTCCTATGCCGGTCTCAACATGGGTGAGCGTGTGGCCATCCCCGGGCCAGAGCTCACCGAGGCTGCCCGCCGTCTGTGGAGGCAGGGACTGTTCTCCAACGTCCAGATCACCGTCGACAAGACCTCGGGCGACAAGGCATGGCTCTGCCTCAACCTGCGCCAGCAGCCACGTCTGGCCGAACTGCGCTATCGCGGTGTGAAAAAAGGCGAGCAGAAGGACCTCGACGAGGCCCTGCAGTTCCATCCCGGCAGTCAGGTGACGCAGAACATCCTCAACCGCGCCCGTCAGATAGTGGAGAAATACTATGCCGGCAAGGGCTATGGCAAGGCTCAGGTCAAGGTGAGTCAGGCCGAGTCGCTCTCGGCTCCCAACGAGGCCATAGTCACCATCGACGTCAACAAGAACGACAAGGTCAAGGTCCACAAGATCTATATCGACGGCAACGAGGTGCTCAGCGACAACGCCCTGCAGTGGGCCATGAAGAAGACCAACGAGAAGAGCAAGCTCATCAACCTGTTCCGACAGAAGAAGTTTGTTGAGAGCGACTATCAGGACGACCTCAACCGCATCATACAGAAGTATAACGAGAAGGGGTATCGCGACGCCGTGATACTGGCCGACTCCGTGGTGCCCTATGACGACAAGACCGTCGACGTCTACATCACACTCGACGAGGGAAAGAAGTATTATATCAACGACATATCGTGGGTGGGCAACACGGTCTACTCTACCGACCAGCTTTCCGAGGTGCTCGGCATCAAGAAGGGTGATGTCTACAATCAGAAGCTCATAGACAAGCGCACCGTCACCGACGATGACGCCATATCCAACTATTACATGGACCGCGGCTATCTGTTCTTCACCCTCGTGCCCATCGAGAAGAATGTCAACGGCGACTCGATCGACCTCGAGATGCGCGTGATGGAGGGCCCGCAGGCACGTATCAACAACGTGGTCATCAACGGCAACGACCGCCTGTATGAGAAGGTGATCCGCCGCGAGCTGCGTGTGAAGCCGGGCGAGCTATTCTCCAAGACCGACCTGATGCGCTCCTATCGTGAGATAGCCACCACGGGCCATTTCGACCCCGAGAATATGAATGTGCGCCCCGAGCCCAACGAGGAGAACGGCACGGTCGACATCATCTTTGACCTCGCGTCCAAGTCAAACGACCAGTTTGAGTTCTCGCTCGGCTGGGGACAGACCGGTATCATCGGTAAGGTGGCCATCAAGTTTACCAACTTCTCGATCAAAAACCTCTTCTACCCCAACAGCTACCGCGGTCTCGTCCCGCAGGGCGACGGTCAGCAGCTCACCATCTCCGCTCAGACCAACGCCCGCTACTATCAGGCTTACAGCATCTCGTTCCTTGATCCGTGGTTTGGAGGTAAACGACCCAACTCGCTCTCCGTCTCGGCTTACTATAGCCGTCAGACCGGTATCAACTCATCTTATTATAGTAGCAACTACTATAATCCATATCTCTACGGCGGATACGGCTACGGATACGGATACGGCTATGGTAATAACTACTACAACGACTACGCTCAGTCGTCAATTGAGAGTGCCTATGACCCCAATAAGCTGCTTCAGCTCGCCGGTGTAACTGTCGGATTTGGTAAACGTCTCAGCTGGCCTGACGACTATTTCACTTTCACCGCCGAGCTCACTTACAACTGGTATTACCTCAAGAACTGGGAGTATCTCTATTATATGAATAACGGTACGTCCAACGCTCTTGTGCTCGGTCTCACTCTCCAGCGCAGCTCTATTGACAACCCGCTCTACACACGTTCCGGTTCGTCATTCTCTATCAACGTGCAGATGACACCCCCCGCTTCGCTCTTCCAGCGCGGCAAAAACTGGGAACAACTCTATAAAGAGAACACCACCGACTCCAAGAAAGAACTGTACCGCTGGATTGAATACTGGAAAATACGATTCAAATCACGCACCTATACGCCGCTCACCGACCCGTCCAACCAGTACACTCTCGTGCTCATGACTCGTGCCGACTTCGGTCTGCTCGGCA
>CAZAWC010000108.1:0-8402 GCA_964488595.1 uncultured Staphylococcus sp. | reverse complement strand
TTTTCACTTCCGACCTTCGTCGGAATCTCATAAAAATCCTTTGTCTCTCCGTCGGGCTTGCTGTCGGGTTTCTGCTCATAGCCAAAATATATTTCGAGTTGAGCTACGACTCTTTTTTCCCTGATGTTGACCGCATCTATAAAATTAAATACAGTGCCGTTCATAATGGAGACTATCAAGAGTATGATGGTACTCCTGGAGGTATTGCTCCCGAACTGAAACGTAATATTTCACAAGTAGAAGTAGCTACACGCATTACTCGGCTGACAGATGACTTCAAAGTAAAACTTAGTGATGGCCGCGCCTATGAAATGCCCTATGTGTATTTAGCTGATACTTGCTTTTTCGATGTGTTTAAAGCTGAAATATTAGAAGGCGACCCTCATAATGCATTGGTAGTGAAAGATCAAGTGATGATTCCCCAATCGCTTGCCGAAAAAATTGGAGGAAATGTATTAGGACAGCAGATTACAATATCTGAATGGGGCGATGATTATAAAATGACGATTGGTGGAGTATATAAGGATTTCCCTCTTAACTCTACAATCAACAACGCTGTATATTTGAGTCTGCCATCAATAGGTCATTTTACGTTCGACGGCTCGGAGTTTCTATTGGGCAATGATCGCTATCGCAGCTATGTTATATTAACGGAAGATACAGCTCCAGATGTGGCAACTAATTTGATGTATGAACATCTAAAGACAAAAATAGATGAAGAAGCCTTCCGGCTCTACGACCTGAAAGTGGTGCTTACGCCTCTACCTGGCGACTATAGCTCTCAAGAAGGCGTCAGAAATATGTCGTGGATGCTTGGCCTGTTGGCTGTGATAATGCTCTTGTGTGCCGGCTTAAACTATCTTCTGATTGTTATCGGTCAGTTGTCAGTACGTGGCAAGGAGATGGCTATCAGAAAATGTTATGGTACCGATAAGAAGTCTATTTTCAAGATAATGATGGGTGAGAGCCTTTTCTTTCTTCTGATCTCGATGGGGCTTGCTATTCTGATTGCCTTTTCTTTTTCCGACCTTTGTAAGGAATTGTTGGGATACTCACCAAAGGAACTGTTCTCAACTGGAAGGGTTTGGATAGTTGAAGGATTGATTTGTGTTGTGCTTCTGATTTTCACTGGAGTTATCCCAGCTATCATTTATAGTAGGACTCCTGTCTCTCAAGCTTTCCGACCTGCAGTACATGGGAGGAAGATTTGGAAACTTGTTCTGTTGGCTGTTCAGTTTTTTGCTACCGGCTTGATATTGTGCCTTCTTGTTCTTATTGGTCGACAATATGCTATGGTAGGCACTCTTGATATGGGTTTGGACTTTGAGAATGTTGGTATTTTCTATCGTCACCCTATGTCAGATGAGCGAACATCAACAGTAATGAAGGAATTACAAAAACTTCCTTTTGTAGAAAGCGTTGCAACGGCAAACAATGATCCTACTAATTGGCAGAATGGTAATAATATCTGGACAGAAGGAAAAGAAGAGGACAATGTGAATATTTCAGATCAGGAATTGGTCAATCCAGAATTGTTTGATGTATTTGGAATTGAATTCATTCAAGGCTCTAACTTCAGTGAGAATTTAGATTCCACTGTCAATCAGATTATAGTAGATGAGCAAATGATTGAGGTTTTGCAAAAATATTTTGGTGAGACGGACGGAGATATCGTAGGCAAGTCAATCTACATTACAGGCCATGGAAATGGGGATGGTTACCCTCCATTATTTACAATTGTGGGGGTTGTTGGGAATATTCGGCGCGGTGGCTTTGAGAGCGGTAATGTAGACACGCGTGCTGAGGTCTTCTTTCCATCCAAACGAGTCAGAAGCTATGTTTTCATAAGATTCACAGAATTAACTCCCGAAAATCTCAGTGCGGCTCAGAAAGTAATTGATTCTATCAGCGATGGAGATGAAATATATATTACTCCATATAAGATGCGGATTGATGCCAAGCGACATGAAATTAAAAATTTTGGAATGTCAGTAATGGTTGTTGGCGTAGCAATCATATTGATAGCACTTATTGGCCTTATTGGATATGTCGGAGATGAGGTCAACCGTCGGGCTAAGGAGATAGCAATCCGAAAGGTTAATGGCACTTCGGCAAAGAAAATCGTGCGTCTATTCTGCATTGACGTGCTGAAAGTGGCAGTGCCATCATTGATGGCAGGAGGCGCTGTAGCGATAGTAATTGGTCAGCGTTGGCTCTCGCAATTCACAGACCGTGTATCTATTTCTCCACTCAGCATGCTTGCTTGCCTGCTTGTACTCATTATTCTCATTATGGCAGTGGTAGTCATCAACACCCTCCGGGTAGCCCGTTCCAATCCAATCGACCATCTACGCTCTGAATAGCGGAAACTATGATATCGGTAAAAACTTTGGCAACTTAAATATTTATGTTGTATAACATATTTTCTAACATTTGTATATTGATTTTTTAGGTTCATAGATCAAAATGCATTAGAGAGTATATGTTATACAACATATTTGTGACATTTTGTCAAAAATAATTTGGAGGCTTCGAATTTTTGCCTTATCTTTGCACTCAGAATCTAAACAATCTTTTTACCTTAAGATTTTTTACCTGTAGAAACTCATAAATTGGGCCGGACCGTGGTGGTTAGGCCCTTTTTTTTTCACGCATGGAACGCCGGGGTGGTGTTGAGGATCAAGAGTCAAGAACCAAGATCCAAGGAGCAACATGGTTGTCGAAAGGAAAGCGCAGAGTATGTTGAAAATATTCAAAATTCAAAATTCAAAATTCAAAATTATTTTGTAATTTTGCATGAAAAATAATAACTAAGTAAAAATTTATTTCGTAGTTTCTTTAATGCATTTGCGATTGTATGAACCTAATTATGCATTATGAATTATGAATTATGAATTATGCATTAATACAAATTATGCTTAATGATACTTTCGACAGAGATCATCTCTGGCATCCTTATACCTCTACACACGATCCTCTGCCTACTTATAAGGTAGATCACGCCGATGGGGCTGTAATCACTCTTGAGGATGGCCGCGAATTAATCGACGGTATGTCTTCTTGGTGGTGCGTAATCCATGGCTACAACCATCCCGTTCTGAATAAAGCCATTGCCGACCAGACTGCCAAAATGAGCCATGTAATGTTTGGTGGCTTGACCCACAAACCAGCCATAGAACTTGGCAAATTACTCCTCGACATCCTTCCTCCATCTATGAACCGCATTTTTTATGCTGATTCCGGTTCTGTGGCAACGGAAGTGGCAATGAAAATGGCTGTCCAAGCTCAAAATGACCCCAAGAGAACGAATTTCGCCACAATTAAAAGTGGCTACCATGGCGATACGTGGAATGCAATGTCGGTATGTGATCCTGTCACCGGTATGCACGGGGCCTTCGGGCCTGCACTTCCTGTCCGTTTCTTTGCCGATGCTCCTCAATGTGGGTTTCATGACGAATGGGATCCGAAAGATTTTGAGTCAATGAGGAGACTTCTTGACGAACATGGAGATACGATTGCTGCTGTAATCCTTGAACCTATAGTGCAAGGCGCCGGTGGGATGCGCTTCTATCACCCCCAGTATCTCCGCGAACTTCGAAAGGAATGTGATGAGCGAGGAATACTCCTTATTTTTGATGAGATAGCAACCGGTTTTGGGCGCACAGGCAAACTCTTTGCTTGGGAGCATCCGGGAGTAGAGCCCGACATTATGCTAATTGGCAAAGCATTGACTGGAGGATACATGACATTCTCTGCTGTTGCCACGTCAGAGAAAGTGGCAGACATGATCTCGTCAAGTGAAGCCGGATGCATTATGCACGGACCTACTTTCATGGGAAATCCTTTGGCTTGTGCCGTGGCTTTAGCAAGCACACGTCTTTTGTTAGCCAGTCCTTGGCAAGAGCGCGTCAAGGAAATTGAGACGATTTTGAAGGAAGAACTTGCTCCGGCAGCGGATTTCCCATTTGTAAAAGAAGTCAGGGTGCTCGGTGGTATTGGAGTAGTGGAGCTGCACGAATACATCTCTTGGCTTGGAGAATTTCAGAAGATGTGCGTAGAAGAGGGTGTATGGATTCGTCCGTTTGCCCACAACGCTTATCTGATGCCACCGTATCTTGCAGTTTCAGACGATCAAGTGCGCACGCTTGCGCGTAAACTCATCAAAATCCTTCGCCAAATCCACAACTATTGACATTTCATTTTCGTTACTATAATAGTGGCTTGTGCTACCCCTCCGGGGTAGAGGAGAGGGGGAGGATACTTTCCCCCAGTAGCACTGGGGGTTAACAATATTCAAGCCCTCCGGGCTATCGGAGAGGCGATTTGTGATAATACATAGTTATATGGAAAATTCAGAAGAAAAAATCAATATAGAGGAGCCTGCAAGTCAGGCTGAAGAAAAGAAAGAGGAGTCTAAGCTCAGTGTAGAAGAGCGCACAGCTGAAGAGTTGCGTGTCACAGAAAAGGCCATAGAGATGCTTCGTACTGTTTTTGATCCGGAGATCCCGGTCAATGTCTACGACCTTGGCCTTATTTACAAGATTGACTATGAAGTCGACAAAAAAACTCTTCATGTCGATATGACTTTGACTGCTCCGAGTTGTCCTGCAGCAGACTTCATCCTTGAAGATGTACGTCAGAAACTCGTGAGCATACAAGGTCCGGAAAAGGTAGACCTTCGTCTTGTATTTGATCCTGTCTGGGATCAATCAATGATGTCGGAAGAAGCAAAACTCGAACTCGGCTTCTTGTGAAAACCTATTTTTTGAGCGACTTGCACCTCGGTGCCCCTTATTTCCCCGACTCTCATGAAGCCGAGAGGCGTGTTGTGGCTTTTCTCGATTCGATAAAGGGAGATGCGGAAGCTATCTATCTTCTTGGCGATATACTTGACTATTGGTATGAATATCGGTATGTCGTGCCAAGGGGATTTGTGCGTTTCTTTGGAAAACTTGCTGAACTTTCAGATGCCGGCATCAAGATAACATGGCTGATCGGCAACCATGATATATGGATCTTCGATTATATTCCTAATGAACTTGGAATTCGTGTAATTGACGGAAGCCTCATTGAGGAGATTTACGGCAAGAAAGTCTATATGGCGCATGGCGACGGAGTAGGGGAGCACCCGTGGAGCTTTCGCTTTATCCGATCTTTGTTCCGTTCGAAGGTCTGTCAGTTTTTCTATTCAGCCATTCATCCACGCTGGACTGTCCCTTTTGCTTACAGTTGGAGTCATCATAGTCGAGAAACCGGACGAGAAGCAGGACAAGAATGGCATCCTCTGCTTGATCAGCTCGAATCGTTTTCACGCTCCTATCTCAAAGAGAATCCGGACATTTCCCATTTCATCTATGGGCATCTCCACATATTGAAACAAGTGAAATTGAGCGACACTTGCGACCTCACTGTACTCGGCGAATGGATTAAGACATACTCATTTGCCATTTTAGACCAGGATGGGATTCTCTCTCTGCATACCTACCGTGAAGAAAAACTGTGAGTGCGTTCTCCACGAGTCAAATTTCTCGAAGAGAATTTAATACTCGTTGTAAATCTTCGCGGTGTAATCCTGCCGATAATGAAAGCCGAAGTCTCTCGGTCCCGGCTGCTACGGTAGGTCTACGGATTGGAAGTGCATCAATCCCTGCGTCTCTGAGTCTGGAGGCCATTTCGATAGCACGTTCTGCACTACCGGCATGTACCGGTATGATTTGACTTTCGCTTTGGCATTTTATTCCTGTGATGGATTCTAATTCTTGACGAAACCATGCGGCAAGTTCACGTAGTTGCTTGCGTTCATCTGTCATACCGATAAGTCTTTCTATCATAATGCCATTCCATACTATTAAAGATGGAGGTAGGGCGGTAGAGAAAATAAAACTTCGTGCACAGTTGACAAAGTAAGAGTGAAGAACTTTGGAGGTGGCTATAAAAGCACCATATCCGGCTGCCGCTTTTCCGAGAGTAACTATGAGGATATCAATATCCGAAAGTAGTCCAAGTTCTTCTGACAGTCCGAGTCCTTGCTCCCCGAACACCCCGAACGCATGCGCTTCATCTACATATAGAATCACATTAGGATATTGATTCTTTATTTTTACAAGCTCCTTTAGAGGAGAAAGATCTCCATCCATGCTGTAGACAGACTCAACGGCTATCACAACAGTTTTATATTGTGAAGCTTTAGATTCTAATATTTTCCGAAGCTTTCCAATGTCGTTGTGTGGAAATCTTGCAGTGTCGCCATTTCCAAGCCGAATCCCATCAATCATAGAGGCATGTATTAGTTTGTCGCTCACTATTAAAGTGCCTGGAATTGATAGTGCAGACAATGCCCCGACATTAGCATGATAGCCGGAATTCATCAGCAAAGTCTTTTTGCCGTATAGTTTGTCAAGAAATTCCTCCAGGTAGCGATGTTCATCCTGATTCCGTTGCAGCAAACGAGACGCAGAAGCCGATTTAAATTCACTGCTTTGGGCTGCCAACCCCATATAATCATTACTGATAAGGTCTAAACCATTCTGTGTAGGTGGAATTTCACGAAGACGTTGTTCTTTTTCCAGTGTATCAAGAATCTCTTGGTAGATCATCGTTAAAGTTTCTTATATCTGTCTCTTGAGGTGTCGGCAATATCCTTCTCTCTTTCCATACGAAGCTTTTCTCGTTTCTTAAGGAAAAAAACGAGAGCTGTAAGCACAGCCAACTCTGCTCCTATCGTAATCCAAAACCTTGAAGTCTCTCCTTTATGCAGCAGATCCATTCCAAAATAAAAGGTCATGAATAGAAAGTAGATTGCAAGCAGACTTGGCAACCAGATGTATTTGTATTTTCTCATTGTCAAAAAATATGAAAAAGGTATCATTGTACTTCAGCTTCTACTTGATAAGGAGATGAATTCGGATTGAATTTCCCCTCATTCAGATATCTAAAGATCTGGATACAGGCAAACGCATCCAGGGCAGCGTAATGCTGTTGCGACTCTGCAAGTTGCTCTGCCTCCCAATTGGAAAGCCGTTGAGACTTAGAGAGTCTTTGGCCGAATAAAATGCCATAAAGCTTAGAGAGGCTTTTGTCTATAATACTCCATTGAGTGACAAAAGTCTGTAGTTCTATGAATCCATTCGGTTCGAAAGGATATGTCTTTCTGAGATTCCGGAAATCATCATGGATGGAAAGTCCAATCTTTGTCTTGGTAGGATCTTCAAGTAGTTCCTTTAATTGATCAGGCATTCCTATCTTGTTGAGGCGAAAAAGGAAACAACTGTCAGAAGAAGAAAGCTGAAGAAGGGCTACATTGTAACTCTGTCCTTTCTTGAATGATGGACGAGTTTCAGTATCGAATCCTATCAAATCAGCCTTGCGTAGCTGCTCTACGGCGCTCTCTACTGCCGAGGGAGTGTCGATGACTATGATCGATCCTGTGAAATGTGCTGGAGGGAGGACTGCAAGTTGCTGTTTTGATATCGAAATATTCATTTGATGATGAGTGCATCTCTACGAGAAGCGGATTCAAAAGTTGAAAAACATTGCAAAGATACAATTTTTTTTTGACTTCTTCAAGAAATTTATTAACTTTGCATCAGCAAAATGTAGGAATGGCAGACCTTACTGCTCTTAATCTTATAGTTTGCAGCCACTAAAAACTAAAGACAATAACAATATTCACTCAAACCAAAATAATTATGAAGACATTCCACAAAGCTCTTCTGGTGGCAATCGTAGCCATCTTCTCATTCGGATATGCCTCTGCAGATTTCCGTTTCGGTATTAAGGCCGGACTAAACTTCAGCAAACTTGACCTTAAGATTAGGGATTTGGAGGGTGCTCAAAACTTCTTCAAAGATGAAAGTAACCGCACAGGATGGATGGCAGGTGTGATGGCAGAGTTCACTATTCCTATCGTCAACATAGGAGCGGACGCTTCTCTTCTCTATGCTCGCCAGAATGTAGACGACAATAGCTTGTATGAGAACAAGAACTTCCTTGATATTCCAATCAACCTTAAGTGGAAGATTGGTATCCCCGTAGTCGGTAAGATTATTTCTCCGATCATCTACACCGGTCCTGACTTCCTTTTTGCTCTCGACAAAAATACATTCAATTATGTAAAAGATAAGAAATGTGAAGTAGGTTGGAACGTTGGTATTGGCGTAGAACTTCTCCGTCATCTCCAAATTGAAGCCGGCTATTGCTTTGGCCTTAATAATGTTGTGAAGGTCACAGATAAATATATAGATTCCGGCCTCAATACTACAGACTTGAAGGCAAAGAAAAACTACTGGAGTCTCACCGCAGCTTATCTTTTCTAAACTCAAACATTTGATTGATGAAGAAACTTGTCCTGGCCCTGATGGCCATCGTAATTAGCCTTGGAGCTAATGCAGAACTCCGTTGGG
>CAZAWC010000107.1:0-8436 GCA_964488595.1 uncultured Staphylococcus sp. | reverse complement strand
AGCTCCAAGGCTAATTACGATGGCCATCAGGGCCAGGACAAGTTTCTTCATCAATCAAATGTTTGAGTTTAGAAAAGATAAGCTGCGGTGAGACTCCAGTAGTTTTTCTTTGCCTTCAAGTCTGTAGTATTGAGGCCGGAATCTATATATTTATCTGTGACCTTCACAACATTATTAAGGCCAAAGCAATAGCCGGCTTCAATTTGGAGATGACGGAGAAGTTCTACGCCAATACCAACGTTCCAACCTACTTCACATTTCTTATCTTTTACATAATTGAATGTATTTTTGTCGAGAGCAAAAAGGAAGTCAGGACCGGTGTAGATGATCGGAGAAATAATCTTACCGACTACGGGGATACCAATCTTCCACTTAAGGTTGATTGGAATATCAAGGAAGTTCTTGTTCTCATACAAGCTATTGTCGTCTACATTCTGGCGAGCATAGAGAAGAGAAGCGTCCGCTCCTATGTTGACGATAGGAATAGTGAACTCTGCCATCACACCTGCCATCCATCCTGTGCGGTTACTTTCATCTTTGAAGAAGTTTTGAGCACCCTCCAAATCCCTAATCTTAAGGTCAAGTTTGCTGAAGTTTAGTCCGGCCTTAATACCGAAACGGAAATCTGCAGAGGCATATCCGAATGAGAAGATGGCTACGATTGCCACCAGAAGAGCTTTGTGGAATGTCTTCATAATTATTTTGGTTTGAGTGAATATTGTTATTGTCTTTAGTTTTTAGTGGCTGCAAACTATAAGATTAAGAGCAGTAAGGTCTGCCATTCCTACATTTTGCTGATGCAAAGTTAATAAATTTCTTGAAGAAGTCAAAAAAAAATTGTATCTTTGCAATGTTTTTCAACTTTTGAATCCGCTTCTCGTAGAGATGCACTCATCATCAAATGAATATTTCGATATCAAAACAGCAACTTGCAGTCCTCCCTCCAGCACATTTCACAGGATCGATCATAGTCATCGACACTCCCTCGGCAGTAGAGAGCGCCGTAGAGCAGCTACGCAAGGCTGATTTGATAGGATTCGATACTGAAACTCGTCCATCATTCAAGAAAGGACAGAGTTACAATGTAGCCCTTCTTCAGCTTTCTTCTTCTGACAGTTGTTTCCTTTTTCGCCTCAACAAGATAGGAATGCCTGATCAATTAAAGGAACTACTTGAAGATCCTACCAAGACAAAGATTGGACTTTCCATCCATGATGATTTCCGGAATCTCAGAAAGACATATCCTTTCGAACCGAATGGATTCATAGAACTACAGACTTTTGTCACTCAATGGAGTATTATAGACAAAAGCCTCTCTAAGCTTTATGGCATTTTATTCGGCCAAAGACTCTCTAAGTCTCAACGGCTTTCCAATTGGGAGGCAGAGCAACTTGCAGAGTCGCAACAGCATTACGCTGCCCTGGATGCGTTTGCCTGTATCCAGATCTTTAGATATCTGAATGAGGGGAAATTCAATCCGAATTCATCTCCTTATCAAGTAGAAGCTGAAGTACAATGATACCTTTTTCATATTTTTTGACAATGAGAAAATACAAATACATCTGGTTGCCAAGTCTGCTTGCAATCTACTTTCTATTCATGACCTTTTATTTTGGAATGGATCTGCTGCATAAAGGAGAGACTTCAAGGTTTTGGATTACGATAGGAGCAGAGTTGGCTGTGCTTACAGCTCTCGTTTTTTTCCTTAAGAAACGAGAAAAGCTTCGTATGGAAAGAGAGAAGGATATTGCCGACACCTCAAGAGACAGATATAAGAAACTTTAACGATGATCTACCAAGAGATTCTTGATACACTGGAAAAAGAACAACGTCTTCGTGAAATTCCACCTACACAGAATGGTTTAGACCTTATCAGTAATGATTATATGGGGTTGGCAGCCCAAAGCAGTGAATTTAAATCGGCTTCTGCGTCTCGTTTGCTGCAACGGAATCAGGATGAACATCGCTACCTGGAGGAATTTCTTGACAAACTATACGGCAAAAAGACTTTGCTGATGAATTCCGGCTATCATGCTAATGTCGGGGCATTGTCTGCACTATCAATTCCAGGCACTTTAATAGTGAGCGACAAACTAATACATGCCTCTATGATTGATGGGATTCGGCTTGGAAATGGCGACACTGCAAGATTTCCACACAACGACATTGGAAAGCTTCGGAAAATATTAGAATCTAAAGCTTCACAATATAAAACTGTTGTGATAGCCGTTGAGTCTGTCTACAGCATGGATGGAGATCTTTCTCCTCTAAAGGAGCTTGTAAAAATAAAGAATCAATATCCTAATGTGATTCTATATGTAGATGAAGCGCATGCGTTCGGGGTGTTCGGGGAGCAAGGACTCGGACTGTCAGAAGAACTTGGACTACTTTCGGATATTGATATCCTCATAGTTACTCTCGGAAAAGCGGCAGCCGGATATGGTGCTTTTATAGCCACCTCCAAAGTTCTTCACTCTTACTTTGTCAACTGTGCACGAAGTTTTATTTTCTCTACCGCCCTACCTCCATCTTTAATAGTATGGAATGGCATTATGATAGAAAGACTTATCGGTATGACAGATGAACGCAAGCAACTACGTGAACTTGCCGCATGGTTTCGTCAAGAATTAGAATCCATCACAGGAATAAAATGCCAAAGCGAAAGTCAAATCATACCGGTACATGCCGGTAGTGCAGAACGTGCTATCGAAATGGCCTCCAGACTCAGAGACGCAGGGATTGATGCACTTCCAATCCGTAGACCTACCGTAGCAGCCGGGACCGAGAGACTTCGGCTTTCATTATCGGCAGGATTACACCGCGAAGATTTACAACGAGTATTAAATTCTCTTCGAGAAATTTGACTCGTGGAGAACGCACTCACAGTTTTTCTTCACGGTAGGTATGCAGAGAGAGAATCCCATCCTGGTCTAAAATGGCAAATGAGTATGTCTTAATCCATTCGCCGAGTACAGTGAGGTCGCAAGTGTCGCTCAATTTCACTTGTTTCAATATGTGGAGATGCCCATAGATGAAATGGGAAATGTCCGGATTCTCTTTGAGATAGGAGCGTGAAAACGATTCGAGCTGATCAAGCAGAGGATGCCATTCTTGTCCTGCTTCTCGTCCGGTTTCTCGACTATGATGACTCCAACTGTAAGCAAAAGGGACAGTCCAGCGTGGATGAATGGCTGAATAGAAAAACTGACAGACCTTCGAACGGAACAAAGATCGGATAAAGCGAAAGCTCCACGGGTGCTCCCCTACTCCGTCGCCATGCGCCATATAGACTTTCTTGCCGTAAATCTCCTCAATGAGGCTTCCGTCAATTACACGAATTCCAAGTTCATTAGGAATATAATCGAAGATCCATATATCATGGTTGCCGATCAGCCATGTTATCTTGATGCCGGCATCTGAAAGTTCAGCAAGTTTTCCAAAGAAACGCACAAATCCCCTTGGCACGACATACCGATATTCATACCAATAGTCAAGTATATCGCCAAGAAGATAGATAGCTTCCGCATCTCCCTTTATCGAATCGAGAAAAGCCACAACACGCCTCTCGGCTTCATGAGAGTCGGGGAAATAAGGGGCACCGAGGTGCAAGTCGCTCAAAAAATAGGTTTTCACAAGAAGCCGAGTTCGAGTTTTGCTTCTTCCGACATCATTGATTGATCCCAGACAGGATCAAATACAAGACGAAGGTCTACCTTTTCCGGACCTTGTATGCTCACGAGTTTCTGACGTACATCTTCAAGGATGAAGTCTGCTGCAGGACAACTCGGAGCAGTCAAAGTCATATCGACATGAAGAGTTTTTTTGTCGACTTCATAGTCAATCTTGTAAATAAGGCCAAGGTCGTAGACATTGACCGGGATCTCCGGATCAAAAACAGTACGAAGCATCTCTATGGCCTTTTCTGTGACACGCAACTCTTCAGCTGTGCGCTCTTCTACACTGAGCTTAGACTCCTCTTTCTTTTCTTCAGCCTGACTTGCAGGCTCCTCTATATTGATTTTTTCTTCTGAATTTTCCATATAACTATGTATTATCACAAATCGCCTCTCCGATAGCCCGGAGGGCTTGAATATTGTTAACCCCCAGTGCTACTGGGGGAAAGTATCCTCCCCCTCTCCTCTACCCCGGAGGGGTAGCACAAGCCACTATTATAGTAACGAAAATGAAATGTCAATAGTTGTGGATTTGGCGAAGGATTTTGATGAGTTTACGCGCAAGCGTGCGCACTTGATCGTCTGAAACTGCAAGATACGGTGGCATCAGATAAGCGTTGTGGGCAAACGGACGAATCCATACACCCTCTTCTACGCACATCTTCTGAAATTCTCCAAGCCAAGAGATGTATTCGTGCAGCTCCACTACTCCAATACCACCGAGCACCCTGACTTCTTTTACAAATGGGAAATCCGCTGCCGGAGCAAGTTCTTCCTTCAAAATCGTCTCAATTTCCTTGACGCGCTCTTGCCAAGGACTGGCTAACAAAAGACGTGTGCTTGCTAAAGCCACGGCACAAGCCAAAGGATTTCCCATGAAAGTAGGTCCGTGCATAATGCATCCGGCTTCACTTGACGAGATCATGTCTGCCACTTTCTCTGACGTGGCAACAGCAGAGAATGTCATGTATCCTCCAGTCAATGCTTTGCCAATTAGCATAATGTCGGGCTCTACTCCCGGATGCTCCCAAGCAAAGAGTTTGCCTGTGCGCCCAAAACCGGTTGCTATCTCATCAAAAATAAGGAGTATTCCTCGCTCATCACATTCCTTTCGAAGTTCGCGGAGATACTGGGGGTGATAGAAGCGCATCCCACCGGCGCCTTGCACTATAGGTTCAAGGATTACAGCAGCAATCGTATCTCCATGTTCGTCAAGAAGTCTCCTCATTGACTCAAAATCTTTCGGATCCCATTCGTCATGAAACCCACATTGAGGAGCATCGGCAAAGAAACGGACAGGAAGTGCAGGCCCGAAGGCCCCGTGCATACCGGTGACAGGATCACATACCGACATTGCATTCCACGTATCGCCATGGTAGCCACTTTTAATTGTGGCGAAATTCGTTCTCTTGGGGTCATTTTGAGCTTGGACAGCCATTTTCATTGCCACTTCCGTTGCCACAGAACCGGAATCAGCATAAAAAATGCGGTTCATAGATGGAGGAAGGATGTCGAGGAGTAATTTGCCAAGTTCTATGGCTGGTTTGTGGGTCAAGCCACCAAACATTACATGGCTCATTTTGGCAGTCTGGTCGGCAATGGCTTTATTCAGAACGGGATGGTTGTAGCCATGGATTACGCACCACCAAGAAGACATACCGTCGATTAATTCGCGGCCATCCTCAAGAGTGATTACAGCCCCATCGGCGTGATCTACCTTATAAGTAGGCAGAGGATCGTGTGTAGAGGTATAAGGATGCCAGAGATGATCTCTGTCGAAAGTATCATTAAGCATAATTTGTATTAATGCATAATTCATAATTCATAATTCATAATGCATAATTAGGTTCATACAATCGCAAATGCATTAAAGAAACTACGAAATAAATTTTTACTTAGTTATTATTTTTCATGCAAAATTACAAAATAATTTTGAATTTTGAATTTTGAATTTTGAATATTTTCAACATACTCTGCGCTTTCCTTTCGACAACCATGTTGCTCCTTGGATCTTGGTTCTTGACTCTTGATCCTCAACACCACCCCGGCGTTCCATGCGTGAAAAAAAAAGGGCCTAACCACCACGGTCCGGCCCAATTTATGAGTTTCTACAGGTAAAAAATCTTAAGGTAAAAAGATTGTTTAGATTCTGAGTGCAAAGATAAGGCAAAAATTCGAAGCCTCCAAATTATTTTTGACAAAATGTCACAAATATGTTGTATAACATATACTCTCTAATGCATTTTGATCTATGAACCTAAAAAATCAATATACAAATGTTAGAAAATATGTTATACAACATAAATATTTAAGTTGCCAAAGTTTTTACCGATATCATAGTTTCCGCTATTCAGAGCGTAGATGGTCGATTGGATTGGAACGGGCTACCCGGAGGGTGTTGATGACTACCACTGCCATAATGAGAATAATGAGTACAAGCAGGCAAGCAAGCATGCTGAGTGGAGAAATAGATACACGGTCTGTGAATTGCGAGAGCCAACGCTGACCAATTACTATCGCTACAGCGCCTCCTGCCATCAATGATGGCACTGCCACTTTCAGCACGTCAATGCAGAATAGACGCACGATTTTCTTTGCCGAAGTGCCATTAACCTTTCGGATTGCTATCTCCTTAGCCCGACGGTTGACCTCATCTCCGACATATCCAATAAGGCCAATAAGTGCTATCAATATGATTGCTACGCCAACAACCATTACTGACATTCCAAAATTTTTAATTTCATGTCGCTTGGCATCAATCCGCATCTTATATGGAGTAATATATATTTCATCTCCATCGCTGATAGAATCAATTACTTTCTGAGCCGCACTGAGATTTTCGGGAGTTAATTCTGTGAATCTTATGAAAACATAGCTTCTGACTCGTTTGGATGGAAAGAAGACCTCAGCACGCGTGTCTACATTACCGCTCTCAAAGCCACCGCGCCGAATATTCCCAACAACCCCCACAATTGTAAATAATGGAGGGTAACCATCCCCATTTCCATGGCCTGTAATGTAGATTGACTTGCCTACGATATCTCCGTCCGTCTCACCAAAATATTTTTGCAAAACCTCAATCATTTGCTCATCTACTATAATCTGATTGACAGTGGAATCTAAATTCTCACTGAAGTTAGAGCCTTGAATGAATTCAATTCCAAATACATCAAACAATTCTGGATTGACCAATTCCTGATCTGAAATATTCACATTGTCCTCTTCTTTTCCTTCTGTCCAGATATTATTACCATTCTGCCAATTAGTAGGATCATTGTTTGCCGTTGCAACGCTTTCTACAAAAGGAAGTTTTTGTAATTCCTTCATTACTGTTGATGTTCGCTCATCTGACATAGGGTGACGATAGAAAATACCAACATTCTCAAAGTCCAAACCCATATCAAGAGTGCCTACCATAGCATATTGTCGACCAATAAGAACAAGAAGGCACAATATCAAGCCGGTAGCAAAAAACTGAACAGCCAACAGAACAAGTTTCCAAATCTTCCTCCCATGTACTGCAGGTCGGAAAGCTTGAGAGACAGGAGTCCTACTATAAATGATAGCTGGGATAACTCCAGTGAAAATCAGAAGCACAACACAAATCAATCCTTCAACTATCCAAACCCTTCCAGTTGAGAACAGTTCCTTTGGTGAGTATCCCAACAATTCCTTACAAAGGTCGGAAAAAGAAAAGGCAATCAGAATAGCAAGCCCCATCGAGATCAGAAGAAAGAAAAGGCTCTCACCCATCATTATCTTGAAAATAGACTTCTTATCGGTACCATAACATTTTCTGATAGCCATCTCCTTGCCACGTACTGACAACTGACCGATAACAATCAGAAGATAGTTTAAGCCGGCACACAAGAGCATTATCACAGCCAACAGGCCAAGCATCCACGACATATTTCTGACGCCTTCTTGAGAGCTATAGTCGCCAGGTAGAGGCGTAAGCACCACTTTCAGGTCGTAGAGCCGGAAGGCTTCTTCATCTATTTTTGTCTTTAGATGTTCATACATCAAATTAGTTGCCACATCTGGAGCTGTATCTTCCGTTAATATAACATAGCTGCGATAGCGATCATTGCCCAATAGAAACTCCGAGCCGTCGAACGTAAAATGACCTATTGATGGCAGACTCAAATATACAGCGTTGTTGATTGTAGAGTTAAGAGGGAAATCCTTATATACTCCACCAATCGTCATTTTATAATCATCGCCCCATTCAGATATTGTAATCTGCTGTCCTAATACATTTCCTCCAATTTTTTCGGCAAGCGATTGGGGAATCATCACTTGATCTTTCACTACCAATGCATTATGAGGGTCGCCTTCTAATATTTCAGCTTTAAACACATCGAAAAAGCAAGTATCAGCTAAATACACATAGGGCATTTCATAGGCGCGGCCATCACTAAGTTTTACTTTGAAGTCATCTGTCAGCCGAGTAATGCGTGTAGCTACTTCTACTTGTGAAATATTACGTTTCAGTTCGGGAGCAATACCTCCAGGAGTACCATCATACTCTTGATAGTCTCCATTATGAACGGCACTGTATTTAATTTTATAGATGCGGTCAACATCAGGGAAAAAAGAGTCGTAGCTCAACTCGAAATATATTTTGGCTATGAGCAGAAACCCGACAGCAAGCCCGACGGAGAGACAAAGGATTTTTATGAGATTCCGACGAAGGTCGGAAGTGAAAAACTTAAACATGGCATCAGATCATTTGAAGATTATCTACTATCTGTCCGTCATA
>CAZAWC010000106.1:3318-8454 GCA_964488595.1 uncultured Staphylococcus sp. | reverse complement strand
GCCATGATGTAGCGGGGTATCTCGCCGCCCAGACACGCCGAGCACACTATCAGCCCCTCGCGATGGGCTGCGAGGGCCTCGTGGTCGGTGCGGGGATGATGGTAGAATCCCTCGGTGTGGGCCTGACTCACCAGCTTGATGAGATTCTTGTAGCCTGTGAGATTCTTGGCGAGCACCACGAGGTGACGCCCCTTGTCGGTCTTGTCCGAACGGTCGTGCAGACTGCCGTTGGCCACATACATCTCGCAGCCGAATACGGGCTTGAAGGCGAGCTTCCTCTCCACGTCCTCGATCTCGGCGAGGATGGCGGGGCGCTCATCGTCGGCGGCGGTGTCGAGCTTCTCGCGCAGGGTGGCGAGCTTGCCCTTGAATTTGCCCTTGAGCTTGTTGACATAGTTGGCCAGCTCCTTGATGCCAAACATGTTGCCATGATCCGTGAGGGCGAATCCGGGCATGCCTAAGGCAATGGCCTTGTCGACGAGGCCGGTCACCGTAGCCTGCCCGTCGAGCAGGGAATAGTGGCTGTGGACGTGGAGATGCACGAAATCTGTCATGGCGTGATGTCAGGATTGAGGGATTACAACTCCAAAGTTACGCAAAATTCCGGACAGCCGCGGGGGGTTAATGATTTTTTAACACAGCCGCTCCGCTCTCCACCCACATGGCGGCGAGAAGCATCAGGAAGGGATAGCCCTCATAGCGATAGCCGGTGAAGGCCTCGATGAAAAAATAGACGGCGAAATTGCCGGCATAGAATATCATCCACGGGGCCATCACCGGGCGCCGGCGCCTCAGCATGGCGGCCAGCCCGAGCAAGCCCATCACCCCGAGGGCCACATACTGGCCCCACCCGGCCATGATCTGCTGCTTGACGGGGGTGCGGTTCCAGAGGGCGGCGTCGTGGTTGTAGGTATTCTCCATGCGGTAGTCAAACTCGCCTTCATATCTTATCATCTTGGTGACCACATACCGGGCCACGAAGCCGGGACGGTGGACGAGGTGGTCCACGACTCGCTGCCGCTCCTCGAGGCTGAAGTCGCGGAGGGTGCGCCCCTCGAGGTCAATGGCTCCGTAGAAGCCTGTGAGGCCGCGGTCAAACTTGAAGTAAGGGAGTTTGGCCGAATTGACGGGAGAGTCGGCCCAGCGGGCATGGATCATGGCACAGTTGAGCGACGACATCACGGCGACGTAGCAGAGGGCAAATCCGGCGCCGAGAGCGAGCGAGCGCCGCAGGGGCCGGTGCCTCAGCAGGAGCCACACGGCGGCGGTGATCAGCAGGAGCACGCCGATGGGGCGCACGAAGTCGAGCAGCGCTATCATCCCCCCGGCCGCGCACCAGCGCCACGGCGAGTCGGAGTCGAGGAGCAGGAGGATGCCTATGAGCAGGGGGACAGCCAGCTGCTGGTCGCAGAACTGGCCCACGGTGACGAGCACGGGATAGAATGTCATGAACGCGACGGTGGCGGCCACCGCTGCCACGCGCCCGAGATAGCGGCGCGACATGACGTAGGTCATGATCCCGGACAGATTGATGATGAGCAGGGCCAAGAGCTGGAAGACGATCATGCGGGGGCCGAAGGCCTTCATCACGAGGGCTTCGAAGGCGGCGATGCCCAGCTTCCAGTTGAACATATTCAGGTAGTAGCCCTGCGGCACGGTGAAGGCGTCAAACGACCCGTCGCTCATCCGCTCGGCGGTCATCCATATGGCCAGAGGGTCTGAGACGGGGACGGTGCCGGCGGTGAGGATCACGGCGCCCATGGCGAGATTGGCGGCGATGAAAGAGGCCACGAGCAGCCGCGGACCAAACCACCCGGGGCTGCGACGGGCGGCGACAAACAGCCCCACGCTCCACAGGATGCCCGGGAGCACCCAGCAGAGGTCGCCGGGCGACACGATGTCGGGGTAGAGCCTGAGATAGGTGACCGCGACGATGAGAAAGCAGATGGGGATGCCGACAAGGGCCGTGAGGACGGTGAGGCTGACGGCGCGGCCGAGGAGACGGGTGAGGAGGGTGTCAGTCATAGGTAACGTTCCATAGATAAAGCGCCTGCGGGGGCATGGAGGTGCCGGCCTGACAGCGGTCGCGGCTCTCGATGATGCGGGCAAACCCCTCGCGGGTCAGCTTGCCGCGCCCCACCTCGACGAGGGTGCCCACGACGGCGCGCACCATGTTGCGCAGGAAACGGTCTGCCGTGATCTCAAACACCATCCCCTGCGCTCCCTCCATGCTCTGCCACGGCATCCACTCGGCGCGGGTGACGCGGCAGATGTTGGTCTTGGCGTCGGAGTGAAGCTTGGCAAACGAGGTGAAGTCTGAGGTGTCTATCAGGAGGCGGGCAGCGCTGTTCATGGCCTCATAGTCGAGAGTGGCGGGGGCGCGCCACGTGAGGGGATACATGAAGGCCGACTTGCCGGGGAGGGCGAAGTAGCGGTAGGTGCGCGATGTGGCCGAGAAGCGTGCGTGTAGGTCGGGGGCCACCTCGTAGATCTCGTGGATGGCTATGTCGGGGCCCGCCATGGAGTTGAGCGCGCCGGCGAGCCTCGCCTCGGGCATGGGCAGGGGCGAGGGGGCGTCGAAGTGGGCCACCATGAGGCGTGCGTTGACGCCGGCGTCGGTGCGCCCGGCCCCGACTATGGGCACAGGGCGGCGGAGCAGGGTGGCGAGCGCCTCCTCGATGGTCTGCTGCACGGTCACGGCACCGGGCTGAGTCTGCCAGCCGTGGAAGGGGAGCCCGCGGAAACTCAGCCGCATGAAGTATCGGGGCATGGCGGGAGGTCAGTCTTTCTCGATGTAGGTATATCCGTAGAGCCCGGAGCGGTAGTTGCTCAGGAATTCCCTCCCCTCCTCGGGCGAGATCTTGCCCTCCTTCATGGCGGCGGTGACCCACGCCTCGACGTTGCGCACCAGCTTCTTGGGGTTATACTGCACGTAGTCGAGCACGTCGGCCACGGTCTCGCCGTCGATGATGCGGTCGATCTCATAGCGGTCCTTGTAGACGGAGATATGGACGGCTGTGGTGTCGCCAAACAGGTTGTGCATGTCGCCGAGGATCTCCTGATAGGCCCCCACGAGAAAGACACCGAGATAGTATGGCTCGCCCGGCTTGACGGGGTGGACGGGGAGGGCGCCCGATGTGGAGCCGCCGTGGGTGATGAAGTTGGCTATCTTGCCGTCGGAGTCGCAGGTGATGTCCTGTATGGTACAGGTCTTGACCGGCTTCTCGTCGAGGCGCGACAGGGGGATGATGGGAAACACCTGATCTATGGCCCAAGAGTCGGTGAGCGACTGGAAGAGGGAGAAGTTGCAGAAATACTTGTCGGGGATCATCTTGCTGACCTTGCGCAGCTCCTCGGGGGCGTGGCGCATGCCGGCGGCTATGTCGCCAATCTCGCGCGCTATGCTCCAGAAGAGCTCCTCGATCTTGGCGCGGGTGGGGAGGTCGAGCATCCCGAGGCTGAAAAGGTCGAGCGCCTCCTCGCGGATCTGGAGGGCGTCGTGCCACGACTCGAGGCTGCGCTGCTGGTCGAGGCGGTCCCAGATGTCATAGAGCTCGCGCACCAGCTCGTGGTCGGCTTCGCTCACCTCCTTGCTGTCTTTCCACAGGGGGAGCTGGGTGGTCTCGAGCACCTCAAACACCAGCACCGAGTGGTGGGCGGTGAGCGAGCGTCCGCTCTCGTTGATGATGTTGGGCTGCTTGAGGCCGTGCTTGTTGCAGGCATCCACGATGGCCGACACGGCATCGTTGGCATACTCCTGTATGGAGTAGTTCATGGACGATCCCGAGGCCGAGTTGCGGGTGCCGTCATAGTCTACCCCGAGGCCGCCACCTATATCCATGAAGTCTATGTCGAAGCCCATGCGGGTGAGCTGGACGTAGAACTGTGTGGCCTCGCGGATGGCGTTCTTGATGAGACGTATCTTGGTGATCTGGCTGCCGATGTGGAAGTGGATCAGCTTCAGGCAGTGTTTCATCTTGTTGCGCTCGAGGAAGTCGAGCGCCTCGAGCAGCTCGGACGAGTTGAGGCCGAATTTCGACTGGTCGCCGCCGCTTGTCTCCCACTTGCCCGAGCCCGACGAGGCCAGCTTGATGCGGATGCCGATGTTGGGGGCTATGCCTATGCGGCGCGCCACCTCGGTGATGATGCGGAGCTCGTTGAGCTTCTCGACCACGATATATATCTGACGGCCCATCTTCTGGGCCAGCAGAGCCAGCTCTATGTAGGTCTGATCCTTATATCCGTTGCAGATGATCAGGGCATTGTCCTTGATGTTGGTGGCCAGCACGGCATGAAGCTCGGGCTTGGAGCCGGCCTCGAGGCCGATGTTAAACTTCTCGCCGTGGCTCACTATCTCCTCCACCACGGGGCGCATCTGATTGACCTTGATGGGATAGATGATGTAGTTCTTGCCGGTGTAGGCATACTGCTCGGAGGCCACGGTGAAACAGCGTGAGATCTTCTCGATGCGGTTGTCGAGAATGTCGGGGAAACGCAGCAGCACGGGCGAGGTGATGTCTTTCACCTGAAGCTCGTCCATCACTTCGCGCAGGTCCACCGAGGCATAACCCTCGCGTGGGGTCACGGCTACATGTCCTTTCTCGTTGATGTGGAAGTATTTTCTCCCCCACCCTTGTATGTTATACAGCTCTTCGCTGTCCTCGATACGCCATCTTCTCATCGGCTCGGTTTACATTCTGTGTTGTCGGGTGATGCCGCCACGGCGGCAGTCCTTGGTTATCAATAAGGTGAAATGTGGGCAAAGTTAATCATTTTTTGCCAAAAACATACTAACATCGTGATGCAATTTCTCCCCCACCCGGCGGCAAGGGCCACATTGTGACAGGATTGGCACAATCTCAGGCGTCGGCATGAGGGAGTGAGATGTCAATCGGGGCGGGGGTATAAAAAAAATTATTCGTCATCACGACGAATAACTTTCTTACCTTAAATCTAATACCATGAAAAACTTGATGCAAAGTTACAATCGTGTAACAAACCGCGCAAGTATTTCGTCGAAAAAATTCATTTAATTAACTAAAATTAACACAACGCCCCGATTCGGTCTCTCATCTCGGCCATGAGGCGCAGAGATGAGACAGTAGACCAAAACGAGCATCACTACGTCCATCGGCA
>CAZAWC010000106.1:0-3218 GCA_964488595.1 uncultured Staphylococcus sp. | reverse complement strand
GCGGCCCCCGAGAGGGGGTCGTGGCAAAGGTAGGCCCGGGCCTTGGCCCGGGTGAAAGGGATACCTAAAAAAAAACGGCCCCCGAGAGGGGGTCGTGGATTATCCTTGCGGGTGAAAAAACCTGTGCGGTTTAATCATCAGGGGACTATGACTATGTCATAATATGAGACCTTTTTGCCATCAAGAGTAGCGGAATTGGTGACTTTTTGCGACTTCTTCGACAACCGATGACTCACGGCGATCTCCCAGCTCCGGCTATATCCCTCTATGCTGAGCGTGATGGCTACATTCTGGTTCTGTGCACCGTCAAACTCGCCAAACGTGAGATAGGATTTGTTAATATCCGGCTCGCCCGACTCGGTATAGACTGTGAAGAAGGTGAGGCCTTTAAAGAAGGGCAGATAGTAGCGCGACGGCTCGGCGGAGTCCCAATTCAACTCATATTCCTCACCCTCATACAGTGCCACTATCTTCTTGCCACGCAGATTGCCGGCCACAGTGGGGGAGAGAAGATTATTGCCCTCAGCGTCTTGGATGTGTACCATCACTTCGACCGGCATATAATCATATATCATATCGTCATCCTCCTCACATGAGGTGAATGACAGCAGCGACGCAACGAGCGTCAGGAGGAGCAAGAGGGAAGGTCTGCGATTTGAGTAGCTTTTCATAAGCGATTGGGGTTTATTCAGTGATGTTGGGGTTTGGCTCCTGAATTATATCGATGTCAAGAATACTCAGAAATGCTGTTAGGTCAACTCTGATTGTTCTCCTCGAAGCACTGTTGTTTTCGGTCAAGTTAATGTGGATTGTGAAGTCAGGTTGAGAATAGTCATACGATATCTCACCCCAGTCACCTTTCAGAATCGGGTTTTCTTCCACATAATCTTCTTCATAAGGGTTCGGTGCGAAGTAGTCTATACCATCTACGGTTATATAACGTACTATCGGATGATCCTTGCCCGTATATTCAGGCGAAATGGATATTGTCGATTCCGTATATGGGATTGTTGTCCGCATACCATATCCTTTATTCAGGACGTCGAATTGAACATTTGAATACTTCAAGGTGATAGGCTTTACCTCCTCCCACTCGTATTCTTCTTTTTCGCACGACGTCGACACTATGCACAATAGGAGGACGATGAACTTTATTGCTTTCTTCATATTATTTCCTGTTATGATTGATTTATTATACAATTGCAAAATTGGTGATATTTATTCACAAATCCAAATCAAAACAAAACAATTTTTGAGGATAGACACTCTTTTTTCACTTCTACCTCCCCACACCGATACTGTCTGCGTGGGGTTTTCATTGTTATGCACAGGCGTTTGTCGGGAGTACGTCGAGACATTCCGCTCCCTCGCTTCTCCTTAGGGGGGAAAGCGATGGGAGCGGAAAGGGTAATTTATTCCGTGATGTTGGGGTTGGGTTCCTGAAAAATCTCAACGACTGAGCAATCATAGCCTCCGTTTAATCTAAGTCGGATTTTTCTTACAGACGCAACGGGGTTTTCGGTCAACTTCAGGTGGATGGTGAAAGACCCTTGATAATTGTCAAACCACATCTCACCCCATTCTCCTTTCACTACCGGGCCCTCAGATGTAGAAAGATCAAACTCCTCCGCCGGAATCCAGACATCATCAACTTTTAGATAATCGACTTGTGGAGGAATCGATCCGGGATACTCAGGAGAGAATGAAACGGTCGTTGCTAAGTAGGGAATTATCGTCCGTAACAGAAATCCTTCTTCCCGAGTCATGAAATCCACATTTGAATACTTCAAGGGGATAGGCTTGAACTCCTCCCACTCGTATTCTTCTTTTACGCACGATGTCGCCACTATGCACAATAGGAGAACAAGATATTTGAGTATCTTCTGCATATTATTTCCTGATTCCAGTTACGGCAAATAATTTATATTGGTAATTTCCGTCAGTGCCTTCTTCAATTACCGTCTCATCGTTTCTTGACGATGGTTCATAATCCGAGAAGGTCCCACCTTTAGTCGAATCAAATGCACCACTCAGATAATAACCATCTGAAAGACCATTCCACCCCCAGTTGCACAAGGGATACCATTGGGTTTCATAAGATGATCCGGTGTATGATCCACTCGCGGAGTAATGACTGACCTTTCTTCTTCTTTCAAGAAGTCCATGAGCTAACCACAGATGTCCTCCGTCATACTCGACGTTGACTGTTATACCAAATATTTTTGTGACTTTCTTATGACTCTGACCTCCAATCAAAACTCCATATCCGTTTTTCAGATCCTCTATTACATCAGAAGTCTTATAATCTTTCAAATCCATTGTGGTTGTGTAACCGAATGATCGCAGTGTCCTGATAATAGTCACATCCTGTGCACTACTTCCCTTAATACCATACGATATATCAAGATTATCTTTCAAACCAAGTTGCTGCATAAGCCGGGCAATATCATTCCGTCCTTTTGCAGGACATAAATCAATCATCGGATAATATAGCATATCTTCCCATGAAAAAGTATAACCACGGTATGATTGAGGATATTTATAGATAGCCATTAGTTGTGCCAAAGCGGTTGCAGCACAACCTGTGGCAGTATGCTGATTATTAATTTTGGGACAATATTCATTATATATCGAGTCTTGCCCCCATTTCACGGGACAAACTCCATACTGATTGTAGACGATGTTCTCCCATTCTCCGTAGATGTCGTAATCGGCTCCACCGAATGTCACATCGGAGATGACATTTTGGGTGATGTTCATCTTTTGATCTTCCAAATGTCTCTCAACCCCCTCGAGGAATATGGCTACTCCCGGGTCGTCTATTTCCTCACCTTCTTCCAGCGAGCCGCTTTCAGTCAGTGATATCAGGGATGGGAGACGTTCGTCGCCGGACATGATGGCATATCCCTCCTCATCCTCAAAATTGAAGACATAGATCACCGAGCTGTCGGCATCCTCGGATCGGGAAGCAGGGGATGAGAGAGTGACTGCGTATGACGATTTGATCCTCCTGTGCGAATACATGCCTAATCCGCGAGAATCATTCCTCTCCAGATCGTCGAGGAGAGATTCGAGATCGGCCCTCGCCTCGTCTATCGAGATCCTTGAGGAGGAGACTGCCTGAGCGTCTTCAGAGGGGAGACGGATGCCATCCTCATCGTTACTGCATGAAGAGAGCATGACGCTTGCGAGGATAACAAAGCAAGCAGACAAAAATG
>CAZAWC010000105.1:0-8480 GCA_964488595.1 uncultured Staphylococcus sp. | reverse complement strand
CCGCTCTACGGCTGGATGAACGATCCCAACGGTATGTTCTATAAGGACGGTGTGTGGCACCTCTACTATCAGTGGAATCCCTATGGATCAAAGTGGCAGAACATGACATGGGGCCACTCAACGTCGCGCGACCTCGTGAACTGGGAACACCATCCTGCCGCCATCGAGCCCAATGGCCTCGGGGCTGTGTTCAGCGGTAGCTCGGCCATCGACACCGAGAACAGTGCCGGATTTGGCAAGGATGCCGTGGTGGCGATGTATACCTCGGCCGCCACAAGCCAGATCCAGAGCCTCGCACACAGCGAGGACAACGGCGAGACATTTGTCATCTATCCCGGCAACCCGATCATAACCCTCGAGAGCGAGGCTCGCGACCCCAATATGTTCTGGAATCCCGAGACCAAGCTCTGGACCCTTGTTCTGGCCCATGCCCTCGAGCACGAGATGCTCATATTCACGTCGCCCGACCTCAAGGAGTGGACACTGCAGAGCAGCTTCGGCAAGGGCCTCGGCGCACAGGACGGCGTGTGGGAGTGTCCCGACCTCTTCGAGCTGCCTGTCGAGGGCACCGACTCCACCAAGTGGGTGCTCCTGTGCAACATCAACCCCGGCGGTCCGTTCGGAGGCAGCGCAGTGCAATATTTCGTGGGCGACTTTGACGGCAAGACATTCAAGGCCGACACCGACGCCGAGGGAAATGTGCCCACCAAATGGCTCGATTATGGCAAGGACAACTATGCGCTGGTGAGCTGGAGCGATGCCCCCGACAACCGTCGCACCACCATCGGCTGGATGAGCAACTGGCAGTATGCCGCCGAGGTGCCCACACATCAGTTCCGCTCGGCCAACACACTGCCGCGTGAGATCAGCCTCTTCCGTGGAGCCGACGGGCAGATCTATGCAGCCTCCATCCCCTCGCCCGAGCTCACGGCCCTGCGCGGTCGCCTCGCCGTCAACACACGGTCGATGAGCATCAATGCCAAGGGCAAGTCGATCACGCTCCCGGCTGAAAACCACGGCGTGTGTGAGATTGTTATGGACATAGAGCCGACCAAGGCCGGAAAAGTGACTCTGACACTCAGCAACACCAAGGGGGAGAAGACGGTCATGACCTACTCGGTGGCCGACGAGACCCTGTCATTCGACCGCAGGGAGAGCGGCATAGTCGATTTCAGTCAGGACTTCCCGGCTGTGACGGTGACGCCCACCTTCAACGGTGGCAAGACGCTGCCGCTGCAGATATTCATCGACCGTTCGAGCATCGAGGTGTTTGCCAACGGAGGCCGGGGCGTGATGACCAATCTGGTGTTCCCCACGGCTCCCTACGACAAACTCACCATCGCTACCGACTCAGGCACTGCCAAAGTCAACAATCTGAAAATATATTCCATAAACGCCCAAAACTAATTCCTGAAAAATGGACAACAACACCAACATCGCCACCGATAAGAAAGGCCAGATCATGCAGATGATCCCCGTGATGCTCTGCTTCTTTGCCATGGGCTTCGTCGACCTTGTCGGCACGGCATCCAACTATGTGCAGAAAGACCTCGGGCTCACCGACTCGCAGGCCAACCTCTTCCCCTCGCTCGTGTTCTTCTGGTTTCTGATCTTCTCGGTGCCCACCGGCATGTTGATGAACAAGATAGGCCGCAAGAACACCGTGCTGATCAGTCTCATCGTGACGGCAGTCTCCCTCATCATCCCCCTCACGGGCGACAGCTATAACGTGATGCTCATCGCCTTCTCTCTCTTGGGCATCGGCAATGCCATCATGCAGACCTCGCTCAATCCTCTGGTGACCAACCTCATCAGCGGAGACAAGCTGGCCTCGACCCTCACCTTCGGCCAGTTTGTCAAGGCCATCGCATCGTTTCTCGCCCCGATTCTCGCCGCTTGGGGAGCCACTACTTATCTCCCCACATTTGGGCTGGGCTGGCGCGCTCTGTTTGCCGTATATGCCGTGGTGAGCTTCCTGTCGATAGCCCTGCTCGCCGCCACTCCCATCCGCGAGGAGCGCCCCGACAAGGCCTCGGGCTTCGCCGAGTGTCTCCGACTGTTGAGCCGCCCCTTCATCCTGCTCTGCTTCCTCGGCATCGTCTGTCATGTGGGCATCGACGTGGGCACCAACACCACGGCCCCGAAGATCATCATGGAGCGTCTCGGCCTGCCGCTCGAGGAGGCCGGATTTGCCACCGGCATCTACTTCATCTTCCGCACCGCGGGCAGCTTTATCGGCGCATTCCTCCTGCGCACCATGTCCGAGAAGCTCTTCTTCGCCATCAGCGTGGCTATGATGCTCGTGGCTATGTGCATGCTCTTCGTCTGCAACACTCTCACCCCCATCTACATCGCTATCGCCCTGATCGGCTTTGGCAACTCCAACATCTTCCCTATCGTGTTCTCACGCGCACTGGTCTATGCCCCGACAGAGCGCAACGAGGTGTCGGGCCTCATGATCATGGGTCTGTTCGGCGGCACAGTGTTCCCGCTGGCTATGGGTTTTGCCGCCGACGCCATCGGTCAGATCGGCGCAGTGGCCGTGATGACAGCCGGCGTGGCATATCTGATCTACTATACATTCCAAATCAAAACAAACAAACAATAACGATATCATGAAAAAATTAGTAATCGGAATGGGTGAGGCCCTGTGGGATGTCCTCCCCGAAGGAAAGAAAATCGGCGGTGCCCCTGCCAACTTCGCCTATCACGTCTCTCAGTTCGGACTGCCGAGCTGTGTGGTCAGCGCCATAGGCGACGATCCCCTCGGCCATGAGATAATCGAGAATTTCACATCCAAAGGTCTCAACTTCCATATAGCCAAAGTGCCCTACCCCACCGGCACCGTGCAGGTGGAGATCGATCAGGCAGGCATCCCTCAATATGAGATCAAGGAGAACGTGGCTTGGGACAACATCCCGTTCACCGACGACCTCGAGAATATGGCCCGCGAGACCAAAGCCGTGTGCTTCGGATCGCTGGCACAGCGCAACATCGTGTCGCGCGAGACGATCAACCGTTTCCTCGATGCCATCCCTGCCGACAATGATCCGCTGATCGTCTTCGACGTCAACCTGCGTCAGGGATTCTACAACAAGGATATCCTCTGCAACTCCATGAGCCGTTGCAATATCCTGAAGATCAACGACGAGGAGCTCGTCACCGTCAGCCGTATGTTTGGCTATCCGGGCATCGACCTTCAGGACAAGTGCTGGATCCTGCTCGGCAAGTATAATCTGAAGATGCTCATCCTCACCTGCGGCATCAACGGCAGCTATGTCTTCACCCCGGGCCACGTGTCGTTCCAGCCCACTCCATTGGTGGAGGTAGCCGACACCGTAGGCGCAGGCGACTCGTTTACAGCCGCATTTATCGCCAGCATCCTCAAGGGCAAATCCGTGGCCGAGGCCCACGCTTGTGCCGTACGCACATCGGCCTTCGTCTGCACCAAAAAGGGCGCCATGCCCATCCTGCCCCCCGAGCTGACAGCCTGACGACAATACAGGCCGACGTCACGACTGAGATTACGATTACACTGTACTCCGTAACCGGGGCGCCGCTGTGAGCGGCGTCCCGGTTATATTCAAAGATGCGAGACGGGTCAGGATTACTTGCGGCCTAAAAAAACGAACTATAATGTCAGGGCGCGTGTTTAACAAATATCGATATTCAGTTTCAATTTATTAATATCCACAAAGTATTATGAAGATAATTGCGATCAACGGCAGTCCCCGCAAGAACTGGAACAGCGACCGTTTGCTCGACAGTTGGGTAGAGGGTGTGAAATCAGTGCTCCCCGACGCAGAAGTGAAGAAGGTGAATCTCTATGACCTGAAATTCACAGGATGCCGCAGTTGCTTCTCGTGCAAGCTCAAAGGCGGCAAGTTTTTCGGCACATGCCCCATCCCTGACGATATTCACGATCTGCTGGCCGAGGTAAGACAGGCCGATGCTGTCGGGATAGCGTCGCCCATCTATTACATGGACCTCAATGCCTACACCAAGTGTCTCTTGGAGCGCATGATCTTCTCCGTGGCCCAATATTCGAGTCCGGCCGTCAGTCTTGCGCCCAAACGTGTCTCATTCACCATGCTCTATTCCATGAATGCCACCGAGGAATACTTCAAGCTCTATGGCATCGACACCCGTTGCGCTCACGAAGAGAGGCTGCTGAGCCTGTTCTACTTCATGCCGTCACACAGGGTGACTGCTTTCGACACCTATCAGTTTAACGACTACTCAAGATATGAGTCGAGCGCATTCTCGGAACAGGCAAAGCGGGAGCAGAAAGAACAGCAATTCCCGAGAGACCTCAAGGCCGCTTTCGATACCGGGGTGAAGGTGGCCGGCGAGATTCAGGACCCCGACATAGCCGCCGAGCCCATAGACCACACCATACGTTTCTGAGCATCTACAGACAATGGTCCGCCCAGCGTGGACCATTGTCTGTAGATGACCGTAATTGCCTTTTATTCTTATTTCCGTGAAAATCAGCATAACAGGTAAGTCGCGGAAGGCGGCAAAAGCAGACCCTCGCTGTATTCATCAATTATCCCAGATTTGATGAGTGTATTCTCAATAATGATACTAATAAACCTATCTTTTGTCCATATCAACCTGAGTGTCTCTACAAACACATTTTATGACTATCTTTGTGGCAAAAACAGTGAGAATGAAACCTATATCAATAATCACAATTTGCCTCATTGCCTCACTGGCAATAACAGCTCAACATGTGCGGGCCGATGTCTCAATAAAAGCTACAAAGCCATATCTCATACTTCCTATTGCTGAAAAATCCGAGAATATACATATAGCCATATTTGATGGAAATAAGGAAGTCACCGATTTTAACCTGCGTCTGGCAACTGACTCTATCGAATATCTAATGCCATTTGATTTAACCGAATGGAAAGGCCGAACTCTAACCTTAAAGAGTGACGTAGATCTTACAGACTATAAAATATATCTTTCTGACACTATCCCGGGAGAGAATCTGCTTTACAGCGAGAGGTATAGACCTCAATTTCATTTCTCCACTAAACGAGGTTGGATAAATGACCCAAACGGATTAGTGTATCATGATGGCGAATATCATTTGTTCTATCAATACAATCCTGTCGGTATAGAATGGGGCAATATGAATTGGGGACACGCCGTCAGTCACGACCTAATTCATTGGGAAGAACTCCCGATAGCATTGCGTATGGGTCCTGATGGAGAGATATATTCCGGTTCAGCTATTATAGATCAAGACAATGTGACCGGACTCTCACCCTCCGGGCGACCTGTAATGCTCGCCTTCTATACCCTTCAAGCCGTTAACTCCCGTCAATATGATCGCGACGGACAGATGCAATGTCTGGCTTATAGTAACGACAATGGACGCACATGGACAAAATATGAAGGGAATCCAATTGTAGATACCCGCATGAAAGATGGATCATGGCACAACCGGGATCCTAAGGTATTCCGTCATGATGAATCCGGGACATGGGTTATGCTGGTCCATGAGAAGGACGGGCAGTCAATATACAACTCCGACAATCTGTTAGACTGGACTTTCCAAAGCCATGTTCCCGGATTTTGGGAGTGTCCCGAATTATTTGAGTTACCTGTTGATAATAACCCCGATAATAAAATATGGGTACTCACCGGGGCGAGCGGAACGTATATGATCGGAGATTTTGACGGCAAACAATTCGTTCCGGAAAGTGGGAAACATTATTATGTAACCGGATACCAATATGCTGCTCAGACCTACAACAACACACCGGATGGAAGAAGAATTCAGATCGGCTGGGCAAGCATACGGAAACCCGGTATGCCATTCACAGGTGAGATGTTGTTGCCGGTCGAACTGTCACTGACTGAAACAAAGGATGGAATTCGCCTAAAGGCTTATCCAATCGAGGAGATTCACACTATTTGTACGCCAATTCTCAACGCTTCGGATCTGACAATGGAGGAAGCTAACAAACTGCTCGCTGAGAAGATAAAACAAACCGGACGGTTAAGAATCAAAGCTAAAATGAGAATGACCCATCCGACAAACGCAGGATTAGTGCTTGACGGAGAGAAAATTTTGGATTATGACCTGAATTTTAATAAAATTAATTCCGTCCACTATTTCCCTCAACTTATCGGAGACCTCTCTCTAACCTTTGACATGTTCATTGACGCCATGTCCATAGAGACCTTCTTTGATGACGGGTTATATGTAGAGATAGCAGAGCGGCCAAATACGAATCAAACTAAAAAAGTCGAATTTTGGTCCTTGGAGCCCCTTGTCATAGAAAGCCTCGAAGTTTACGAAGTTGAATCTATCTGGACACACACGGAGTAATTAAGGGCAGAAATATTCCCCCTCCCCTACCGGGAGTACCTGCTGAGTCGGCTCTCACCATCGAGTTACGACATGACCGTCATATATTAATCCGAATTAAGACTCTTTCGAAGGATAATTGCGTTGTTATGATCGGTGTCGTGAGATGAGTATAGAAGGGTCACCACAGGCTTATCCATTACGAGTTCCTTCAACGCATCATAGGCCGGATTATTCATAAGTTCGGCCTTAGTTTGCTCTTTTCCTCCGGAGGTTCTGCTTTATCAAATATCTCCAATGCCCATAGAACATCTTTGCACCGGTTAAGTTTTCTCATCTTCTTCATTTCAATTTTTTCCTTTATTCTCCTATGGCTAATGAACAATGACTGAGACCACGATGTTTCCACAATGAGGAGACACGATAGTCTCGTCCTTGAAACCGTATTATAATATTAATTTAGTTAGTATGCCTAACGCGGCATGCAAATCTGGCGAGGTGCTCGTCAAAGTAAAAGCCTAACCAAAACCCGTTATGGAAAACTCCAATAAAATGTTCTGCTACCAGTGTCAGGAGACCGCTCACGGCACCGGTTGCGTGCTTCAGGGCGTCTGCGGCAAAAAGCCCGAGACCTCTGCCCGTATGGACCTTCTCCTCTACTGCGTGAGAGGAATATCCCTAATCAATCGTGAGCTTAGAGTAAAAGGTAATCCGTCGCGTGAGGCGAGTCATTTTGTGATGGATGCATTGTTCACCACAATCACAAACGCCAATTTCGACAATCCTTATCTCGACGATTATATCCGCCGAGATTTTGAATTGAAAAATATCCTTGCAGGCACTGCCAAGAAAGAGGGTATCGAGCTTCCGGACCTTTCTGAAGTGGAATTCTATGCCAAACCGGAGGATGCAATGGAATTAGAGAAGATTACCGGTGTCCTTGCTGAGCCAAACGAGGATATTCGCGGACTCAAGCAACTTGCTATATATGGGTGCAAGGGTATGGCCGCTTATACTCGCCATGCTGCCAACCTCGGCTATGAAGACGAAGATGTATATGCAATCATCGAAGATGCAATGGCCGAGACAGCAAGGCCGGACCTCGATGTTGATGGCTGCTACAATCTCGTGATTGGAGTTGGCGACGGAGGTATCAAGGCAATGGCTCTTCTTGACAAGGCCAATACTGAAAAATATGGTAATCCGGAAATTACAAAGGTAAATATCGGTGTGCGCAACCGTCCGGGCATCCTCATTTCAGGTCACGACCTCAAGGATCTTGAAGACCTGCTCGAGCAGACCAAGGACAAAGGGGTGGATGTCTACACCCACTCCGAGATGCTGCCCGGCCAGTATTATCCTTTCTTCAAGAAATATCCCCACTTTGCCGGTAACTACGGTAATGCTTGGTGGAAACAGACCACGGAGTTTGAGACCTTCAACGGAGTGTTCCTCTTCACCTCAAACTGTATTGTTCCTCCGCGACCTAAGACCACCTACATGGACCGTGTCTACACCACCGGAGTCGTAGGCATGCCGGGAACGAAGCATATCGAACCCGGTAAGGACGGCAAACCAACCGACTTCTCCGAACTGATTGCCCACGCGCAGAAGTGTCCGCCGCCCACCGAGATAGAGCATGGAGAGATCATCGGCGGTTTCGCACACCATCAGGTACTCGAACTTGCACCCAAGATCATCGAGCTCATCAAGAGCGGAAAGATACGCAAATTCGTTGTAATGGCAGGTTGCGACGGACGTATGCCATCACGCGATTACTACACGAAATTTGCCGAAGCACTCCCGAATGATTGCGTTATCCTTACGGCCGGGTGCGCAAAATATCGCTATAACAAATTGCCGCTAGGCGATATTGAGGGCGTGCCCCGTGTGCTCGATGCCGGTCAGTGCAACGACTCATATTCGCTCGTACGGATAGCTCTTGCATTGAAGGATGCGTTTAATCTCTCGAGCGTGAATGAGCTGCCGATAGTATTCAACATCGCATGGTATGAGCAGAAAGCGGTAATCGTGCTCTTGGCCCTTCTTGCCCTTGGCGTCAAGAACATCCACACCGGTCCCACTCTCCCGGCATTCTTCACTCCCGATGTGCTGAAAGTGCTCAAAGAGAAATTTGGTATCGGCACCATCGACA
>CAZAWC010000104.1:0-8507 GCA_964488595.1 uncultured Staphylococcus sp. | reverse complement strand
ATTAATACAAGGAGAATCATGAATAAGTCAACTACGGCTGTGGTGTGTGGAGTGGTGCTTTCATTCGGGCTTTTTTTGCTGGGTCTGGAGGTGAAGCAGGGTCTCAACAGCATCACCGACAATCAGAGGGTGGTGACCGTGCGCGGCCTCTCGGAGCGTGAAGTCAAGGCCAACAAGGTGACATGGCCCATAGTCAGCAAGGAGGTGGGCGACTATCTCCCGTCGATCTACGCCGATGTGGAGCGCACCAACAGTGCGATTCTGGCATTTCTCAAGACCAACGGCATCACCGACTCGGAGATTTCGGTCAACGCTCCCGTCGTGGTCGACCTTCAGGCAGACAGGTATTCATCAAATAATGTCCCGTTCAGGTATAACGTGACTAATGTTGTGGTGGTGACTTCCTCGCAGGTCGATAAGGTGAGGGAGCTCATCGAGCGACAGACCGAGCTGATGAAGCAGGGGATAGCCATCGTGGCCGGCGACTATCAGTATCAGACAGTCTATGAGTTCACGGGCCTCAATGACATCAAGCCCGAGATGATAGCCGATGCCACACGAAACGCTCGCGAGGCGGCCAACAAGTTTGCCGAGGACTCGCAGAGCAAGCTGGGCAAGATCAAGACCGCCTCGCAGGGCCAGTTCTCGATCGACGACCGCGACCAGTATACCCCCTACATCAAGCAGGTGCGTGTGGTGTCGTCTATACAGTATTATCTCAAGGATTGATCTCTCACACCAGCAGGTGCACCCTCACGCGGGGATGGATGGGCCTCAGCCGCTCCTCGATGAGGGTGCGGAGGGCTCGCCATAGCGGAGCGGTGAGATCCTGAGGCAGCGCGGTGAGCTCGGACACCATGTTGAGCCCCGTGATACACTCCCTCACCTCAGTCGCGCATCCGGCCCTGACCGAGAGGCTGAGCAGGAAGTCGCGGTCAACGGTGGCGGTGGCGCTGTGGGTGTCGAGCTGCCCGGCGGCGAGCTTCACCCCCTTGCCCGGCATCACGGCCACCGACACCTCGGCCACACCGAGGTCGGCGGCGGCGCGCAGGGCGTCGCCCACGGCGTTGCCATAGTGGATGAACGCCTGCGGCATGAGGTCGGGGTAGAGGCTGCGCACCTGCCGCTCGCTGCGGGCGCCTGAGCTGAGCACGAGGCGCGGGGCTCCCGAAGCCACGGCCACCTCCATCTCGCGGCGCATGGCGTCGACAAAGGCGTCGTGCGAGTAGGGGATGACGATCCCCGAGGTGCCTATCACCGACACACCCCCCTCTATGCCTATGCGGGGATTGAATGTGCGCCCGGCCAGACTCTCGCCCCCCTCCACGGCGATGCTAACTATCATCCCCCCGCGGGGCATTAGGGCCCGCACATTGGTCTCGATCATCTGCCGCGGGCCACGGTTGATGGCGGGTGCGCCCACGGGGAGGCCGGTGCCGGGAAGGGTGACGCGCCCCACGCCGGCACCACCCTCGAAGATTATCTCATCCCCCTCCGTCAGGGTCACCGTGACGGTGACGGCGGCTCCGCGCAGCACGTCGGGGTCGTCGCTGTGGTCCTTGACCGCCGTGGCGGTAGCACTGCGGCTGCTGTGGCGGATGATCCGCTCCACGGGCATCGACACATGCTCGCCCCCGGGCAGCATGAAGCTCTGCTCCCTGTCCTCACAGAGGCCCGTCTGCAGCGCCCCGAGCGCCGCCATCGTGGCCGCACACGCGCAGGCGCCGGTGGTGAAGCCGCTACGCAGCTTGAAAAATCCGGGAGCCAATGCCTCGATGGCCCGCCTCAGCCCGTGAGGGCCGTCGACGGTGATGGTATAGGGGGGAAGCGCGGGGCGGCAGACGGCATAAACTCTGATCCCCCGCCGGCGGGCGGCATCGACCTTCCCGACAAATCCTCCGCTCTCGCCGCTCTCCTTGGTGATGATGGCATCGGGCCGCAGGATGTCAAACAGCTCCCCGTCGCCGGCCGCGGGGTCATAATAGACCAGCCGGCTCTCATCCACCCCCTCTCTCAGCGCGGCCTCGCGCGACGACGGCCGCCGGAGAATCCTGAACATACATCCCTCCGGATGCTCCTCCCGGTAGGGGCGCAGACGCGCTATGGTATTGACCCCCGTCAGCACCAACAGCCTCTCGGGGGCGTCCTCTCTGAGGCGGCGCACGGCGTCGTCCCACCCCTCACACCACACCACATCGGCGCTGCGCTCGGGATAGCGCCTCTCGAAGCGCACGGTGGGTGTGCCGGTGGCCGCCGCAGCCTCGGCCACCGAGGCATGCAGACGGGTGGCAAAAGGGTGGCCGGCGTCGACGATCAGCCTCACCCCTTCGCGGCGGCACAGGCCGGCTATGGCGTCCGCGTCGAGCGGGCCGGTCAGCTCGCGTCCGTTGACGAGGCTCACCTGCCCCGGAGCTCCGTGCGTGGAGTAGAGAAACGCCGACCCTGCGCTCTCGGCCGTGGCGGCGGCTATGCGCCCCTCGGTAGTGCCTCCGAATATCAGTATCATGGGCGTGGCTTGCGTTTGTAGGCAAATTCGCGCCACCGCTCCTCGTCGAGCCCGGCGGAGGCCACCTCGGCCCGGGCCATGATGAAAAACAGGTCACTGAGGCGATTGACATAGCTCATCACCTCAGGCTCCACGGGGTCGGTGTCATGGAGAGCCCATAGGGCGCGTTCGGCGGTGCGGGCGTCCACCCTCGCCCTGTGCAGGAATGCCGACGCCGGGGTGCCCCCCGGCAGCAGGAAATACCCGGCATCGCCGCATGTGGCCGAGAGGGTGTCTATCCACTCCTCGAGCTGCCCCACAGCCTCGGGGGGGAGTGTGTTGGGGTTGTCGGCGAGGCGGTCGGCGGGGGTGGCCACACGGCTCATCAGCGTCATGAGATGGAGTTGCACGGTGCGCAGCATGGGCTGGAGCGGCGAGCGCGTGTCGAGAAAAGCCCGCGCCGTGCCGATGGAGGTGTTGAGCGTGTCGAGCAGGCCGTTGGCCTCGATGCGCGGGTGTGTCTTGGCCACCCGCATCCCCCCGTGGAGGGCCGTGGTGCCTCCGTCGCCCGTACGTGTATATATGCGTTTCATTTCCAGAGGTCTCTGATGTCGGCCTCGCCCCAGTAGAGGTGGGTGTAGCCGGCTATGGTGTTGAGGTGTCGGTAGAGCGGGGTGGGTGTCTCGCGCCCGCGTGCATCGGCCTGCAGGGCCACCGACGGGAGCACCGCGGGGTCGGTGAGGTGCGAGTAGTGGAACTCGTGGCCGCGCCACACGCTCCCGTCGGCCATCCGCAGTGTGCGGTAGCCCAATGTGAGACGCGCCCCCTCCATGGTGGCGCGTGTGGGTAGCACCCCGCACATAGGGGCTCCGTCGATGCTCTCGGACAGATAGATCAGTCCGCCGCACTCTGCCAGTATCCTTCCTCCGCCGAGGGCCATGCGGCGCACGGAGAGGCGCATCGCCGTGTTGGCGGCGAGGGTGTCGGCATAGAGCTCGGGATATCCGCCGGGCAGATAGAGCATATCGAGACGGGAGGGGAGCGAGGTGTCGCGCAGAGGCGAGAAGAACACTATCTCCGCCCCGTGGCGGCGCAGCGAGTCGAGGTTGGCCTCGTAGACGAATGAGAAGCACTCGTCGCGCGCCACCCCCACGCGCCATGTCGCAGCGGGAGAGGCTGTGGCGTTGTCAGTGTCAGGGCCGGGTGCCGGGGCACACGCCGTGGCCTGCAGCAGCATCTCCATATCCACCCCCTCGGCTACGGTGCGCGCCGCCTCGGCCACAAACCGCTCCATCTCCTCGCGCCCCGTGAGGGTGAGTCCGAGATGGCGCGACGGGGTCTCGAGCCCTGTGCGACGGCCGATGCACCCCAGCACGGGCACCCCGGCCTCTCGGGCTGCTTCGGACAGCATCGCGGCGTGGCGAGCCGACCCCACGCGGTTGAATATCACTCCCGCCATCCGTGTGCCGGGGCGGAAACGGGCCAGCCCGTAGAGCACGGCCCCGGCGGTGAACGATGTGGAGCGGCCGTCCACCACTGCCACCACCGGCAGCCGGAGCGTGCGGGCTATGTGTGAGGCGCTCCCGAGGTCGCGGTCATATCCGTCATACATCCCCATGGCCCCTTCCACCACGGCCACATCGGCTCCGGCTGAGTGGCGCCCGAAGAGGTCGGCTACATGAGCGGCCGAGCCCATGAACAGGTCGAGGTTGACGCTGCGGCGCCCCCGGCATGCCGCTGTGTGAAACTGGGTGTCGATATAGTCCGGTCCGCACTTGAACGGCGCCACCTCCATCCCGCGGTCCGCGAGTGTCCTCATCAGCCCCAGCGACACCATGGTCTTGCCCGCTCCCGACGAGGGGGCGGCGATGACAAACGAGGGGTGGGTGGCTGAAGTCATGGACAGAAGCGGATGAGGTTGAGAGTGGGGGTCAGCGATGAGCTTGGGCGGCCAGCAGCCTGTGGCCCACGCGGCAGTAGATGCAGCGGTGGGGCTCGCAGTAGGTGCGCCTCACATGGATGAGGGCTTGGGTGGTGAACGAGTCGCGCGCACGCACCCCGGCCGTGGCAAATGCGCTGACGATGCGGTTGTTCTCCGGGGGCAGCAGGGTGAGCCACTCCATGGCGCGCCCGGTGAGGGCCTCGTCGCGGCGCGCCTCGCCACAGGCCATCATCAGCGGCACGGCCACATTGATGACCAGCCCTGCGGCCGAGGCCCGGCTCAGCGAGTCGTAGGCGCGAGCCCCCTCGGGGCCGAATGTGTGGCGCCTGCTCCAGTAGGGTGAGAGGGGCGGGGTGAGCAGTCTGATCACCTCCTCAGGTGTCACGGCCTCGAGTATGGCCGACACGGGGCGGAAGTCGCCGCTCACCAGTGCGGCCAGCATGGCTATGCGCCGGTGGGGCAGGTTGGCCGGACGCATCCGTCCGCTCTTCCATCCGGCATTGCGCATGGGGGTGAGCCCGAATTTGCGGGCGAAGAAGTCATATTCCCTCTTGAGCGTGACGGCATAGGGGTCGTCGGCGGGCACACTGTCGAGAAACCCCGCCTGTCCGAACAGCAGGGCCTCGCACGCTGTCACCGAGTCGGAGTGCTTGCGCAGGAATCTGAGCGGCACGGCCAGTGCCAGCCTCTCCATCGGCTCGGCATTGGTGCCGAATCCCAGTGCCCGCGACAGAATGATATATGTGGCCTCCTCCCAGTCGCCGTTGAACCGGGCCGCCAGCGCGGCCACATGTTCGGCCTTGGCATAGACCCGTTCGTGGGCCATGGCGGTGATCCAGTCCGTGAGGGCGAGGCGGCTCATTGACGGGATGTGAGGGGCGCAGGGGAGGTCGAGGTCCGAGCGGTCCACCAGCTCGGCATAGCGGCGGTGGAAGTCGGGGTGACACCTCATCACCATCTGCGGGATCACCTCGCCGTTGGTGCGCTCCACGGCACAGTCGTCGCAGTCCACCACATGGAGCACCACCGAGTCATAGGCCCGGTTGCCGTCGTGGCCATGGCGGTGCCAGTCGCTGGCGCGGACGTGCATCTCCACGTCGCCCGCCCAAAGGTGGTCGCCGATGCGTAGCTTGGCGTTGAAGAAGTCGGGCCCTGCGTCGGTGTTGAGCCGCCCGGGGTCTATCACACAGACACGCCGGCCGTCGGTGGTCACGAGGTCGGTGTGACGCAGCAGCCGATGCTGCCACACATAGTGCATCAGACGCTCCATGGGGCGGAGAATGGCTAAGGCAGGGTGGGGGAGGGGGTGGCGTCAGTCGAGGGTGTCGACCCTGCGGCGGAACTCGATCATCTTCAGGGCTGTCTCGGCGGCCTCAGAGCCTTTGTTGCCGAGGCGGCCGCCGGCGCGGTCGAGGGCCTGCTGCTCGTCGACCACCGTCAGCACGCCGAATATCACCGGGGTGTCGCAGTCGGCGTTGAGGGCCGTCATGCCCTGCGTCACGCTCTGACACACATAGTCGAAGTGGGGTGTGTCGCCCTTGATGACGCATCCCAGTATGATGATGGCATCATAGCGCTCTGTCTCGATGAGCTGCGAGGCTGCGAAGGTCAGCTCTACGGCGCCGGGCACGTCAAAGCGGTCTATCTGCGTGTCCGTGAGGCCGTGCGAGCGTAGCGTCGATGCAGCCCCCTCGGCGAGAGGGCCGGTGATGTGGCCGTTCCATTCGGCGGCCACTATGGCCACGCGCACATCTGTGGTGTCGAGCGTGGCGGTGGTGGTGGGTGTGTAGGTCGACATTTCGTGTCAGTGATTGCTGGGTGATGTCATCGGGGGAATATCTTGTGCCACAGGCCGAGGATGGCCAGCCCCTCGCTGCGGGTGGAGGCGAGCAGCTCGGAGATGCGCTGGTGGAGCACTGTCGAGTTGATGCGCAGGGCCTTGTGGAGCATGGTGTTGAGCAGATGGATGGCCTTGTCGCGCATGGCGCCTATGCGCAGCATCGACTCGGCCAGCGACACCGACACGCGGATCTGCCGCTCGTCGAGCTCGGGGCTGAGACGCTGCAGATAGCGCAGCGCACGGGTATAATACTGTATGGCCTCGCGGTGTCGCCCCATGCGGGCCAGCGTGTCGCCCTCGGCCGTGAGCGACTCGGCCAGTCTGTCGGTGGCCTCGGTCATCCCGGCGCTCACCATCTCGGTATAGGCCGACGTGGCTTCCTGATAGCGGGCGAGGAGCTCGGCCTGCTTCTGACGGTTGTGATAGACGTTGGTGGCGGCGCTCAGGGCCGTCACGACGGTAGAGGCATAGCGGTCGGGCGCAGTCTTGGCCAGCCGCTCGAAGATCTTGATAGACTTCTCCATTTCGCGCTCTGCCTGCCGATACTCGCCGTTCTGGGCGTGGAGATAGGCTATGTCGAAGAGGAGCGCCCCGAGCACTTCGAGAAACGGTGCATCCTTGCGCCGCGGCTGTCGCGCCAGCAGCTGCAGGGTGGCTGCCGCCGAGGTGGCAGCTCCCTTGCCGGGGCCTTGCGTCTCGATGGTGAGGGCTGTGATGATCTGCATCAGGGCCGCGCGCAGGTCGAGCATAAACTCTGTCTCGGCCTCGGGGAGCGCGGCCATGTGCACCTCAAGCTCGCTCAGGGTGGCCAGTCCGCGCTCGGCCTCGTTGCGCTCCACACTGTCGGCGGCTATGAGGCGGAGCACGTCATAGATGGCCGTGAAGTCCTCGGCCTCGAGCGCCTTGAGCAGCTCGGGGGCTGTGCGTCCGCGCCGCGCCACACGTGCCTTCAGATCGCGGGCGTTGCCGGAGGGTGGGAGAAACGGTGTCTCGAGCGAAGTGGGTCTCATCGCACCGAAGCGGTTAAGTGTGAGTGGGCCGTCTCGTTGGCCTTGTTCATTATCTCGTCGGGATCCTTCATCCCCTCGGCCAGCGCGCGTGTCACCCCTGCTATCGCGCCGATTGTCCAGTCGGCCTCCGAGAGGTCGGTGTGGTCACACTTCTTGGTCCACGATGAGTCGTGGTCGAAGAACCGCATCGTCAGCTCATCCCTGTCCAGCATCAGCAGACGCGGACAGTGAAACTTGATGTGGTCGTTGAAAGCGGCCTCGGGGGTCTCGTCCGGGAACAGCTCGGCCAGATCACCCTTGGTGGCCACCACGAGCGAGGCAGCCTCGAGATTGTCAAACACCTCGGGCATCACCCGCGTGATGCGGCTCACCTGTCCCGGCTCGAAGTAGGGGAGATAGACCACCGTCGCCTTGCGGCTCTTGGCATAGCCTACCAGTTCGAGCAGACGTGTGTGGTTGCGCTCCTCGAGAGCCATATACGAGCCAAACACCACGACGTCGCCCTCGTCAATGCGGGGCCACACGGGGTTGACCGGCTCGGTGGGATAGTCCGAGTGTGTCACGGAGCCCCCCTCGCCGGCGGTCGAGGTGATCCTCACGGGGCTGGCTCCCTCGGTGTAGCGGTCCACGCTCTTGGTGTCGACCGACGCCTCGCTGAGCGCGCGCACCATGTGGTCGCCCACGGTGTCGGCGCCGGCCTCGCCCACAAAGAGAGTCTCCACCCCCATGCGGCCGTCGAGCATGGCGGCCCCCACGGCGCGGTCGCCCACACGGGTGGTGGCGGTGCCGTCGGGCGCCAGTGAGACATTGAGAGCGAGCTGACCGATGAAAATAACCTTATTCATAGCTGATGGATTGTTTAGAGTTGATCTGACGTTTCAGACGGGCCGCACGCGGGGTGGGTGGAGTCGTGGCGCGACTTGTCGCCAAGATAACCGCCGTGGTGGCGCTTGGCATAGTCGGCGGCCGTGAATCCGATGGCCTGCATCACGTTCACCACCAGTATGTCCCCGATCACGGTCATCACCGTGGTGGAGGTGGTGGGGGTGAGGCCCAGAGGGCACACCTCGCGAGCTCCGCCCGTCAGTAATGTAACGTCCGTGAGGCGGGTAAGTTCACTGTCGGCATTGCCCGTGATTCCTATCAGAGGGATGTCGGGATAAAGATTCTTGGTCAGCGTCACCAGCTCGAGCACCTCGCGGGTGCGCCCCGAGTTGGAGATGAGCAGCA
>CAZAWC010000103.1:0-8550 GCA_964488595.1 uncultured Staphylococcus sp. | reverse complement strand
GGCGCAGCCGACGAGGCCAACCCCGCAATGCTCTATGCCGCTACCCGCAACGCCCTCTATCAGGCCGGCAAGAAGATCGAGATCCTCGTCAACTACAATCCCAAGCTCCACTACTTTGCCGAGTGGTGGAAGCAGCTCTACGGCGAGAGCGAGGGCAAGAACCACAAGGGCATCTTCCCCGCAGCCGTCGACAACTCCACCGACCTCCACTCCATGGGCCAGTGGATTCAGGATGGCGAGCGCACCATCTTCGAGACCGTCATCTCTGTGGCCGAGCAGAAGCACGACAAGCTCATCCCCTCTGACGAAGCCAACCTCGACGGCCTCAACTATATAGCCGGCAAGCATATCGACGAGGTCAACAAGATGGCCGAACTCGGCACTCGTCTGGCCCACATCGACGGCGGTGTGCCCAACATCCTCATCACCCTGCCCGCTATTCAGGAGAAGTATCTCGGCCAGCTCATCTATTTCTTCGAGAAGGCTTGCGGCATATCGGGCTATATGCTCGGCGTGAATCCCTTCAACCAGCCCGGTGTCGAGGACTACAAGCGCAACATGTTTGCCCTCCTCGCCAAGCCCGGCTATGAGAAGGAGACCGAGGCCATCAAGGCTCGCCTCTGATCCGATCCCCCCTTCGCGTCACAGCGGGCGATGCCCGCTGTGACGCACATCACTCACCATAGCAATCACCGCACACCCTCCGTGCAAGGCTCACGATGCCTGCCGGCGATGTGCGGTGATTGTCATTGTATACCTCGGATTATGACGCTGTCAGAAAGAGCAGGGAAGGGCGGACAGTTGATAGAGCAGCGTCCGGGCTATGCGTTGGTGGCCAAGATTGTTGGGGTGGAGACGGTCGGCCACCGAGTCGTTGAAATAGCGCGCATGGGCGTCGAGCGACGGCGACAGGCCGCACAGAGCCGCGAGGTCGATCACAGGCACTGCCCAAACGTCGGCTGCCTCACGGGTGGCAGCGATGTAAGCGTCGAGATACTCGCCGCAACGGTTGGCATACTCCTCGGGCGTCTGCCAGTTCTTGTCGTTGTGATAGAATCCGCCACGGTGTATGGGCGTGAGGAGCACGATCTGCTTCTCGGGATAGAGACGCTTCAGGGAGTCGAGAGCGATATTGATGCGGCCGCGATAGGTGTCGGGGTCCATGGCCGGAGTGCGGTGGGGACGCAGCTCGGGGCGACGCTCATAGCGGTGGCCATACTCCGTCTCGCGCATATCCTCGTCATACCATCGCCCGAGAGGCACGGCATTGTTGTAGTCGTTGGTGCCGACGAATATCACGATGGCGTCCACGGAGTCGGCATGCTGCTCATGGAGCATGGTGGCCTGACGGGGGATGTCGTCCCACTGACGCCCGCTCACGGCATAGACCCACGGCGTGGTGCCCAGCCACTCGGCGAGCAGAGCCCAATACTTCTTGTCTGCCGCTTTGTTGCGCGGATCGGTGATGGAGTCGCCGAGATAAGCGATGCGTTTACCCTCCCAAGGATGAGAGAGCAGGAGCTGTGGCACGAGAATCGCACAGATAATGATGAACAGTTTCCTCATGGTGAAGCTAAGTGTTAATATCGGATTAATTCTATTGCAAAGGTAGCAAAATCCCCGCTATATCCGCACGGAAAACCCGCAATAAGAAAATGAGCCGGCTCCTGTGGAGGGAGTCGGCTCGGAGAGAGAGGAGAGGGAGAGGAGAGGGAAGACGGAATGCCTTATCAATGGGCGGCGAGGTCTACGGCATAGACTCCTCGCTTACCGGTGGGATAGAGGCCGCGGATTATCATGAGTTTCTCGTCGGAGTTGCCACGCATTATGGATCGGTAGAGCTTCTCCACATCGTCGGGCGAGGAGACACGGGTGTCGTTGATGGAAACGATGACGAATCCCTTGCGTATGCCGGCATCGGCAAAGACGCCGTCGCTGACGCTGGCCACACGCACACCGTTGTCTATGCCGAGCTGGCGCAGGGTGGAGTCGTCGACCTTGGAGAAAGCCGCCCCGAGATCGGCGAAGTCGCCTGCCTTGGAGACAGTGGTGTTGCCCTGCGAGTTGTAGAGCTTGATGGAGACGGTGTGCGACTCGTTGTCGCGGATATATGTCACCTTGACGGTGTCGCCGGGACGGTATTTTGCCACCTGCTCCTGAAGCTGGGCGGTATTGTTGGTGGGCACCCCGTTGACGGCAGTGATCACGTCGCCCTCCTTGATGCCTGCCTCGCGTGCCGACGACCGCTCGCTCACACCACCCACATAGACGCCCTTGGTCACGGCGGTGATGCCGTGCTCCTTGGCCATGTCGGCCGTGAGGTCGACGATCGAGACGCCAAGCACGGCGCGCTGGACGGTGCCATACTGCCTGAGGTCAGCCACCACCTTCTTGACTATAGACGTGGGGATGGCAAAGGAGTAGCCTGCATAGTTGCCGGTCTGCGAGTAGATGGCGGTGTTGATGCCGATGAGCTCGCCCGACAGATTGACGAGCGCGCCGCCCGAGTTGCCGGGGTTGACGGCCGCATCGGTCTGGATGTATGACTCGATGCCCATGGGGCGCGAGTGTGAGGTGGCCGAGATGGAGCGCGACTTGGCAGAGACGATGCCGGTGGTCACGGTGGAGGTGAAGCCAAAGGGATTGCCCACGGCAAGCACCCACTCGCCCACTTTGAGGGCCTCGCTGTCGCCCATAGGGATGACGGGGAGATCCTTGGCGTCAATCTTGATGAGCGCAAGGTCGGTGGTGGGGTCGGAGCCCACGACTGTGGCGTCGAAGGTGCGGTTGTCGTTGAGAGTCACCTCAAGCCGCTCAGCCTCGTCGATGACATGATTGTTGGTGACTATATAGCCGTCGGCGCTTATCACTACGCCCGAGCCGAGGCCACGCTGCTGCTCGCGGGGTTGCTGCTGCTGGCGCGGCTGCTGCTGGCGCGGCGAGCCGAAGAAATACTCGAAGAAGGGATCCATCGAATAGCCGCCCCCCTGATAGCCGCTCGGGGTGGCAAAACTCTTGATGGAGACAACGCCGTTTATGGTGTTCTCGGCAGCGGTGGTGAAGTCGGTGGCCGGAGTGGCGGCAGTGCCGACGGTGAAGAAGCGTCCGCCCTGCGAGAGGTCGGCGTCCGACACATTTTCGGCAAGCACACCGCGTGTGTTCACGGCCTTGTCGATGGCCACTGCTGTGACAGCCGAACTCAGCACCGCTGTGCCGGCTGCAAGAAGCATTATTTTCGCTGTTGTTTTCATGATTGCAAAGTGATGTTCGTTTTCTCTTTAGACTGCAAAAATAACGCTTTGTTGCGTTGCTGCAGAGCAGGTTTAAACTATTTTAATTACATGCCGAACAAATTAAATAATATTTGTAATCTCCACAGGGATGTTTGATAAAATTTTCTTAATTTTGCATCACCATGTCTCTCAAACCGCTATTTCTCACCGTCATATTGTCAGTAATGCTCGGAATGGTGTCATGTTCCACCTCGCGCCGCGGAGTGGCTGTGGCCAAGCATCCCGAGAGCAAATCAGTCAATAAGGGGAAGTCCCGCCACGACAACCACAATGAATGGCGCGGGATGCACGCCGACACCAAGCGCCTGCTCAAGGAGGCCGAAAGCTGGCTCGGCACGCCTTATAAGTATGGCGGCAACGACCGCGACGGTCTCGACTGCTCGGGACTGGTGGTGCAGGTCTATCAGAGAGCTCTTGACATTAAGGTGCCACGCACATCGCGCGCACAGAAAGACTATTGTGCGACCCTCTCGAAGGACGACCTCATCCCGGGCGACCTGATCTTCTTCGCCACAGGCAAGGAGGAAGGCAGGGTGACACATGTGGGAATCTTCATCGGCGACGGCCGCATGATACATGCCTCCACCGCCAAAGGCAAGGTGGTGGTGAGCGAGGTGTCCACGCCTTATTTCAACTCGCATTACGTCGCCTCGGGCTGCGTGAAGGATTATCGCGCCAAGCTAAAAATAAAAAAAGGTGGCGACAACAAGGAGGTGCCCGCTCCGCGCCCGCTGCCACGCGAGGTAGACCCTCCCACGGCCTCAGCACCCGCACCGGCCAAGACTCAGGTCAAGAAAGCACCCGAGGCAGCCAAGCCGACCAAGACACCCGAGACGGCCAAGACACCCAAGACGACCACGACACCCGCGACGAACAAGACAGCCACGACGTCGACAACGACAACCCAAGCCGATGAGCCGAGCGCCGAAGATGCCCGTGCGGCCGTATTAGGCTCCATCAACGAAATTCCCCTGAAATGATTCATCCCGACCGCAATCTGCGTCCGCCAGTCAAAGGGATGGGCGCACTATCGCTCGCCCCGGCGCAAGTGTATAAGCTGCCTGACGGCATCACGCTCCACATCGTGAACACCGGCACTACGGAGGTGAGCCGACTCACCATAGCCCTGCCCGGCGGACAGGCCGACTCTCCCCGCCCGGGGCTTTTCGACGCCATGGCCACCCTGCTCCCCGAGGGGAGCGTCGAGAATCCCGGCACACGCATGGCCGACATACTCGAGAGCAACGGCGCGTGGAGCGGAGCGTCGGTGACCACCCACCACACGCTCATCAACCTGTTCACGCTCAACGATGTGTTTGACACTGTTCTGCCGCTTGCCGCTCAGATGGCCTTCAGCCCGGCATTCGAGCCCGAGGCCGTGACCCGCGCCCTGCGCATCAGAGCATCGCAGGCAGCCGTAGACATGCGCAAGGTGAGCACTCAGGCCACACGCGCCATGCGCCCTCGGCTCTACGGTGCCGACAATCCCCTTGCCCTCTCCCCCACCCCCGAGGATATTCTCTCTTTCACTCCTCAGGAGATGCACGAGGCCCACACCGTCCGCCTTTGCCCTGACAAGACACACATCTTCCTCGCAGGAAAGGTGACCGAGGGAATGATCGGGGCAGTGATGGAGCAGTTCGGCTCTGTTTCAGGCTCAAACCTCTACGAGGTGCGCCGACTGGTGTTTGACCCCCACCCTACCCCCGGCATGATAACCACCGAGGTGGAGGGTGCGCTCCAAAACGCCATCCGCATCGCCATCCCCACGCCGGGAAGATCGCACCCCGACTTCCTGAGGCTGCGGCTTGCCACAAATGCCCTCGGGGGATATTTCGGCAGCCGGCTCATGATGAGCATAAGGGAGGAGAAAGGACTCACTTACGGCATAGGGGCTTCGCTTTATGCCTATCCGGACAACGGATACATGATCATCTCGACTGACACCGACACGAGCAATACCGACGAGGTGATAGAGGGATCGGTGGCCGAGATAGAGCGTCTCAAGGACCCGGCGAGCTTCACGCCCGACGAGGTGGAACGCCTGCGCAGCTCCATGCTGTCGAGCCTCGCCTCTGTGCTCGACACCCCTCTGCAGCGCATGGACTTCCTGCAGAATGAAGTGATCGCCGGCACGCCCCACGACTACTTTGCGGCGCAGTGTGAGGCCGTGAGGGAAATGTCGGCCGAGAGCATCGCCGAGACCGCCGCACGCTATTTCGACACGACCAAAATGGTGATATCCGTGGCAGGAAAATTTGGACGTGACACGAAAAATGCGTAAATTTGCTCCGCAAAACCGCGCTGCCTTGGTAGTTCAACGGATAGAATGGGAAATTCCTAATTTTCAGATAGGGGTTCGATTCCCCTCCGAGGTACATAAGTTCGTTCATTTCATGTGAAATCTGCCCCTTTTTCCTTGTTAGGAAAAAGGGGCAGATGATTTTGTGTCAGGCTATTGAGCGTAGAGAGGCGTCAGAGCTGCTCCATCTCCATAGCGGCGAGGATAAACGGACCGACACCCTTGGCATCATTGTCGCGACGAGGCTCGGATATATAATATTCGAACGAGCCGTTGCGACGCTCGGACGACCCGCCGCCCAGACCGGCCACGGCACAGCAGTCGGTGAGCGAGATAGTGCCGTCCTCGGCTGTGGTGACGAAGCGGTCAAGGATGCCGTTATAGCCCTTGATGCCGGCCTCACGATATGACTCGGGGAGCAGCCCGAGGCGCACGGCGCGGAGCAGGTTGTAGGCATACATGGCTGAAGCGGTAGCCTCGAGGTAGTTGCCTTCGCGACCGCTCTCATCGACCACCTGATACCACAGGCCGGTGGCAGGGTCCTGATTCTTGACAATGCCGTCGGCTATCGAGCCAAGCAGCTTCACCAGCTCGGCACGCTTGGGATGGTCCTCGGGGAATGACTCGAGCACATCGGTGAGCGCCCAGAAGAACCAGCCCTGTGCGCGACCCCAGCAGTGGGCCGAGCGGCCATCCTTGGGATCGGCCCAGAACATTTTTTTCTTGGCGTCCCACGCATGGCGATAGAGCCCGGTGGCGGGGTCGTAGGTGTGCTTGGCCACGGTGAGGAACTGGCGGGCCACATCGTCATAGGCCTTCTTCTGTTCCTTGCCGCTCAGATGGGCCTTGGCATAGCGGGTGAGGAAGGGTGACGACATGTAGAGTCCGTCGAGCCACATCTGCTCTGGATAGATCTTCTTGTGCCAGAATCCGCCCTCCTTGGTGCGCGGCTGGGTGGTGAGCTGGCTGTAGAGGGTATTGGCAGCCTTGAGCAGACGGCCGTCGCCGGTCATGTCATAGACATCGAGCAGGAGGATGCCGTTCTTCACATCGTCGAGTTTATAGTCCTCGAGCTTATAGGTCAGTATCTCGCCGTCGTCGGTCACGAGGGTGTCGAGATAGGAGATCACATAGTCTGTCATAGGTGTGTGGCGATTCTTCTTGGCCACGGCGAGAAGGGCGTCCATCTCAACTCCCACCGAGTAGCTCCACTTGGGGCGGCGGCTGTGGTCCACCTGCCAGCTCAGAGGCCAGCGCTTCAGCTCGGAGAGGCTCATGCGCATGGAGACGGGCTGCGATTCGATGACAGGGAGGCCGTTGATGGTGACATTCTCCAGACGGATGTCGCGCGTCTGCCCCTTGATGGAGTTGCTTCCGGTCTTCACGCCGGTCCAGTCGCAGTCTTTCACCTCTACATTATATATATTGCACAGGTCGTCAAATCCTTCGATCTTCACACCGTATTTCGACTCCTTGCAGTTGACATTCTCGAGAAACACGTTGCGCACCACCGGGGGGAAGTCGCGCTGGCACACTTCGCGCTGCTCATACACGAGGTTGATCTTGAGGACAGCCTCCTTGCAGCGGCCCACCTCGACATTGCGGACGAAGATATCCTCGATGACGCCGCCGCGACACGAGTTGGTCTTGATGCGGATGACGCGCTCGAGCTCGGGCGAGTCCATCACACAGTTCTCGACGAAGAGATTCTTGAATCCGCCTGAGATCTCGGAGCCGACCACCACGCCGCCGTGGCCATTCTTCATGTGACAGTTGCGCACGATGACATTCTCTGTCGGCACTCCGGCCTCACGACCATCACGGTTGCGTCCGCTCTTGATGGCTATGCAATCGTCGCCGGTGTCAAAGAAACAGTTCTCGATGAGCACGTTCTTACATGACTCGGGGTCGCAGCCGTCGCCGTTGGGGCCATCGTTCTGAATATGCACACCCCTCACGGTGAGATTCTCGCAGAAGAGGGGATGTATCACCCAGAACGGCGAGCGGAGCAAGGTCACATCCTCAATGAGCACGTTCTTGCACTTGACGGGATTGAGCAGCTGCACGCGCATGCCATAGCCGTCGCCCATCTTGCGCTGCTCCACTGGCACACCCTTCTCGTTCCACTCCATGAGGATCGGACGGCCGATGCGCTGCGAGATAATGCCCTTGTCAAACTCAAAACCGTACTTCACCGCGCCACACATGCGCCACCAGTTGGAGTTCTCGCCACCACCGTCCACAGTGCCTTTGCCGGTCACAGCGATATTCTCCTGTCCGTTGGCATAGATCATGGGCTGATAGTTGTAGCAGTCCATACCCTCCCAACGTGTGTAGACCAAGGGATACTCCTTGAGATCGGGGGTGAAAAGCAGTACGGCACCCTCCTCGAGATGGAGGTTGACATTGCTCTTGAGAGTGATGGGGCCCGTGAGCCAAGTGCCCTTGGGGATGATGACACGACCACCACCCTCCTTGGAACAGAGGTCGATGACCTTGTTGATCAGCGGCGAGTAGAGAAATCCCTCGGTCTTGGAGGGCTTGCCGTAGTCAAAGATTTTGTAGTCCTTGTCCCGGAATTCGGGAGCCTTGATCTGCTTTTCTATGGCGGGATAGATCTTGTCCCACGCCTCGGCAGCCGTCGGGGCGTCAGGCAGAGTGGCCGACGTCTGGGCTGACAATGTGGGGGCCACGGTTGTCGCCAGTCCGATCACCCATGCCACAAGCATGATTGCAGTCTTTCTCATGGTTTGTTATAAGGTTGGATTATTAATTGCTTTGACAAAGATACGAATTTTACTCCATATTCCGGCCAATCTTGCCACACAATCACCAAACGGGGCTTTTTGTTACAATAATCACAGTATTGCAACAATGTTGTAACATATTGTTTCAATAGTTATTTTATTGATTATCATAGTGTTTAACGGGTTTGTAACAGATTGAGCAATCCGT
>CAZAWC010000102.1:0-8730 GCA_964488595.1 uncultured Staphylococcus sp. | reverse complement strand
AGAACTTCCGCGTTGATCAAAAGACCGACTACGACAAGCTCACACTTGAAATCACAACCGACGGTTCCATTCTCCCCAAAGATGCCCTCAAGGAGGCTGCCAAAATCCTCATCTATCACTTCATGCTCTTCTCGGACGAGAAGATAACTCTCGAGACCGACGAGCAGAACAACGAGGAGGAATTTGATGAGGAGGTGCTCCACATGCGTCAGCTCCTCAAGAGCAAGCTCGTGGATATGGACCTCTCAGTCCGTGCTCTCAACTGCCTCAAGAGCGCAGAGGTGGAGACCCTCGGCGAGCTCGTGGTGTTCAACAAGACAGACCTCCTGAAGTTCCGCAACTTCGGCAAGAAGTCGCTCACCGAACTCGACGAGTTGCTGGCCAATCTCAACCTCTCCTTCGGAATGGATATCTCCAAGTATAAACTTGATAAAGACAAATAATCAACGATGAGACACAATAAATCATTCAACCATCTCAGCCGCAAGAAGGCTCATCGCGACGCGTTGCTGGCCAACATGACGATCTCGCTGATCATGCACAAGCGCATTTTCACCACTCTCGCCAAGGCCAAGGCTCTCCGCGTGTATGCCGAGCCTCTGATCAACCGCGCAAAGGTGGATTCGACCCCCAACCGCCGTCTCGTGTTCGCACACCTCCAGAACAAGGAGGCTGTCACTGAGCTCTTCCGCGAGATAGCACAGAAGATTGCTGACCGCAACGGTGGCTACACACGCATCCTCAAGACGGGCAACCGTCTGGGCGACAACGCCAAGATGTGCTTCATCGAGCTTGTTGACTATAACGAAAACATGCTCAATGACAAGGCCGCCAAGAAGGGTGCCGGCCGCACCCGCCGTTCGCGCCGCAGCTCCAAGCCCGCAGCCGAGGCCGCAGCACCCGCAGCCGCCGAGGCTCCCGCAGAGGAGACAAAGGCTGAATAATCAGGTCGGCTCAAACCCCTTCACTGAAGGATATAAACCCAAAGATAAGAAGACCGCTGTCCTGCCATGGACGGCGGTCTTTTTGACTGATCATCATTAACCTATCCCCATGTCGCTACATGAACTCACATCGCGCGAACGAGCCTCGCTGGCCATCCTCACACTGCTGCTGGCCGTGTGCGCGTGTCTGATGCACTGCAGGGGCCTTCACGGCGCGGGGAGCGATGCTGCCACGACTACGGCCGACTCTGTGAGGGTGGATGTGATCGCTCCCTCCGACACAGCAGACACCATGCTGGTAAAGCCCACACGCCGACGGGGTGACAAGGGTGGGAAAGCACGGAACGCCCCGGGGCGGGAAAGCCGCCGCAAGAGCGGGCGTGACAGCAGGCATGAGCCTCCCGCCTATCGCTCGCCGCTCGATGAGCCGGCTGTGATCCCGTGACCCCATGACCCCTCGACCCTGCGCCTGTGTGTGTCTCTCTCCCACAATTCTACCACATTGACAAAAACAAGCACCCACCCGCCTGTGTGGCGGGAGGGTGCTGCTGTATCGGTCAATATGTCGGCGAAGTGGGATCAGAGGTTGCGGGGATCCATCTCCTCCTCTTCGGCCACGGGGATGTCAGTGTTGACATTCTTGGATCCGGCCATGCCATAGAACAGGATGTAGGCCAACATGGCGACTACGAGCCAGTAGGAGGCCATATAGCCCACCTCGCCGGCTATCCAGTTCTGGACGAGGGGCATCACGCCTCCGCCCACTACCATCATCATGAATATGCCAGAGGCCTGTGCCGTATATTTGCCGAGCCCCTCGACGGCGAGGTTGAATATGCCGCCCCACATCACCGATGTGCACAGTCCGCAGAGGATGAGCAGAATGGCGCTCACGGGCACTCGGGGGACGGTGGTGAGGTTGGTGATGACCTGCTCGGGCGAAATCTCAAACTCCTCCTCGATGGTGGCCGCATAGGGTGCGAGAACCTCAACGGAGGGTGACTCGATGAACGATGCTATGGTGCCGTCAGGCACACCGGCTGTCTGGAGCACCTCGACTGTCGTCTCGACAGGGTCATAGACCACTGCGGGCACCTGAACGGCCTTCTCGCGGGGAATGAAGATGGCAAACACCACGAGAAGGATGGCTGCGCCAGAGACGGTGATGATCTGAGCCTTGGTAGATACCGAGCCCGAGATGAAGCCCGATAGCGAGCGGCCCACCAGCATGAGGAGCCAGTAGATGGCCACGACGGCTCCGGCTATGGTGGAAGCCGCGCCGATGACGCCGGCGCCCGTGGCACCCTGATCAGCCAGATAGAAGTTGAGCGTGCCGGGGATGCCTATCTCGATGCCCACGTAGAAGAAGATGCCGATGACGCCGAGGACGGTGTGGCGGAAATTCCACGGCGAGTGGGTGTAGGCCACCTTGCGCGAGGTGCCTGTCTTGCCCGGCTCGGGGATGGCGACAAACGAGATGATGACGAATGCGACGGCAAACACGCCCATGGCCACCCACAGCAGGGGAGCCACGTCGCTCATCTGCGACTTGGTGGATAGCTGGCCTATGAGCGCGCCGACGAAGAATGGTGTCAGCGTGCCCGACAGCGAGTTGAGCGCGCCGCCGGTCTGCAGCAGCTGGTTACCGGCCTTGCCACCCCCGCCGAGGAGGTTGAGCATGGGGCAGACAACGGTGTTGAGCATACACACGCAGAAGCCGCAGATGAAAGCGCCGAGCAGATAGATGAAGAAGTTGAGCGTCACGGGGCTGCCGCTCACCGAGCCTACCACAGTCTCGGCTCCGACGACACTCGAGAGCCACTGGACGAAGAGGCCGACAAAGCCCACGGCCATGGCCCAGAGAGCGGTCTTCTTGTAGCCGATTTTCATCAGCAGGTTGCCTGCCGGGATGCCCATGAACAGGTAGGCGAGGAAGTTCATCATGTTGCCCATCATGCCGAGCACCGAGTTGCCCGCCAGCTTGAAGCCCCATATGGTGCCTATCGGGGCGGCAAGATTGGTGACGAACGAGATCATGGCATAGATGCAGAACATCGCTACGATGGCCACGAGCCGCCCGTTGGAGTTTTGTGATTTAGTCATGTTATTAAGGTTTGGTTTGGTTGTTTACCATGGAGTGATCGAAGTTGTCATCACAAAGTTACATCTTTTTTAAAAACGATGTGCTTTAACGTTTGTTAAAATACCGACGCTGCCAAATATCGGATATAATAAGTGTGTGGGGATGCGGGCTTATTGTGTCTGACCCTTTGCCGTGCCCATCGGGGCTCGAGGACCTGAACGGCGGACGGTGAGGGCGCCACGGGGCGAACGGGGCAGGGTAGAGGGCCGATTTGCCTCCAAACCGACGGAAAAGTGTGGCGAACGGTTGGAAATTCAGAAAATTTGCTTAAATTTGCCGTGAGGCCCTGCGGGGTCGGGAGACTTATTGTATTTTATACGATAATATCATCAGGTAACAGCAACAGAAATCATCATATCTATAACTGAAAAAATGAATCTTAATACCGTAAACCGCGCCGCTGACAATATCCGTGCTCTTGCGGCAGCCATGGTAGAGAAAGCCAAATCCGGCCATCCCGGAGGCGCCATGGGTGGAGCTGACTTCGTGAATGTGCTCTATTCGCAGTTTCTCGTCACCGACCCTGACGACGGCAAGTGGATAGCCCGCGACCGCTTCTTCCTCGACCCGGGCCACATGTCGCCCATGCTCTACAGCGTCCTCGCACTGTTTGGCCACTATACCACCGACGAGCTGTCGCAGTTCCGCCAGTGGGGCTCGCCCACCCCGGGCCATCCCGAGCTCCATCCCGAGCGTGGCGTGGAGAACACCTCAGGCCCCCTCGGTCAGGGCCACACCATGGCCGTCGGTTGCGCTATAGCCGAGCGATTCATGGCCGCCCGTTTCGGCGAGTGGCTCTCTCACAAGACCTATGCCTTCATCTCTGACGGCGGCATACAGGAGGAGATCTCGCAGGGCGCAGGCCGTCTCGCCGGCCACCTCGGCCTCTCCAACCTCATCATGTTCTATGACTCTAACAAGGTGCAGCTCTCCACTATGGTCGAGGCTGTCGACGCCGAGGATGTAGCCGCCAAATATCGCGCATGGCACTGGAATGTGCTCGAGATCAACGGCAACGACCCCGAGGCCATAGCCGCCGCCATCGAGGAGGCCAAGAAGGAGACCGAGCGTCCCACCATCATCATCGGCCACACCGTCATGGGCAAGGGCTGCGTCAAGGCCGACGGTGCCAACTACGAGGGTCAGTGCTCGACCCACGGCCAGCCCCTGAGCGCCGCCGGAGCCGACTTTGCCGCCACCCTGCGCAATCTTGGCGCCGATCCCGAGAATCCCTTCGTGATATTTGACGACGTCAAGGCCCTCTATGAGGCCCGCCGCGAGGAGCTGCGCAAGATCGTCAAGGCCCGCCGCGAGGAGCAGGCTGCATGGGAGGCCGCCAATCCCGCTCTGGCCGAGGAGCTCCACACATTCCTCGACAATAAGCTGCCCGCCATCGACTGGCGTGCCATCCCCCACAAGGCAAACATCGCTTCGCGTCAGGCCTCGGCCGACGTGCTGGGCGTGCTGGCCGAGAAGGTCAACAATATGATTGTCTCGAGTGCCGACCTTGCCAATTCGGACAAGACCGACGCATTCCTCAAGAAGACACACCCCTTCACCAAGGGCGACTTCACCGGCGCCTTCCTCCACGCCGGCGTGAGCGAGCTCACCATGGCCTCCGTGATGAACGGCATCGTGCTCCACGGCGGTGTGATCGGCGCCTGCGGCACATTCTTCGTGTTCTCTGACTATATGAAGCCCGCCGTGCGCATGGCCGCCCTCATGGAGCTCCCCGTGAAGTATATCTGGACCCACGACGCATTCCGTGTTGGCGAGGATGGCCCCACCCACGAGCCCGTGGAGCAGGAGGCACAGCTCCGTCTCATGGAGGAGCTCCGCAACCTGTCGGGCAATCCCTCGATGCTCGTGCTCCGTCCGGCCGACGCTGCCGAGACCAGCGTGGCATGGGAGATGGCCATGGAGAATTTTGCCACCCCGTCGGCACTGGTGCTGTCGCGTCAGAATCTGCCAGACCTGCCCGCAGCCTCGGGCGACCGTTTTGCCGAGGCTGAGGCCGGCTGCCGCAAGGGTGCCTACTGTGTCGTGGCCGAGGAGACCCCCGACGTGATCCTCGTGGCCAATGGCTCGGAGGTGTCGCTGCTCTGCGAGGTGGCCGAGGCCATCAAGGCCGACGGTCTTAAGGCCCGCGTGGTGTCGGCTCCCTCGATCGGTCTGTTCCTCAACCAGCCTGCCGACTATCGCCGCGCTGTCATCACCCCCGGTGTGCCCGCGTTTGGTCTCACGGCCGGTCTTCCCTCCACCCTCCGCGGTCTGGTGGGCGCCGACGGTGCCGTGTTCGGTCTCGACCACTTCGGTGCGTCGGCTCCCTACAAGGTGCTCGACGAGAAGTTTGGCTTCACCATGCCTGCCGTCAAGGCTCAGGTGATGGCCTTCCTCGGCAAGTGATCCGGCTCACGCGCATGACCGTCCCCGCGAGGACGTAAGCTATAATGACATCTGTCGCCGCTTTGATCGAAAACGGCGACAGATGCTTTTCAGAGCCGTGGTGCCCGCGAGCCCGTGGCGACCGGGCCGGGCCCCGAATCATAGCGAAAAACAGAAAAAATTGCTTTGTCAGACCTTTTTTTTGCGATATTTTAGATTAATCCAAAAAAATGTTATAACTTTGACGAGAATTTAGCCGTTCCCTTTAGGGTAAAGTGTGGGCTACTGTGGCCTACCGATACCCGATAGATAACATAATCAACTGAATTTCAACTATTTTCCAATAATTAATTATTTATGAAAAAAAGTACCCTTTTAGGTCTTGTGGCCGCTCTGTTTATGGGTCAAAGCGCAATGGCTCAGAGCTCACAGGCAATCACCTATGTAGAGGCTCCCGAACAGGGCTACCTGTTCAACCGCTTCTCGGACAACTGGTTCGTATCGGTTGAGGGTGGTATCAACTACTACCTCGACGCCAAAAACGAAAAGCGCGACTTTATGGACCGTTTCTCGCCCAACGCCGGTTTCTGGGTGGGCAAGTGGTTCTCGCCCATCGCCGGTGCCCGTATCGGTGGCAACTTCACCCAGCTGAAGAAGCTCTCCAAGAATGGCGGCTTAGGCTATTATGGCACATTCGAGGGCTATGATAAGTATCACCGCAACGAGTTTGGCTTCGCCATCGACGGTATGCTCAACCTCACCAACTGGTGGTGTGGCTATCGTCCCGGCCGTTGCTACAACGCCATCTTCTACGGAGGCGCAGGCTACAACTGGGTTTACTATCCCCAGAAGAACGGCTCGAAGACAGAGTGGAAGCACGACGGTCAGTCTGACGACAACCTCACCGCTCACGTAGGCCTCATCAACAACTTCAACCTCAACAAGCACATCGCCATCTATCTCGATCTCCGTGCTGCCATCTTCGAGGATGAGACCGACAACCAGCGTAGCCGCAAGACCCACATCGATCCGCAGGCTTATCTGGGTCTGACCTACAACTTCAACAAGACCACATGGAACGCTCCCGTCGTTCCCGTGATCCCCGAGATCCCCAACTGCGACGAGATCGAGGCCCGTCTTCAGGCTGCCAACGGCCGCATCGCCGACCTCGAGAATCAGCTCCGCGACTGCCTCAACCGTCCCGCCAAGGTGATCACCGAGAAGGCTGAGGGCCCCATCTGCACCGTCTACTATTCGATCGGCAGCTCGCGTATCTCGCGCGTTGACAACAAGGTGCTCGGCGCTATCGCTCAGCAGATCAAGAACACCCCCGACCAGAAGTATGACGTCATCGGCTGGGCCGACAACTACACCGGCACCGACGCTGTCAACAACCGTCTCCGTCTGGCCCGTGCCAACGGTGTGAAGAAGGTGCTCCTCAACAACGGCGTGTCTGAGTCGCAGCTCAATGTCAAGACCGACGCCAACAACCGCATGGGCAATGGCGAGGCTAACCGCCCCTACATCTACCTTGACCGTGCCGTTACCATCGAGAAGCAGTAATCAGACACTGATCTGACGATATAACGATGCAACAAGTCCCCGGATGGAATCTCCATCCGGGGACTTAATCATATGGGGAATATGGCTGATCAGTGGGGCCGGGAGGGGAGAGCCTGCGGGGTCAGAGCTGTCCCTGCTCCACGAGGGTCGCCACGCGCTCTATGATGGCATCCTTGCGGTCCTTGTCGGGCTGATAGCTGGTCTTGAGGTTGACGCCGAAGAATCGGCCGAACGTCTGCCAGAACCCGGCACGAAACGAGCCCAGAAACGCCTTGAGGATGTTGTAGCTGCTCTGATTGGTCTCGCGGTTGATGAGCTTGATGAGCATCTGCGCCTGCCCTTTGGTGAACTTCTTGAGCACGGGCTTGTATTGCTCGAACACGGCCCCCTCCATCTTCTTCAGATGGCGTTCGCGCTCCTCCTGTGTGGGAAACGTCTCGATATACTCGTAGGTTTCTATCAGGGTCTCGCAGATGAGTTTGGCATAGGGGAGGGTCTTGCGCACGTCGCGCACGGTCTTCCAGTAGAACTCCTCCTCCTTCTTGTTCTTGAACTTGAGCTGAGGGAATACGGTCACCTCCGAGAGATAGAGCATCAACTCCTCCTCGCCCTCGGCATTGGTGATGAAGTTGTAGCCACGGATGGGCTTGATACGCCCTCCTCCGGCCTCTATTTCCTCGGCCGAGGGTATGTCTGAGGCGCTCTGCGCCACGCCGGGAAGGGTGGTGCAGAGACACAGAAAGGCAGGGAGTATGTAGCGGCAAGCGTGTGTCATATCATACTATACAACGCACGGCGTGGGGCTATTGTTGTTCGGGCGCGTGAGAAACCGGCGGATAATCAACCGTATAGTGCAGTCCACGGCTCTCCTTGCGTTCCTTGGCCTGACGCATGATCAGATAGCCTACGTTGATGATATTGCGCAGCTCGCATATCTCGCGCGAGGCCTTGGAGCGCTTGAACAGTTGCTCGGTCTCCTCATAGAGGATGTCGAGCCTGTTCCATGCGCGGTCGAGCCTGAGGTCCGAGCGCACGATGCCGACATAGGTGCCCATGATCTGACCCACCTCGCGGATGCTCTGGGTGATGAGCACCATCTCCTCGGGGTGGCGTGTGCCTGTGTCGTCCCAGTCGGGCACGTCGGTGCGCAGCTCATAGCCCTTCACCACCTCGCGGGCATGGCGGGCGGCTGCGTCGGCATAGACCACTGCCTCGATGAGCGAGTTGGATGCCAGACGGTTGCCTCCGTGGAGGCCGGTGCACGAACATTCGCCCACGGCGTAGAGGCGCCTGATGGACGACTCTCCGTTGCCGTCCACCTTGATGCCGCCACACAGATAGTGTGCCGCCGGGGCCACGGGGATATAGTCCTTGGTGATGTCGATGCCGAGCGAGAGACACTTGGCATAGATGTTGGGGAAGTGACGTTTGGTCTCTTCGGGGTCCTTGTGGGTGACGTCGAGATACACGTGGTCGTCGCCATGGAGCTTCATCTCTGAGTCGATGGCACGGGCCACGATGTCGCGCGGGGCGAGCGACAGGCGGGGGTCATACTTGTGCATGAACTCCTCGCCCTTGAGGTTGCGGAGCACGGCCCCATAGCCTCGCATGGCCTCCGTGATGAGGAACGACGGACGGTCGCCGGGGTGGAACAGGGCGGTGGGGTGAAACTGTATGAACTCCATGTCCTTGACC
>CAZAWC010000101.1:4363-8784 GCA_964488595.1 uncultured Staphylococcus sp. | reverse complement strand
AATCCCGACAACCTCCTGCTCGACGAGCCCACCAATGACCTCGACCTCGAGACCGTCGCCTGGCTCGAAGACTATCTATCGAAATTCGAAAACACCGTCCTCGTCGTCAGTCATGACCGTCACTTCCTCGACTCGGTCTGCACCCACACCCTCGACATCCACTATAACAAGGTGACGCTCTTCGCCGGCAACTACAGCTTCTGGTACGAGTCCTCGCAGCTCGCCCTCCGTCAGCAGCAGCAGGCCAACAAGAAAGCCGAGGAGAAGCGCAAGGAGCTCCTCGAGTTCATCCAGCGTTTCTCGGCCAACGTCGCCAAGTCCAAGCAGACCACCTCGCGCAAGAAGATGCTCGAGAAGCTCAACGTCGAGGAGATCCAGCCGTCGTCGCGCCGCTATCCGGGCATCATCTTCACTCCCCAGCGCGAGCCGGGCAACAAGATCCTCGAGGTGAAGGGTCTCTCGGCGTCCATAGACGGCGAGGTGCTGTTTCACGACGTCAACTTTCAGGTAGAGAAGGGCGACAAGATCGCCTTCCTCTCCCACGACCCCCGCGCCATGACAGCCCTCTTCGAGATAATCACCGGCAACCGCAAGCCCGACGCCGGCACATATGAGTGGGGACAGACCATCACCACAGCCTATCTGCCCCTCGACAACACGGCATTCTTCAACACCGACCTCAACCTCGTGGACTGGCTGTCGCAGTATTCCGACGACTCCTCAGAGATCTATCTCAAGGGCTTCCTCGGCAAGATGCTGTTCTCGGGCGAGGAGGTGCTCAAGAAAGCCTCCGTCCTCTCGGGCGGCGAGAAGATGCGCTGCATGATAGCCCGCATGATGATGACCGACGCCAATACCCTCATCCTCGACTCGCCCACCAACCACCTCGACCTCGAGTCGATACAGGCGTTCAACAACACGCTCCAGACCTTCAAGGGCAACATCCTCCTCTCCTCCCACGACCATGAGTTTATCCAGACGGTCTGCAACCGCATCATCGAGCTCACCCCCCGCGGCACCATCGACAAACTGATGGACTATGACGACTATATCACCGACCCCAAGGTGCTCGCCGCCAAGGAAAAAATGTATTCCTGACCACACGTCCATGAAACGACTTTTCGCCGCTTTGGCCATAGCGACCTCGCTCGTGTCCGCGGCACAATACACCAATCCCATCCTCCCCGGGATGCACCCCGACCCTTCGGTCACGGTGACCCCCGAGGGGGATTTTTGGCTTGTTAACTCATCGTTCTGCTTCTTTCCCGGGGTGCCCCTCTACCACTCCCGCGACCTCGTCAACTGGGAGCAGCGTGGCTACGTTCTCGACCGACCTTCGCAACTGCCGCTCAAGGGGGCCAATGTGTGGGGAGGCATCTATGCCCCGACCATCCGCTATGACAACGGGCGTCTCTACATGATCACCACCAATGTCACCGGCGGGGGCAACTTCCTCGTCCACACCACCGATCCAGCCAAAGGATGGAGCGAGCCCGTATGGCTCGAGCAGGGAGGCATCGACCCGTCGCTCTACTTCGAGGATGGCCGCTGCTGGATGGTGTCAAACCCCGACGGCATGATAATGCTGTGCGAGATAGACCCTCTCACCGGCCGACGTCTCGGCGACTCTGTCCCACTGTGGAGCGGCACCGGCGGACGGTATCCCGAGGGACCGCACATCTATAAGAAGGACGGATGGTATTATCTGATGATAGCCGAGGGTGGCACCGAACTCGCTCACAAGGTGACCATAGCCCGCTCGCGCTCCATCACCGGACCCTACACAGCCAATCCCGCCAACCCGATCCTGACACACTGCAACAGCGAGGCCGAGAAAAACATCATCCAAGGCACCGGCCATGCCGACATGGTGCAGGCTCCGGACGGGAGCTGGTGGATGGTGTTTCTGGCATTCCGTCATCAGAATGGCGACCACCACTTGCTCGGACGCGAGACATTTCTCGCCCCCGTGCGCTGGGACGATGGAGCATGGCCTGTGGTCAACGGTGGTTGTCAGGTGCTGACACAGATGGCCACTCCCACCCTGCCACAGGTGGCTGTGGAGACACCGCCGGTGCGTGACGACTTTGATGACCCACACGTTCCGCAGCACTATTTCCATCTGCGTAACCCCGAGGAGGCAAACTACACCATATCCGGTGGTGAACTGGCGCTGAGTCCCTCACCCCTCACCCTCGATGCCTCCGAGGGAAGCCCGACGGTCCTGTTCAGGCGCCAGAACGCCATAGACTTCACAGCCTCCACTTCCGTAAGACTCGAGCACACTACCCCCGGCACCGAGGCCGGACTCACCGTCTGGGCCCGTGACGGCCACCACTATGACATCTTTCTGCGTCAAAGTGCCGGATCATACAGCGTAGTGCTCCGCTACATCCTCTCGGAGATCGACCATCTGCAGGAGGAGATTGCGACAGGCTCCGCCGGGCCGGTGACACTGACGGTAACAGGGACAGCCGATAAGTACACCTTTGCCTGCACACTCCCCGGCGGAGAGATACACACCCTCGGATCCGTCACAAACCGATTTCTGTCCACAGAGTCGGCAGGCGGATTCACGGGCACGATGCTGGGCCTCTTCGCCATCTCACCCTCCGGACAGGGCAAAGCCCTATTTGACTATTTCGAGCTGCTACCCGGCACCGACAACAAGTAATCCCCCCAACCAACCCACTTACACCACCATGCGCCACCTCATCCTCCCTCTCGCCCTGCTGCTGATGCCGGCATCGGCAGCCATGGCCCGCGTCAAGCCCGCCTCGGTCATCACCTCACACATGGTACTGCAGCAGCAGTCCGACGCCCGCCTGTGGGGCACGGCCACCCCGGGGTCGACGGTCACCGTCACCCCCTCGTGGGATTCACTTCCCCGCACCGCCACCACCGGCCCCGACGGCAAGTGGACCCTGACAGTCGCCACCCCCGCCGGATCGTTTACCCCCTATGAGATCACCCTCACTGACGGCGACGAGCCCTTGACGCTCACCGACATACTGGTGGGCGAGGTGTGGCTCGCCTCAGGCCAGTCCAACATGCAGATGCCCCTCAAGGGTTATCCCGGCTGCTGTGTGGAGGGAGGTTTTGACGAGATAGCCCGATCCTCCTCCAAGGCCGGGCGCATCCGCATGATCACCGTGCCCCTCACACAGAGCTACACCCCGCTCGACACCGTCGATGCCCGGTGGGAGCGGCCCTCGCCCGACACCGCGCCCGAGATGAGCGCCCTCGCGTGGCACTATGCCGACCGCCTGTCGTCGGTGCTCGAGGTGCCGGTGGGGATAATCAGCGCCGCCTACGGGGGCGCCAAGGTGGAGAGCTGGACGCCACGCGACATGCTCGAGACCTATCCCGACGTGTCGCTCGACCCTGCGGTGCTCGACACGATGGTCCACTATCTGCGCCCTCTCCTCGCCTACAACGCCATGTTTCACCCCCTGCGCCACTACACGGTGAGGGGCATACTGTGGTATCAGGGATGCTCTAACGTCGACACATGGACCACCTATGCCGAGCGCCTCGCCGCCATGGTGACCCGCTGGCGCCGCGAGATGGGACAGGGCGACATCCCGTTCTATGCCGTGGAGATAGCCCCCTACGACTATGAGAGCGGACTGGCCCCCTATCTGCGCGAGGCTCAGTGGAAAAGCATTGAGATGATCCCCGAGGCCGACATGATCTGCATCAACGACCTTGTGGCACCCCACGAGCGTTTCAATATCCATCCGGCCGACAAGGCGTCGGTGGGCAAACGCCTGTGCGATCTGGCGCTGGTCAAGACCTACGGCCGCGGGCAGTTCATGGCCCGCTCGCCGCGATACAAGAGCCACAGGGCCGACGGAGCCGAGCTGCGTGTGGCCATCGATGCACCCGACGGGGGCGTGTGTCGCAACTATGACATCAGCGGATTCGAGATAGCCGGTGCCGACGGCGTCTATCATCCTGCCGATGCACGTTTCGTGTGGCAGACCAACGAAGTGGTGCTGACCTCGCCCCTCGTGCCCGCCCCGGTCGACGCCCGCTATTGCTTCGGCGACTTCATGCCCGGCACCCTCCACGGCGGCAATTATCTCCCCCTCATCCCGTTTCGCACCGACAGGTGAACGCTCGACATCCCAACGGCACAATATTAAGCATTATTAACATATCCTCCTGTATGGATTGTTAATAATTGTGTAATTTTACGGCCGATAAGGCTCGCCGGGTCGTCCGGCCATCCACACGCCTTGCCGTAGAGAATCTCAGCACGATCAGCAACACAACATCAATCCCAACCATAATCTCATGAGAAAACATTTTCTTACGATGGCGGTCGGCGTCGCGACGGTCTTTTCCGCAGCGGCAGACACCACCTATCAGTTAGTCACCTCGGCAGACCAGCTTGCCGACGGCGACAAGATCATCGT
>CAZAWC010000101.1:0-4263 GCA_964488595.1 uncultured Staphylococcus sp. | reverse complement strand
CTGAAGCCTGCCGAGCTGTCGTTCACACCCGAGGAGCTGACCGTGACAATGGGCGAGGCTTACACCCTCCCCACCCTCAGCAACCCCAACAATCTGGCGGTGACCTACACATCGTCTGACGAAGCTGTTGCCAAAGTCAATGCCGACGGCACACTCGAGATAATTGGGGCCGGCAAAGCCACCATCACAGCTCAGTCTGAGGCAACAGACGAGTTTGCAGCCGGCAAAGCCACCTATGCCCTCACCGTAGTCGACCCCAATCAGACTGCTGACACCGACATGACATTCGTATTCCCGGACATGGGATACAGCAATGCTGAGGACGTGACAACCGTGGGCGAGAATGGCGAGATCCAGATGATCTTCAGCATAGGTTCCAGCAAAAATGCCCCCAAATACTACACCTCCGGAACAGCAGTACGTGTCTATACCGGCAACACCATCACATTCAAGTGTCCCGAGGGCTATTACCTCACTGAAATAGTGATAAATGCAGCGTCAGGATACGGTGTAGCCCAAGACAAGTATACCCTCTCAAGCGGCACATTCAGCCTCAACGGCACCACAGCTACATGGACCCCCACGCAGCAGACCGACAATGTGCTCTACACCCACACAAACTCCGCACAGCTCCGAATCACTTCGGTGCAGATCAAATGCGCCAAGCTCGGCTCGCCCCTGCTCAAGGATCCCGGCATCTCGTTCCCGGAGGCTGAATACACCGTGATGCTCGGTGAGGAGTTTGACTCACCCGTGCTCAGCAACGAAAACGGCGTAGCCGTGAGCTATACCTCGACCGTCGAGACTGTGGCCACAGTCGATGAGACCGGCAAGGTGACCATCGTCGGCCCCGGCGTCACCCAGATCAAGGCCACATCCGAGGCCACGGAGACATATTATGCAGCAGAGGCCGTCTATACCCTCAACGTGACCAATGTGGAGGATGCCCCCAACCTCGCCACGTTTACCGCAACGAGCCTTGCAGATCCCACCCTCTTGGTGCGTCTCACATGTCCCCTCACCGTGGCTTATGCCAACGGACAGTATGTGTATGTCACCGACGGCGAGACCTTCGGCATGTTCTATGGCAACAACACCCTCGGCTATCAGCAGTATGACATCATCCCCGCAGGATGGGCCGGCAAGATAACCGACTATCAGGGCACATATGAGGTAAAATTTGAGGACGCCATCGGCCTCAAGGCCGCCGAGGGCACCGGCACCTTTACTCCCGAGGTGATGCTGCTGGCCGACATGACCCAAGACATGGTCAACACCATAGGCGTGGCCGAGAATGTGACATTTGCCGCCTTCCCCGCCTCAGGCAAGACCTCCAAGGGCATGCAGGACGGTACGGAGTATGACTTCTATAACCGATTCGGTCTGGAGGGTGATGCCGACACCCCCTATGACGTGACATTCATCACCGCCATCTACAAGAACGCCATCCAGTTCTATCCCATCGTCCTGACCCCCACCCCCAAGGCACCCGCCGTGGAGCCTGTCATCAAGATCGACGGCACCCCCGTGGAGGGCGAGGATCTCGACATCAAGACAGGCGAGACGCTGACGATAGAGTTTGACGTGCCCGAAGGCACCGAGGTCTACTACCGCATGGCCTATGAGACCGCCGAGGCACAGGGCCTGAAGGTGGTAGCCGGGGACGAGGAGGACTATACGCTCTATGAAGGTGGCGAGATAGCCATCGAGGGCGCCGGCGAGTTCTCATACTACACCGTCACCGACGGCGAGAAGTCGGCCGTGAAGACCTATCGCATCACCGGCGTCATCACCGCCATCGACGAGATCGAGGCCGCAGCCGCCGAGGCAGTCTACTATGACCTGCAGGGCCGCAAGCTCACCGGCACTCCCGCCGCAGGGCTCTACATCCGAGTGCGCGGCACACAGACCGACAAGGTGGTGATCCGCTGATAGCGGCCGGGGGCACACGCCCCCGCGCACAAACACCGCAACATCCACACAGACACCCGCCCTCGCCACAGCGCGACGGCGGGTGTCCGCTTTTTTTCATCTTTCGCGTAAATTAAAAAGAGGGAAGTGCGAAAATGATTTGCGGGAAATGGAAAAATTCACTACCTTTGCACCCGGAATTGTCAGCAATGGCAATCACCCCCCTTTCCAACGATTCAAAACACCATTAATTAACCCAAAATGAATCACTACGAAACCGTTTTCATTTTAACTCCCGTTTTGTCTGACCAGCAGATGAAGGAAGCGGTAGAAAAGTTCGAGAAGGTGCTGACCGACAACGGCGCATCTATCGTCAACGAAGAGCTCTGGGGCCTTCGCAAGCTGGCCTATCCCATCCAGAAGAAATCGACCGGCTTCTACTCGCTGGTAGAGTTTGACGGCGACCCGACCCTCGTCAAGAAGCTCGAGACCGCCTTCCGTCGCGACGAGCGTGTGCTCCGATTCCTCGTGTTCCGTCTGGACAAGTATGCCGCAGAGTATGCGGAGAAGCGTCGCAACCGCGTCAAGAACACAGCAGCAACCACAGTAGCAACCGAAGAAGCAAAGGAGAACTAAATCATGGCACAAGCATCCGAAATCCGCTATCTCACTCCCCTGTCGGTGGACGTGAAGAAGAAGAAATATTGCCGCTTCAAGCGCAGCGGCATCAAGTATGTCGACTATAAGGATCCCGAATTCCTCAAGAAGTTTCTCAACGAGCAGGGCAAGCTGCTCCCCCGCCGCATCACCGGCACCTCGCTGAAGTTCCAGCGTCGCGTGGCTCAGGCCGTGAAGCGTGCCCGCCACCTGGCCCTCCTGCCCTACGTTACCGACTTGATGAAATAATCACTTTAAAAGCAATCAGGAATTATGAAGATCATCCTCAAGGAAGACATCTCGGGGCTCGGCTACAAGGACGACGTAGTCGAGGTGAAGAAAGGCTATGGCCGCAACTACCTCATCCCCACCGGCAAGGCCGTCATCGCCACTGAGTCAGCTCTTAAAGTGCTCGCCGAGAACCAGCGTCAGCGCGCCCACAAGCTGGAGCGCATCAAGGCTGAGGCCGAGGCACAGGCCGCTGCCCTCAACGGCGTCAAGCTCACCATCGGCGCCAAGACATCGAGCACCGGCACCATCTTTGGCTCGGTCAACGCCATACAGATCGCCGAGGCCCTCGAGAAGCTGGGCCACGCCATCGACCGCAAGCTCATCGCCCTCGATCCCATCAAGGAGGTAGGCGAGTATGAGGCTACCATCAAGCTCCACCGCGACGTCACCGTCAAGGTGCCCTTCGAGGTAGTGGCCGAGTAATCCCCACTCATCCGCACCGCATCAGGCGGGCCGCCCGTTTTAGGGCGGCCCGCTTTTGCCATATCAATTATTTTGCGTATCTTTGCGCTGCCTTTAGGGGCTTTATAATCATTATTCTTAACACAAATTTCTTTTACCTAATATAACCATGGATATTTCGCATATCGAACATGTGGGCATCGCGGTGCCCAATCTCGAGGAGGCAATCAAATTCTACGAGGAGACCCTCGGCCTCAAGTGTTTTGCAATCGAAGAGGTGGCCGACCAGAAGGTGCGCACAGCATTCTTCAAGGTGGGTCAGACCAAGATAGAGCTCCTCGAGGGCACGGCTCCCGAGAGCGCGATCTGCAAGTTTATCGAGAAGAACGGCGGCCGCGGCGGCATCCAGCACATAGCCTTCGCCATCGAGGATGGCGTGGCCAACGCACTGGCCGAGGTGTCGGACAAGGGATGCGCCCTCATCGACAAGGCTCCCCGCAAGGGCGCCGAGGGGCTCAACATCGCCTTCCTCCACCCCAAGTCGACCTGCGGCACGCTCATCGAGCTCTGTGAGGACCCCAACAAGTAAGCGAGACCACACTTCCACACCACAATAAAATCCACTCACACTATATAAATGAGTACTCAGCTTGAAAAAGTGAAAGAGCTGATCGCCCTGCGCGAGGAGGCTCGACTGGGCGGCGGCGAAAAGGCCATACAGAAACAGCATGAGCGCGGCAAGTATACTGCCCGCGAGCGTATAGCCCAGCTCCTCGACGAGGGGTCGTTTGAAGAGATCGACATGTTCGTGCGCCACCGCTGCCACAACTTCGGTCAGGAGAAAAAGAGTTATCTGGGCGACGGCGTGGTGACCGGCTACGGCACCATCGAGGGTCGTCTGGTGTATGTGTTCGCTCAGGACTTCACCGTCTTCGGCGGCTCGCTCTCCGAGACCATGGCCCTCAAGATCTGCAAGATCATGGACATGGCCATGAAGATGGG
>CAZAWC010000100.1:0-8837 GCA_964488595.1 uncultured Staphylococcus sp. | reverse complement strand
CGGTCTCAAACACCGTTGGAGCAATCCATCCCGGTTCGATCCCGGGTCCGGGTACCACCGAACGGGTGGACTCTCAATTTGAGAGTCCACCCGTTCACTCTGTGATACGATGTCGGGATCTTCCTGTGTCTTGTGAGACCTTGCTTAGACCAATGATCTGATGCTTCGAAAAAGCACAGCAATTATACCATCCGTACAATCACGATTGCTCATTTACTTGGAAGTCTCAACGGCATTGCACAATAGCACTCTGTCAGACGATCCAAAATATCATTAAACATTCTTTTAATATAGTTTTTTTCCTGTGACTCAAGCATTGATCTTAATTGTTGCACTTGCGGGATGTCATCTCCGCTTTCCGGCGGGACAGGATTATGCACACAGATATTTAATTGGCTCAGCAAATAACTCCACATGAGGATCTGCTCGGTATTACCGTTCTGCCTATCCATGATATACCCAAACATTACAGAATCAGTCTTTTCGAGTAGCGACACTGTCTCTATCGTAAGATCCGGATGGGATTGTATAAAAGTTTCAAATGCTGCCTTCACCGAGTCTGTTTTCGATTTAAAGGCATTCCATTGCAGAATTACGTTATTACGATTATATAGAGCGCAGTAGGCCTGTGACTGAGCCTTGACAAGCGAGTCTCTCTCTGCATCTGTAAAAACACGTCCTGATGCCGTTAAATCCTTAATATTTAGCGTGAGAGGACCCGCTAATTTTGGCAGTGCAAATCCGTTTTTGATACTATTAGATTCCCTCATCAATTTTCCATACCAACCTTGATATCCGTTTCTAAGACTTCTTAGACCAGATGGAGGAGTGTTTGTTAGAGCCTTAGACATGTCCCATGCTTGCGAAATATTAGTCAAGGGAGCACCTGCTTTTGACATCTGGGCATAGCTTGTCACGGGAGTGACAAAGCAACAGAAAGTGAATATTATGAATAAATAAATCGTATTTCGTCCGGTTTTGAACATGTTCATGGAATTAACCTTGGTTTAGTGTACATTTTGAATTATGAGTTGTCACCGGAGAGGCGAAGTTCACTTTTTCAGTGCGGGGACTTCCTTTATCATCTCAAGCATCAGAAGATAGGCCTCCTCCATCTCGGCAAGGTCTGCATATTCATCAACACTGTGCGCACCGTGCTGGCCAGCAAACACACACATGCCACCTTTGAGACCCTTGGCAGCAAACATCGAAGCTGTAGTGCCTCCGCGTTCGTCTTCAAATCTGATATTGACGCCTAACTTGGAAGCAGCTCTTTCAATCATATTTTTTGCCTCAGGATGAAGGGTATATGCAACATTTTCGTATTGGAGGTCATCATAAAGGATCTGAATGCCAACATTTGGATAATCACGCGACACCTTGGCAAGTGCTTCTTTCAGCATTTTGTCAAAAAGCTCTCCCTCCGCAGGGTCAAAGAAACGGATACGTGTCTGCACGGTGACATCGCTTTCATCCTTCTTCTTGTCAAAATTCCATGCGTGAATGTATCCCTGTTTTCCCTCAGTGTTTTCAGGCCGGACCTCAGGAGGGAAAAATGCAATGAAAGTGGCTGCTGCCCCTGTGGCATCGCCATATTTAAGTTCCTTTGCATGCGACGGATGGACGTCATGTCCGATAAACTTCACATTAAATCCTCTGGCAGTAAAATTAGATTGCGTCACCACCCCATACTTCTCTCCATCAATATCGAACAGGATATCAGGATTAAATATTGCGGTATCTATTGCATCTGCCGCACGTCCGACATCTTCGTTTGGACAAAAAGCAAACATCACGTCACCATGTTTGATCTTGGGGTCGCTGAGAAGTTTACGTATCAGTTGCATGGCGATGGTACATCCGCACTTATCATCTGCTCCGAGAAGTGTTGACCCGTCGGTGCGGACAATCGTATGTCCGTTTCGAGTGTCTACAATAGGGACTATCCCTTTTCCCGGACCTTCAGGGGTAACGTCAAGATGACAACTGATGCCGAACGACGGGACATTACCCTTGACATTTGAAGGGATCTTGCAGTAGACATAGTTCTCATCGCTGAGAGTGTAAAAAACTCTTTTCACACTGCTCTCTGAGACGGCCTTTTTGATATCCTCTATGAGTGCTACGGCCATTTTATGCTGACCTACGGTGGAGATACTGTCATAGTGAGACTGACTGTCTATTCCGGCATACTTTACAAAAGTGCCAAGCATCTGAGATTGCAGATCATTGGCTTGCCCGTTCATGGCAAGAGTTGCCAATGAGGCAATGATGAGGAAGAGTATATTTCTCATAATATCAGTCGTGCCGCGGTCCTCCTCTCGTTGGCAGTGGATTGGTTTAAAAAAAAGGCTAAAGCGCAGGAGTCAGTATCTGTTGCCGCCTTACTGCCCGAGGCTTCTCGCTGTGCCATTCACCATCGAACGGCAACGTTCAGGAGCCCCTGACGCATCTGTAAGAATCAGCGCGGATAAACGCTTGCTAAGAAAAAATGCCGCATCCCGCTTGCTTGCCCCCCAAGTGTGCCGTGGACGAGTGCAATTCGGTCTGCGACAGCAAAGTTACATCATTTTTTTATTCCGGCAAAGAATATGGCGAAAATATGACAGGACGTACGGGGATGAAAGATTTTTTCGCAGGGGTGTTGCATGTTTCGGGAAAGTGTATTAAATTTGCAGCCGGATTCAGGTGTCGCTGTCCGTAGGGGGCAGAGATGAAAAGGGAATCAGGTGAGAATCCTGAACAGACCCGCTGCTGTAAATCCGTTTTCCCCTCCGTCGTTGAGAGGCCACTGTGAAAAAGTCATTTCATGGGAAGGCCGACGGAACAAATACGGGGATGGATGAGTCAGAAGACCTGCCTGGATGCTACATATTGTTTTGAGATTTTCGGGATCTAAAATGGCAAAACTACCTCTGAGCATAACAGCATGTCTGCTGTCGGCATCGATTGCGCTGTCGGCTGCCGACAAGACCGTCGAGACTGACACCATAAGTCTCGGCGAGGTGGGCGTTGTGGCTAAGTCGGCCACAAGACGCATCGCCGAGGGCGCGCTCACGGTCAATGCCATCAATGTCCGTCCGTCTGTCAACAGGCTCGTGGGCCTCAACCGTCTGGTGGGCCGGAGCGCGGGGGTGAATATCCGCCGTCAAGGTGGTGCAGGCTCAGATCTCGAATTTTCGATCAACGGTCTGTCGGGCAACTCGATACGCTATTTCATTGACGGCATGCCACTCGACTCACGCGGCGGAGAGGTGACGCTCGACAATATCCCCCTCAACACTGTGGAGCGAGTTGAGCTCTATAAGGGCGTGGTGCCCGCTCATCTGGGGGCAGACGCGCTCGGCGGAGCGGTGAACATAGTCACCCGCAACAGCCGCCGCCCGTATCTCGACGCATCGTATGGGTTTGGTTCGTTTGGCACCCATACTGTAGACCTCACAGGTCAGGTCGGTGTGCCCGGAACTAAGATTGTAGTGCGCCCGACGTTCGGGCTCGTCACCTCGCGCAACAATTATGTGATGCGCGACGTCGAGGTGTGGAGCGAGGAGGAGGACAGATATATCATCACGGACAAGTGCCGTTTTCACGACGGATTCTTCTCGCTGCTCGCTCAAATCGAGGCAGGAATCACTGATGTGGCATGGGCCGACAGAATGTTTGTCGGGGCATCTTTCACAAAGATTGACAAGGAGATACAGACCGGCGCCATGCAAAACAAGGTGTATGGTCTGCCGGAGCGCCACTCGGATGCGTGGAGCGTGTCGCTCAACTATCTGAAGCGCCTCGGGGCCGTCAATACCCGGCTGGCAGCCTCGCATACGTGGGACCGTAGCGAGACCGTAGATACGGCCTATCGCAAATATTCATGGGACGGCACGTGGCTCCCGTCGAGTGGCAATGAAATGACCGGAAAGGCGCGGACTATCCGCACATACCACCGCCCGCTGACCGTGGTCAACGCCGGGGTGGACTATACGCTGCTGCCCGGACATGTAGTGTCGGTCAACTATCTTCTCAACCGCCGCGGCAACCGCCGCACAGACAAGGTGGACAAGACATTTGACCCCTCGAACGATATATTGCTGAAACATATCCTCTCGCTCACATACTCTCTGTCGATGGCAGACGACAGACTCTCGGCCCAGATCTTCGGCAAGGAATATATCAACTCGGCCACAATCAGACAGCGTGACAATTTCACAGTGACCGGTGCCGATCTCATAGAGCCTCACACCGTCAGACACTATGAGGGGGGTGGCGTCGGTGCACGATACACCCTCCTGCCCCAGCTCGCGGCCAAGGCATCATTCGAGCACAGCGTCAGGCTTCCGCTGTCGCGCGAGATGCTCGGCAACGGCACCACCGTGCTGCCCAACGTGGCTCTCCGCCCGGAGAGCAGCAACAATGTCAATGCAGGCATATTCGGCACATGGAGGCCGTGGGCCGACCATACATTTACATATGAGGTAAACGGCTTCCTGCGCCATGTGCAGAATTATATCCGCGCCACTGTGTCGGAGCGCGACGGCATGATGCAATATGTCAACCAGCCGGCCGTCGCGGTGAAGGGTATAGACTTCGATGTGGCCTATGAATGGAGCGGAGGGCTGCGCGTGGGGGTGAACGGAACGTTTAACGACGCCCGCGACCTGCGCCGCTATAAGAGCGACGGCAATCCCTCGGCCACCTATCGCAACCGTGTGCCCAATCGTCCGTGGCTGTTCGGCAACATCTCGGCCTCCTATCGTCTCGACGGGCTGCGCCTCCTCACCGACGACCATCTGAGCGTGCGCGCCGATGCCGAGTGGACACACTGGTATTATCTCAACTGGGAGGCTTTCGGGGCAGCTTCGTCAAAAGCCCGCATCCCCGTCCAGACCATCGTCTCACTCTCGGCCACATACTCGTGGCACACTGACCGATATAATCTCACAGTGGGGTGCGACAACCTATTCGACCGTCCCGCCTATGACAACTATATGCTCCAGAAACCGGGGCGGAGCTTTGACGTGAAATTCAGGCTCTTCCTCGAGTGAGACATTGTGAGAGGCATTGTGACGACATCAAACATCTGTCAAATATATACACATAATTAGATTATTAGACACAATGAGACTAATCAGATCGCTTATGGTATGCGCGGTCATGACCGTGGCACTGCCATTCATCACATCCTGCTCGGACGATGATCCCAAAAAGGACACCCCTGAGGATCCCACCATTATAGAAGATTACCACTTTGACCTGTGGGTGGCCCTCGACCGCCACGGTGGCATGGGGCGCGACGTGCAGACCCTCGTGCGCAGCATCGGGTCGCTCGAAGCCGGACAGCCCCCGATCTCATTTGAAGGCACAGGCACAGAGGTCAACTCCGTCCTGTCGCTCGAGACTATCCTCAAAGGAGCCTATTATTATCAGGTGCCGGTGTCGGGCGACCGCTTTGCCAAATACCTCATCGAGGACAACCGGATCACCGTGGTGGCGGAGCGCAGATTCAAGACCAACACCTACAACACGCGCAAATATACCCACGCATGGGTCGACGATAATACACTCGTGATCATGGCTGCCAACGGCGACGCCGACAAGATCCTGTGGACCAAGCTCAACGCCGCAGACATGACGATCATAGCAGAGGGTGTGCTCGACCTGCCCCTGCCCGAGGGAGCAGCCACATTCACCACGTCGGGCATTCTCACCTATCGCCCGTCGGACAATAACCTCTTCTATTTCTACTACGGCAAGTCGGCCGGTGGACGAGGTTCACGCGTGACGCCCGTCAACACCGCAGTGATAGACCCTGCCACTATGAGCGTGACCGAAAACAACGTCTGCTTCATGGACTGCGACATGGTGGGCACCGCCTATGGTGAACTGCTCCAGACCACGACGGTTATAGACGAGGAGAGCAATCTCTACCTCGCCTGCTACTCGCTCACCGCCAGCGGAACTGAGACATCACACCTGCTCAAGATCCCCGCCGGGCAGACTACGTTTGACCCCTCATATGACGGATTCACCGCCGGAGGCAAGCTCATCTCGGTGATGAATATAGGCGACAACAAGGTGATGGCCTATGCACGCCACGACGAGAAGGGAACAGGTATTGACGACTTCTCACACTATTACACCACCATCAACCTGAAAACCTGTGTGGCAAGCCCTGTGATGTATGACGGAGCACAACTCCCCTACAGCAGCGGCCGATTCTCCTCACGCATGGCCTACGTCAACCACAAGGCTTATATCGGTGTGGACCCCGAGGGAAGCAATCCTCAGATATATATCTACGATGTCAATACCGGCAATGTGACCAAAGGCGCAGAGATGGCCCCCGGCTACTACTTTGAACAAATCCGTGTGGTAGAAGCCGCCAAATAACCCCCTGCGGAGACAATCAATTCAAACATCATATTTTCAATCCACTTTTTTCTGTCACCTCCGACCCGTTGCGACAACCGGGCCGGAGGTTTTCTATTGTTAAGCAATATTAACACACCAAACTTTGCCATCTCAAAATATTAGCCTACCTTTGCACCCGTAAAGACGAGGAGTGATGCTCGAGTGGCTGAAGAGGCACGCCTGGAAAGCGTGTATACGCCAAAAGCGTATCCCGAGTTCGAATCTCGGTCACTCCGCAAGATAGACACATTGAAGATCAGTTTTTTCAGACTGAATTTCAATGTGTCTATCCTTATTTATCTCCATCGGCAACTTAAAAAAACTTTCCGATGCCCCCCATCGGAGTTCAGAGCACAGCAGACCGTCATTGACGGCTCGGAAAAGAAAGTGACGATGCCGGACACACCTCAATGGAGACGCGCCCGGCACCGTGATGGTCTACGAAGATGAACGCGATTTACAAATCTGCTTTCTGAAATTCGGTCAATCTCACATTGATGGTAATTTCAGTAGTCTTATCTTTTTCTATCTTGACATTTTTTACCTCTCCGAAGTAATATGACTCCGTTGTTTCTGTCTCTGAAACAAGTGGAGAGGAAACACTGATGGTGTAGTTGCCAACTTCTACATCAATCGGCCAAGACACTTCGGAATATTTTGGTGCAGTCCACCCCATTCCGTTGCGAGGAGTTAAGGCTATGCTATAATTGGAGTAATCCGCTTCTACAATATCGGCATCTTCATGGGCAAGATTTACGATGAGTTTACCCATGTTATCTGTGATTTCAGGGTCATCGTTGTTGCAAGATGTTAGGATCACTAACATAATTGCGAAGAAAATTGATGTTGTTTTTTTCATGATCGGTGAAATTTGTTTGTACAAAGTTAAGAATAATCTACGACATTTCATCTCGTTTTCTTCATTGATAAACCAATTCACGAAAAACTTCAATTTTTTTCATGATAGTATGGGCGATGTGACGGGTGCGAAAAGACGCTTATTTGAATGATTGTATCATTCTATCAACGCTAAATTCAGATTTGCCGTCATACGGCTCATACTTAATCCACTCGTTAAGAGGAGAGTCAATCTCCGGTTTGTCAATATGATATGTTTCTCCACATCCATTCAGTAAAATTTGATCTGGTGTGTAAGAAATTACGGACCAATAAATTCCTCCATCCGGACTAAATGTACAAGCATTCGGATTGAACTTAGAATTGTCTATTTCCAAGTCATTTGTGGCAACGCTCAAGTTATTAGGGTCGATAGCCATTGTATATTCACCGGTATTTTGGTTTTTCATCATACGAATGTTTTGAAAAAACAAAGTTCCGGCATTATTATTACGTGTCGCCGCAGCTCTTATATAGACCATACTTGGATTAACCATATACACAAACATATGTCTATTTGTATTAACTTCGCAATATGGCATATCACCCTGAACACCATATTTAACACCAAGTCTCCATTGCTGAAGGCATTTACCAATATCCAACTTGTATTTGCACTCCATCATTTCATAAGGAGCAACACTTACTATCTCCTCCACTTTATTAAGTAGACAGCCATTGATTTTTATTTCATCGCCGTCCCTTACTATTTCAAGAGGAGATGATGTGTTCAAAGATGTTACACTCCCACTTCGGTCAAACGTAGTCTCATGAGTCAGTCCTAATGAGGGTATCTCAAGAGTTGCTTGCATTGTGCTATCTACTTTAGCGAAAAAAATGCAGACTGAGTCCGTTATGACAGCTTCTGCATCATTGCTTGCCCACACGCCTCTATAATTGGATAAAGAGCCGCTTGCGTATGATGTAGCAGTTGATACAATCAAACTTAGTATGAAAAATAGTATTTTATTCATAGATTTTCAATATTTAATTGCAAAGTTATGAATTTTCAGCGAGACTAACAAGTCAAAGGTTTAGGAGAGAACCATCGCAAACTTACCGCAAATAATGGGGGTGTAAAGGACAGCTATTTCACGAGAAAAGCGTAACTTTGCAGACATGGAAACGAAAGTAACACTCATCGCACGGCTCTCTAAGAAAGCGCTGGGGGCCAAAGGCATCAACTTTACATCTGAAAGGATGCACTATTGTGACGTACCGGTGTTCAGAGTTGAGACATGGGAAAATATTGTTGTGTTTAGAGAAGGAAATTGGAAAGACTTTCCATACCAAGAGTTGCAACGTGTTATCGGGAAGGGGTGTGATGTTATTTATGTGGATTATATTGGCGCTTTAAACACAACAGTTATTGTGTATAAGAATTTAGAGCCAATTGCTACATTTGAAAAAGAAATAGTTACAAATGGCACTGGGGAGGAATATAATTTTTCCATATGTACATGTGAATATTTGCGGCCTCCATTTATACCTATTTGGAATTGCGAAATCTAACACGCTGAAAAAGATTCTTTTCA
>CAZAWC010000099.1:0-8888 GCA_964488595.1 uncultured Staphylococcus sp. | reverse complement strand
CGGGCTGACCGTCGACGGTGGTCACCTGCACACCGGCCACCTTACCCTGAAGGGCAACGGCAGCAGAGGTGACGGGGACTGCGGCGAGCTTGACACCCGATACAGAGCCGACAGAGCCGGTGAGGTCGCGGCGGGCACGAGTGCCACCGTAACCGATGACTACGACCTCGTCGAGAGTCTCGGTGTCCTCAACGAGGACCACCTTGATGTGAGTCTGGCCGTTGACCTTAACCTCTTCCGTCTTATAACCGATGAAGCTCACCTTGAGGGTGGCCTTGGGAGAGATGTTCTTGAGGGTGAAGTTACCATCAATGTCTGTGGCAACGCCATCCTTGGAGCCGTCAACAACGACGGTTGCGCCGATCATGGGTTCGCCGGTAGGGTCTTCGACGATACCGGAGACTGTGATGTTCTGTGCGACTGCGGGCAGTCCGACACAGAGCAGCATCAGCAGGAGCATGGATTTCCATTGCGAAGCAAGGGAAAATCGCCGCAGCCACTGGCCGCGACCTGAGATTAAGTCTTTCATGTTTTGGTTAGTTGATAAATAAGATTTGTTTCATGCAGTAGTTTGAATATTTCTGTTTTGATTGGTTGTGTCCGTGTTGATAATGACAGATGTTTTTGAAAGGATTAGGGTTTAGGGTTAATATTCGCTTAATAATCGTAAGGCAGTCAAAATGTTGGCACACACTTATCGTACACGCCATCACAGGGACGACGTCAGAGCTGGGTGTATGACCGCGATTCTAAATACAAAATTAAGAAAAATTCCCGAATCTACAAAGGGTTAACAAAAAATAACTAAGAAATTTTGCCTTTTTCTTGGCATAATCGGCGCGTCGTTCGTAACTTTGCATCACTTGGCCAGCGTGGCAAGCCCCGACGCCTGCGGCTATAATAGTAACGGACATTCACACATATATAATATAACGACCATGAAGAAAATTTCTACCGTGCTGGCCGCGCTGTGGCTCGCACTGGCAGGGTGGAGCACCACGCCCGACGAGGCATGGCAGACGCTGTATCCGCAGATCGAGCAGCGCATCAAGGCTCCGACCTTCAAGCAGAAGGACTACAAGATCTTCGACTATGGCAAAAAGTCGAAGACCAAGGGCTACCTCTACACCGAGCTCATCAACAAGACCATCGACCTGTGCTCGCGCGAAGGCGGCGGCCGCGTGATCATCCCCAAGGGCACATGGCTCACCGGCCCCATCACCCTCAAGAGCAACGTCGACCTCCACCTCGAGGAGGGGGCCACACTGCTCTTCACCACCGACACCAAGCAGTATCCCGTGGTGCTCACCCGCTGGGAGGGTATGGACTGCTACAACTATCAGCCCCTCGTCTATGCCTGCGGCGCCACCAACATAGCCCTCACCGGCAAAGGCACCCTCGACGGTCAGGCCGACAACTCCAACTGGTGGGGCATGAGCGCCAAGAAGGGCCACGACTATACCGGCACCGAGCCTATCGCCACTCAGAAGATAGGGCGTCCGCTGCTGCAGGAGTGGAACGAAAACGGCGTGCCTGTCGAGAAGCGCCAGATGGGCGAGGGATTCGGCATGCGTCCCCAGCTGGTCAACTTCGTGGACTGCCGCAACGTCCTCATCGAGGATGTGACCCTGCTGCGCTCGCCATTCTGGGTGATCCATCCCCTCTTCTGCGAGAATCTCACCGTGAAGGGGGTCCACATCCAGAACGACGGCCCCAACGGCGACGGCTGCGACCCCGAGTCGTGTAAGGATGTGCTCATCGAGGACTGCTTCTTCGACACCGGCGACGACTGCATAGCCATCAAGAGCGGACGCAACCGCGACGGCCTCACCGCAGCCCGCCCCACGGAGAATGTCATCGTGCGCAACTGCCGCATGAAGAACGGCCATGGCGGCATCGTGGTGGGCTCCGAGATCTCGGGCGGATTCAAGAATCTCTTTGCCGAGAAGTGTGTGATGGACTCGCCCGACCTCGACCGCGTGGTGCGCATCAAGACCAACTCGTGCCGCGGCGGCGTGATCGAAGACATCTATGTGCGCGACATCGAGGTGGGCCAGTGTAAGGAGGCCGTCCTCAAGATCAACCTCATCTATGAGCGCCGCGAGGCCTGCGACCACTCGTATCCCCCCGTGGTGCAGAACGTCTACCTGCAGAACATCGACTGCAAGCAGAGCCAGTATGGCGTGAAGGTGGAGACCTTCGAGGACCTCTGCAACGTGCGCAATATCGAGGTGATCAACTGCCGCTTTGACGGCGTGAAGAGCGGAGGCAACTCTGTGGAAGGCCTCGTGAAAAACCTCGTCATAGCCAACACCTATATCAATGGCAAGCTGGTCAACGACACCTATGCCCCCTACTCGCAGCGCATGGTGATGTCTGAGATGAAGCGCAGCCCCGAGAGCATCCGCCTCGACGGACAGAAGGGCCTCAAGTGGACCTATGCCGTGGGCACTGAGCTCGACGCCTTTGTCAACGTGGCCGCCCGCTATGGCGACAAGGCCATCGAAGACTATGCGATAGCCTACGTGGACACCCTCGTCAACCCCGACGGCACCATCAAGACCTACAAACTCTCTGACTATAACCTCGATCAGGTCAAGAACGGCACCCTCCTCATGGTGGCCTATGACCGCACGGGCGATGAGAAGTATCTCAAAGCCATGAACACCCTCCACGAGCAGCTCAAGGGGCAGCCCAAGACCGCCGACGGAGGCTACTGGCACAAGAAAGTGTATCCCCACCAGATGTGGCTCGACGGCCTGTTCATGGCCGAGCCCTTCTCGGCAAAATACACCAAGCGTTTCCTCTCGCCCGAGGAGCAGGCCAAGGAGTGGGACAACATAGCCAACCAATTCCTCACCGTGGCCAAGCACACCTACGACCCCGCCACAGGCCTCTACCGTCACGCATGGGACGAGAGCCGCGAGCAGTTCTGGTGTGACAAGACCACAGGCCAGTCGGCCCACGCATGGGCTCGCGCTCAGGGCTGGATCTTCATGGCGCTCCTCGACGTGCTCGAGCAGATGCCCGAGGACAACCCCAACCGCCCCGAGCTCGTCAAGCTGCTCCGCTCGCTGGCCGACGGCGTGGTGAAATTCCAAGACACTGCCAGCGGATGCTGGTATCAGGTGCTCGACCAGCCCGGACGCGAGGGCAACTACCTCGAGGGCACGGCCACAGCCATGTATGTCTACTCGCTGCTGCGCGGTGTGCGTCTCGGCCTGCTCGACGAGAGCTATCTCAACGCTGCCCTGACCGGATGGAACGGCATGCAGAAACACCTGATCCGCACTGACAAGGACGGCACCATCTCGCTGCTCAACTGCTGCGCCGTGGGTGGCCTCGGCGGCAAGAACATGCGCGACGGCTCGTTCGAGTACTATCTCTCGGAGCCCATCATCGAGAACGACTGCAAGGGCGTAGGCCCCTACATCAACGCAGCCCTCGAGATGGAGCGCCGCTGACCCCACACCCCCACCCCGCGACAAGATCATGAATGTCCGTCGAAAGAATCTGTACTGGTCTATGGCCTTCGCAGCCATGCTGGCTGTCTACTACCTGATGCTGCGCTGGACGCCGCTCTGGGAGGATGACTACTACTACCGATTCTTCACCACCGACGACACTGTAGCCGAATACGGGAGGATGATAGGCTATCCCGAGGCATACACCGCCCGCTTCGGACTGGTGTCACGCTTCGTGATCCACCTCATCGTGGGGTTCTTCCTCGTCGTCACGGACAAGGCTGTGTTCGACGCCGTGACTCCTCTCGTCTTCGGCCTCATGTTTATATTCATCGCCCGCTGTGCAGGCTCCTCGTGGAGAGACACTCCCCGCGAGGGCCTCATAGGGGGGGTGATATTCAGCGGTTTAGGTGCAGGCTTCTTCGGTGGCGCGCTGGCGATGAGCGGCGCGCCTAATTATGTCTATGCCGCTGTGCTGGCGCTCGGATTCTATCTGGCCTATTGTGCCGCGGCCCATGGCAGGGCGCGTCTGTGGGAGCTGCCACTGCTGGCCGCTTTCGGCTTCATCACCGGTTGGACCAACGAGGGGTATGTCATCGGATTGGCAGCCGGCATTGCCGTCAGACAGGCCATCACGGTGCGCACCCGCCCCTCAGCACGTCAATTGGCCCTCGGCATAGGCTTTGTGGCCGGCATCACGGCTCTGTGCCTGTCGCCGTTCAACCTCTCGCGCTTCTTCGGCCCTCATGACGGCCCTCAATCCAACCTGCTGATGGGCTCCATAAGGTCTCTGGCATATCTGCAGATGAATGTCATCTCCATTCTCACCGCGGTGACACTCCTGCTGCTGCGCCTCACAGGCAGGTTGCGGGGCAAAGCGTGGAGAGACTTCCTCCGCACCAACGCCTGTATGATCACAGCATGGGTCGTGACGATAATCTTCGTCGCCGCCACGCGTCACAGCAGTGGCAACGCCCACTTCACTATCGACGTGTTTGCCCTGATAGTGCTTCTCGCCGCCCTGCGCACACTCCTCCCCCGCGTGCTCACGCCATTAGGCCTCATCGCCACAGCAGGCGTAGCGGTGTGCGCACTGTGTGTGGTGCCGGTGTGCAGAGCCAACTACATCAGCTATGACAGGATGGCGGCCGACCTGCGTGCCGGAGCCAACACTGTGGTGGTGGATCAGCTCGCCGCCCCGGCGTGGACACAGAGATTTTACCGACAGATAGGCTATCAGCTCAACCGCATCAACCTCAGCACCGACAGCATCATTGCCGCATATTATGGCTCGCCACGATCGGTGATAGTCTGCCGCGAGATCTTCGAGGCCTCGGCCGACACCACTGTCCGCCGGATATCACCCGCCGGATGGGGAGCCACTTGGGTGGCCCTCGACAGCACGTCCACTCCCGTCGGCGCCCGCCTCACCCTGCGCCCGGTCGATGTGTCACAGCTGCCATGGTGGATCAGACCCATCGCCGGGAGGTTGCCGCGATACACACTCAGGGAGACCTTCACTCCCGAGGTGCTGGTGCGCCATCTCAACGGCCGGCGATGGATGGTGGTCCACGACAACCCCTATCTGCAGGAACGGGTCGACAGCATCATCCCCGTCTACTGAGACAGCTCGGCCGGATGGCGACGCCATCCATATGACACGACATCCCTTTTTCTGCCCTCCGGCGAGGAAAAGGGGTGTTTTTTTGATTTTTTCGTTTGGGATGATGACGCTTTATCGGAGGAAAATTAGTAACTTTGGCGTAAATTTATTCATATTGGGGATAAACCGTCCCTGTAAAAATTTCTAATGCCTTAAATTGGATATATGAAACTATTCTCACGTCTCACTCTAATGGCACTCGCCGCCGGCTCGGCACTGGGCGCGACTGCTGCCGATAAACTCTCAGAAGTATGGGTCCCCGACCTTGGCAACGGTCAATATCAGAATCCCGTGATCGACGCTGACTATTCGGACCCCGACGTGGTGCGCGTGGGCGACGACTACTACATGACCGCCTCCTCGTTCTGCGACATCCCCGGCCTCCCCATCCTCCACTCCAAAGATCTCGTGAACTGGACCCTCATAGGCCACGCCATAGCCGAGATGCCCGAGTATGCTCAATTCCAGCCCGACCCCAGCCACGGCAACGCAGTCTGGGCCCCCGCGATACGCTATCACAACGGCGAATTCTATATCTACTACGGCGACCCCGACCTCGGCATCTTCATGACCAAGACCAAAAATCCCGCCGGACCGTGGGAGCCGCTGGTGTGGGTCCACAAGGCCAAGGGCATCATTGACACATGCCCCTTCTGGGATGAGGACGGACGCGCCTACATAGCCCACGGCTATGCCGGATCGCGTGCGGGTAACAAGAGCATCCTCGGCATGATTGAGATGACCCCCGACGGCACCAAGACCATCGGTCAGGACAAGATGATCTATGACGGCCACATCGACAACCCCACCATCGAGGGGGCCAAGATGTATAAGCGCGACGGATGGTACTGGATATTCTCACCCTCGGGTGGCGTGGCCACCGGATGGCAGGAAGTGCTCCGCTCCAAGAGCCCTTGGGGTCCCTACGAGACCCGCAACGTGATGGAACAGGGCTCGACCGACATCAACGGCCCTCATCAGGGCGCGTGGATCGACACCCCCGACGGCAAGGAAGACTGGTTTATCCACTTTCAGGACAAGGGCCCCTATGGCCGTGTCGTACACCTCCAGCCCATGGCTTGGAACGAGGACGGCTGGCCTGTGATCGGGGTGGATAAGGATGGCGACGGACGCGGCGAGCCCGTGACCAAATATCGCAAGCCCAACGTGGGCAAGACCTATCCCAAGGCCACTCCGGCAGACAGCGATGAGTTTGACGCCAACGCCCTCGGCCTCCAGTGGCAGTGGAAGGGCAACCCCTCGGCCCTGTGGTATTTCACCGACGCAGCCGCCTCGACCCTCCGCCTCTTCTCTGTCAACACACCCGGCGCCGAGCGTCTCTATGACATGCCTAACCTGCTGTTGCAGAAGTTCCCCGCACCCGACTTCACCGCCACGGCCAAGGTGAAATTCGCCCCGCGTGTCAACAACGGCAAGGTGACAGCCGGCGAGCGTGCAGGCCTCACCGTGATGGGCTACAACTACGGAGCCATCGCCCTCGAGAGCCGCGAGGATGGCGTATACCTTATTAATATAGAGTGTGCCAAGGCCAACAAGGGTGGCAAGGAGACCGTAGGCGAAGAGGCTGTGAAGATAGAGCCGGGTGCAGACGTGTGGCTCCGCACCGTGGTGAAGCGCACAGGCGTCAAGAAGCCCAAACAGAAGCCCGACTACAAGTGTGAGGCAACATTCTACTATAGCCTCGACGGCAAGAAGTTTATCCCCTTCGGCAGCAAACTCAACGTGACCGAAGGCCATTGGATCGGTGCCAAGGTGGGCCTGTTCTGCTCGCGCCCGTGGCAGAGCAACGACTCGGGCTGGATGGATGTCGACTGGTTCCGTATCACAAAATAATCCCCTCACAACAAGATGAGACTCAAAGCATTGGCCCTCATAGCCATCCTCTTTGCCACGCTGACCGCCCACGGGGCTGACAAGTGGAAACACGACATCTATGTGGCTCAGGACGGAACGGGCGACTACACCACCCTCACCGAGGCCCTCGAAGGTGTGAGAGCCTACATGGACTACACGGTGACCATCCACATAGCACCCGGCACATATAAGGAGAAAGTGGTGATCCCCTCGTGGCTCAAGAATGTGGTGTTCGAAGGCTCGGGTGCCGACAACACCATCATCACATGGGCCGACCACGCCAATATCAACAACATGGGCACGTTCCGCACCTACACCGTGAGGGTGGACGGCGACAATCTCACGTTCCGCAACCTCACCATCGAGAACAATGCCCCCCGCCTCGGTCAGGCCGTGGCCCTGCATACCGAGGGCGACTGTCTGCGCTTCGAGAACTGCCGTCTGCTCGGCGATCAGGACACCCTGTTCACCGGCGGCGAGCACACACGCCTCTACTTCGACCACTGCTACATCGAGGGCACGACCGACTTCATCTTCGGCCCCGCCACAGCCTACTTCAAGGACTGCACCATCCACTCAAAGGTCAACAGCTACATCACCGCAGCCTCGACGCCCGAGGATGTGGAGGTGGGCTATGTGTTTGACGGATGCACTCTTACGGCTGCTCCGGAGGCCACCAAGGTCTATCTGGGCCGTCCGTGGCGCCCCTATGCCCACACCATGTTCATCAACTGTGAGATGGGCTCGCACATCCGACCCGAAGGCTGGCACAACTGGAACAACACCGACAACGAGCACACCGTCCGCTATGGCGAATACGGCTCCAAAGGCCCCGGCGCAGAGGCTGCAGCCCGCGTGGGCTGGGCCAAGACCCTCGACGCCAAGACGGCCGACGAGCTGCGCGACCTGCGCAAGGTGTTCACCTCTCACTCGGAGTGGAATCCGCTGACAGACAATAAAAAATAAAAAACAGAATAAATCCTATACCAACAACAAAATGAAAGCCTTAAACAAACTCACTGCCCCCAAGGCAGTTGCTCCCGAAAGGATCATCCAATTCGGCGAAGGTAACTTCCTCCGCGCATTCGTAGACTGGATCATCAAGAACATGAACGACAAGACCGACTTCAACTCGTCGGTAGTCGTCGTGCAGGGTACACCCGACAACTTCGTGACGCAGCTCCTCGAGGGTCAGGACTGTCTCTACCATGTCAACCTTCAGGGCCGTCTCGAGGGCGTAGTGGTCAACTCCTACACCCGCGTCGACGTCATCAGCCGTTGCATCAGCCCCTTCCAGCAGACCGACGCCTTCCTCGCACTGGCCGATCAGCCCGAGATGCGCTTCGTCATCTCCAACACCACCGAGGCCGGCATCACATTCGACCCCGCCTGCAAGCTCGCCGACCGTCCCGCATCGGCCTATCCCGCCAAACTCACCCAGCTCCTCTACCGCCGTTTCGTCACCTTCAAGGGTGCCGCTGACAAGGGCTTCATCATCATGCCCTGCGAGCTCATCTTCGAGAACGGCCATCACCTCAAGGAGTGCATCCTCAAGTATATCGACCTCTGGAAAGAGGATCTCGGCGCCGACTACGAGGCATTCCGCAAATGGTTCCTCGAGTGCAACTACGTGTGTGCCACCCTCGTGGACCGCATCGTGCCCGGATTCCCCCGTAAGGAGATCGCCGAGATTCAGGAGAAGCTCGGCTATAAGGACAATGTCGTGGTTCAGGGCGAGGCTTTCCACCTGTGGGTGATCGAGCGTGCCTCCAACATGACCATCGACGAGCTCCGTGCCGAGTTCCCCGCCGAGAAGGCCGGCCTCCACGTGCTCATCACCGACTCCGAGGCTCCCTATCACGAGCGTAAGGTGACCCTGCTCAACG
>CAZAWC010000098.1:0-8930 GCA_964488595.1 uncultured Staphylococcus sp. | reverse complement strand
TTGGTGATTAACCGATTTTAATATTCTGTGGCGGTGGGGTTTGTGGGATTTTTCGTAACTTTGGGGCCAAATATATATACGATTCATCAATCAATCATCGCAACACAGTGAAAATCAATAATATCCTCATCTCCGGCGCCGTGGCGCTGATATGCGCGGCTACGGCCGTGGCTGCTGTCGACAATGTGGCCGAGGAGGTGGTGTGGGTCGTGGGCGACACTCCCATCTGGAAATCAGAGGTGGAGGAGGCTTATCAGAGCATGCTCTATGAGAAGATGCCCATCAACGGCGATCCCTATTGTGTCATCCCCGAACAGATGGCTGTGGAGAAGCTCTATCTCCATCAGGCCGAGCTCGACACCGTGGAGGTGAGCGAGGGGATGGTGATGCAGCAGGCCGAGGCGCAGATTAACTTTCTGGTGAGCCAGCTGGGATCGAAGGAGAAGGTCGAGCAGTATTTCAACAAGCCTATCCCGGCGCTGCGCACGCAGTATCACGACATGATCGCCAACCGCCAGAAGGTGCAGACCGTGCAGCGCAATCTCACCAAGAATATCTCGTCGACCCCCACGGAGGTGCGCCGCTATTTCGACAAGCTGCCTCAGGACAGTGTGCCCTATGTGCCGCTGCAGGTGGAGGTGCAGATCCTGACCATCGCTCCGGCCATCCCGCGCGAGGAGGTGGAGAATGTCAAGGCCCGTCTGCGCGACTATGCCGACCGTGTGCAGCGCGGCGAGAGCGACTTTGCCACGCTGGCGGTGCTCTATTCGCAGGACCCCGGCTCGGCTCCCCGCGGCGGCGAGCTCGGATTCATGGGCCGTGGCCAGCTGGTGCCCGAGTATGCCTCGGTGGCGTTCAATCTCAATGACCCCACCAAGGTGTCAAAGATCGTGGAGTCGGAATTTGGCTATCACATCATCCAGCTCATCGAGAAGCGTGGCGACCGTGTGAACACGCGCCACATCCTGCTGCGTCCGCGTGTGGCCGAGGCCGATCTGGTCGATGCCGTGTCGCGCCTCGACTCTGTGCGCAAGGATATGGTGGATGAGCACAAATTCACGTTTGAGGATGCCGTGGGTGTGATCTCCAACGACAAGAATACCAGCAAGAACAAGGGTATAATGGTCAATGAGGAGACCGGCACCTCGCGATTCGAGATGCAGCAGCTGCCGCAGGAGGTGGCCAAGATGGTCAACGTCATGGAGCCGGGCGATGTGTCGCAGGCCTTTGTGATGAAGGATCCCAAGACCTCGCAGGACATCGTGGCCATCGTCAAGCTCACCAACCGCATCCCCGGCCACCGTGCCAATCTGTCCGACGACTATCAGCTGATCAAGGGCCTCTATGAGCAGGCACGCCGACAGGAGGTGCTCGACAAGTGGCTGGCCGACAAGATAAAGTCCACCTATATCCGCATCGAGAAGGGGTGGAGCGACTGTGACTTCCGCCACGAGGGGTGGATACGCACTGACAAGTCCGAGAAATGAGCCGCCGGGTCAGACACATCGTCACCTCGCTGCTGGCCCTCTGTGTGCTGTGGCTCCCCGCCATGGTGGCCGGGCTCCCGGTGGCCGACAATAAGCCCAAGGCTCCTCAGGCCATCCCCCACGTCAGGCCCACCATCCCGCTGGCAGACCGCCATCAGCCCGGCAAGGTGTTCATCGAGTATGCCGACCGCCTCATGACCGACCAGCGGCGCGACTCCGACATACAGATTCTCGTGGGCAATGTGCAGTTTCGCAAGGGTGACATGTTCATGTATTGCGACTCGGCCCGCTTCAACGAGCGCACCTCGTCGCTCGACGCCTTCGACCATGTGCGCATGGAGCAGGGCGACACACTGTTCGTCTATGGCGACGAGCTGTTCTATGACGGCGAGTCGGAGATAGCCGAGCTGCGGGCCTATCCCGGAGGCAACGTGCGGCTCATCAACCGCGACGTCTCGCTCACCACCCCCGTCTTCTTCTATGACCTCGTCGACGAGGTGGGCTACTATCAGGTGGGTGGCACACTCAGGGACCCGCAGAACACCCTGCGCTCGCAGCAGGGCTACTACTATCCCTCCACCAAGGATTCCTATTTCTATCTGGGCGTCGAGCTCACCGGGCCTCAGAATGGCGACACGCTGCGCATGTTCACCGACTCGCTGGCCTACAACACGGCCACAGCCGTGGCCGAGCTTCTCGACCATACGCTGATCGTCAACAAGGATGGCGAGATCACATCCTCGTCGGGCCTCTACTATACCCGCACCGGGGTGGCCGACCTCTATGACCGCTCGCTGGTGCACACCCGCCGGGGCAATACGCTCACCGGCGACACGCTCTACTATGACCGCAACGCAGGCTTTGGCGAGGCGTTCGGCCACATGGTGCTCACCGACTCGGCGGGCAAGAGCAGCATCGAGGGAGACTATGGATTCTATGACGAGCTGCGCGACAGCGCCTTCGTCACCGGCAACGCGCTGGCCATGGAGTATTCGCGTCCGGACACACTCTATCTCCACGCCGACACCATCACGGCCCGCATGTATAGCGACTCCACCCGCGTCACCGACGCATTCCGCAGGGTGCGCTTCTTCCGCCGCGATGTTCAGGGCCTGTGCGACTCGATGAGCGTGGTGGAGCGCGACTCCATATTATATATGTATTACAACCCCATCCTCTGGAACGGCGACAAGCAGATCGTGGGCAATGTGGTCTATGTCCATTTCACCGACTCGACCGCCGACTGGGCCCGCCTGCCCGAGGCCGGCCTCGTGTCGCAGCATATCGGCGAGGACTGCTACAACCAGATCTCGGGCTCGGACATGACGGCATGGATGGCCGACACCGTGGTGGAGAGGGTCTATGTTGAGGGCAACGTGCAGGTAATCATGTTCCCGATGGAAAACGACTCGACCTACAACAAGTTTTCCTTTACGGAGAGCTCCTACCTTGACGCCCTGTTTGCCGACGGCGACATATCCCACCTCGTGATGTGGCCGCAGACCACCGGCAAGGTCACGCCGCTCTATCTCGCCCGGCGGGCCAACTATTTCCTGCCCAAATTCAGGTGGTATGAGGCCCTGCGCCCCATGTCGCCCGACGATGTGTTTGTCTATCCTCCCGAGATGGCCGAGCTCTCCAAGCAGAACATCCTCGGCAAGATGCGCAAGGATGCCCTCACCGTGCGCGGTCAGGCCACAGGGCGCCCGCGCCCGCAGACACCCGCCACCCCTGCCGAGGGAGAGGGCGCTGAGGCCATAGAGGGCGTGGACACAGCCCCTGAAACACTCGAGACACCCGAGGCTCCCGAGTCCCTGCAGGACGACGATAGCACGAATCACCCCATGGACCAACCCATGGAGCAACCCTTGGACCAACCGCAACCCGAGCCTGCCGATGAGTGACGTGATTAGACTTCTGCCCGACTCGGTGGCCAATCAGATAGCCGCCGGCGAGGTGATACAGCGCCCCGCATCAGTGATCAAGGAGCTTGTCGAAAACTCCATCGATGCCGGGGCCACGACGATAACCATAGTGCTCAAGGATGCCGGCCGCACGCTGATACAGGTGGTCGACAACGGGTGTGGCATGTCTGAGGCCGACGCGCGTCTCGCCTTCGAGCGTCACGCCACATCCAAGATACGCGATGCCGCCGACCTGTTTTCGCTCCACACCATGGGATTCCGTGGCGAGGCCCTCGCCTCGATAGCCGCCATAGCCCACGTCGACCTCCGCACCATGCAGCCCGGCGCCCAGATAGGCACGCGCCTCATCATCAACGGCTCCAAGGTCGAGAGTCAGCAGCCCGAGGCGTGTGTGCCGGGGTCGAATCTCATGGTCAAGGACCTGTTCTACAACGTCCCCGCCCGGCGCAAATTTCTCAAGAAAGACCCCGTCGAGCTCTCGGCCATCATGCGCGAGTTCGAGCGGCTGGCGCTGGTCAACACAGCTGTCGACCTGACCATCGTCCACAACGGCACCACCCTCCACTCGCTGCGCCGCGGCCCGCTGAAGCAGCGGGTGTGCGAACTCTTTGGCAAGAACCTCGACAAGCAGCTCATCCCCATAGAGACCGACACCTCCATAGTGAGCGTGAGCGGACTGGTGGGGCTCCCCGTCAACGCCCGCAAGCGCAATCCGCTCCAGTTCTTCATGGTCAACGGCCGCAACATGCGCCATCCCTATTTCCACAAGGCCGTGCTGCAGTGTTATGAGCGGCTCATCCCGGCCGATGTGCAGCCCAACTATTTCATCAACCTGCGTGTCGACCCCGAGACCATCGACGTCAACATACATCCCACCAAGAACGAGATAAAATTCGAGAACGAGCAGGCCATATGGCAGATCCTCACCGCAGCCATCCGCGACTCGCTCGGACGCTACAACGCCGCTCCGGCCATCGACTTCGATGTGGAGGATGCCCCGGAGATCCCCGTGTTCAAGCCCGACGTCACCGCCACGCACGATGTGGAGATAGACACGGCTTACAATCCCTTCGGTGGCGCCGTCCCTGCCGCCTCGGAGTTTTTCGCCCCGCGCCCGTCGGCGATGCCCCGCACCATAGGGGAGGCCACACACCGGCACACTCCCACGCCCGGTGTCAACGACTGGGAGAAGCTCTATGACGACTTCGTGCGCAAGCGCGACGAGACCCTCGCCACCTCCGTGCAGAGCAAGCTCAATATCTCTGACGAGCAGCCCTCGCAGTTCATCCAGCAGTTTGCCGGGGGCTACATCCTCACCCCCTCGCAGGGCGGACTGATGGTGATAGACCAGCACCGTGCCCATGTGAGGGTGCTCTATGACAGCTATATGCGCGACGCCGCCGAGGCCTCGTTCGTGGCTCAGGCCACTATGTTTCCCGACATCCTCGACCTCACGCCTCAGGCCCACGAGATCCTTGCCGACATCGCGCCCCGTCTGCGCGAGCTGGGATTTGTGGTGACCCATCGCGGGGGCACCTCTTGGAGCATCGACGGTGTGCCATCGCTGCTCAAGGACTCCTCGCCCAAGGCCCTCGTGGAGGAGCTGATAGAGAGCGTGGCCGACACCGGACAGGAGGTGGGCACCACCCTCCACGAGCGCATAGCCCTCGCCATGGCCCGCAACGGAGCCATCCGCCGCGGGCGCTCGCTCACCGAGGCCGAGATGGACCGCCTGATAGCCGACCTGTTCCGCTGCAAGTCGCCCGCCATCACCCCCGACGGCAAAAACATATTCGCCATCATCCCGGCCGACTACTTCGGGCGCCTCCTCGGATGAGGCCCGCGGCCAATACTAACATTGATTCACAAGATGAAACAGATCTTCCCCCTGCTGCTCCTGCTGCTCACCCTCGCCTCCACGGCTGCGCCCCGCGCCACGGTGTCGCTGCTCACATGCTCGGAGGGGAGCGATATTTACGAGCTCGAGGGGCACACGGGGCTGCGCATACGCTTTGACAACGGCGAGGATATCACCGTCAACTGGGGCGTGTTCGACTTCAACTCGCCGGGGTTCGTCTATCGCTTCGTCAAGGGTGAGACCGACTATATGGCCGCCCCCTTCCCCACGGCGCTGTTTGTCGACTCATATCGTCGCGAGGGGAGGTCCGTGCGCGAACAGGTGCTGAGCCTCGACTCGCTCCAGACCGAGCGTCTCCTTGCCATGGTGTGGCGCAATCTCGAGCCTGCCAACAGGGTGTATCGCTACAACTATGTGCTCGACAACTGCGCCACCCGCCCGCTCGCCATCATTGAGAGCGCCGTGGGCGACACCCTCACCCTCTCGCTCCCGGCCGTCCCTCGCGCCGAGCGCGCCACCTTCAGGCAGGCCATGCGCCACTTCCATGCCTCATACCCGTGGTATCAGTTTGGCATCGACACCGCCCTCGGCAGCGGCATCGACCGCGAGGTGAGCGACCGCGAGGCCTCGTTTGCTCCCCTCATGCTCGCGCAGATGATCGAGGGGGCCCGGCTCCCCTCGGGCGCCCCGCTTGTGGCCGAGGAGCGCTGGCTCACCGGCGGTCCCGACGCCCCGAGCGTGGCCCTCGGTCCCACACCGGTCCACCTCACGCCCCTGTTCTGGGGCTGGGCCCTGTTTGCAGTGGCCTTTACCGTGACCATCCTTCAGGTGCGCGGCATCGGGCGGTGGGCACGGTGGTTCGACACCGTGTGGTTTACCCTCACGGGGCTCGAGGGGCTGGTACTGACGTTTCTGATCTTCGTGTCCGTACACGAAGCCACCTCCCCCAACTGGCTCTACCTCTGGCTCAATCCCCTGTGTTTCATCGGCGCCGTGGCTCCGTGGCTAAAAAGCGGCAAACGCTTGGAGATATGCTATCAAAGTGTTAACTTTGCACTCTTGATTGTGCTCGGTGTGCTGTTTGCCGCCGGAGTGCAGTCGCCCAACCCCGCATTTATCCCGCTGATGGCCGCCACGGCCCTGCGGGCTGTCACAGATATAATATGTCGCGCAAATCCCACTTCTCGTCAAGGTTAGCCTGTGTGCTGGTCGCCTCGATGGTGACCATGGGGATTGCTGCGGCCACCCCCGGCCCCAAGGCCCCCTCGCCCCGCCCCCGTCTCGTGGTGGGGATCTTTGTCAAGGGGCTGACGGCCGACTATGTGGAGCTGCTCCGCTCCAACTTCGGCCCCGACGGATTCAACCGCGTGATAGCCGACGGCGTCACCCTGCGCAATGTGGACTATGGTCCCGGCATCGACGCCACAGCCGCCACGGCCATGCTCATGACCGGCGCGGCCCCCGGTGTGAGCGGCATCCCCTCGGCGCGGGTGTGGAATCAGACCACCCGCACCGACATCCCCGTGCTGCTCGACCCCGAGAAGGCGGGCAGCTACACGGCGCGCGACCTCACCCCCGCCCGGCTGCTCGTCTCGACCCTCTCGGACGAGGTGCGCATCTCCGACGGCGGCCTCGGTGCCGTCCATGCCCTGAGCACCGACCCACAGATGGCCGTCATCCTCGGCGGCCATGCCGGCAACTCGGCCTTCTGGATCAGCGACACCGACGGCAAGTGGACCTCCGCGCCATACTATCGCGAGACCCCCTCGCCGGTGGCGCGCCGCAGCGTCGGCCTCACGCTGGCCTCGCGCCTCGACACCATGGCGTGGACCCCGGCGCTCCCCCTCGACCGCTATCCCGACCTCCCCGAGTATAAGAAGCTCTACCCGTTCACCCATAGCTTCCCCGCGCGCGACACCAACCGCTTTCGCGCCTTCAACTCATCGCCGTGCGCCAACCGCGAGATAGCCGCCGCCGGGGCCGACTACATCGAATCCATCCCCCTCGGCTCACGTCAGGTGACCGACATGCTCAGTCTCACCTTTGACGTGACCCCCTATCTCTATGGCCGCGATGCCGACAACCGCATCGAGACCATGGACGCATACGTGCGTCTCGACTCTGAGATAGCCCGCATCATCCGCGCCATCGAGAAGGGTCCGGGCATGAACTCCACACTGCTCTTCATAGCCGGCACCCCCGCCCCGTCGGGCAGCAAGCGCGACGAGGACAAGTGGGGCATCCCCTCGGGCACATTCTCGCCACGCAAGGCCGTGTCGCTGCTCAACGTCTACCTGATGGCCCTCCACGGCAACGGAGAGTGGGCCACGGGATACTATAACGGATTCTTCCACCTCAACCGCCAGCTGGCCAAGGACAGGGATGTGGACATGGCAGCCCTGCGCAGCGAGTGTGCCGACTTCCTGTCGCGCATGGCCGGGGTGAGCGAGGTCTACACCATCGACGATATCCTCGCACGGCGCGCCGGCGATCAGCCCGCGTCGCTCGAGCGCAACATCTATGCCCCTGCCGCCGGCGACCTCCTCGTCACCGTCAATCCCGGCTGGGAGATCTCGGACGGCGACGAGGCCACAGCCTCGCAGGCCCATCCCGTGCTCCCCGTGGTGCGCTGGCAGGCCACCACATCGCCCGTCTACATAATGGCTCCCGATGTGGAGCCCGCCACCCTCTCGGCCACGGTCGACGCCCGCGCAGTGGCCCCGACCGTGGCACGGATATTGCGCATACGGTCGCCCAATGCCGCCAAGCTCCCCCCGCTGAGTCTTCAGTAGACCCGGCCCTTTCAGAGAGAGAGAATCATCATCCCCCCGACACCCCCCTGACAATTCAAGAACAAGCAAATGTCATTCACATCATTCATAACCAAGCTTTTCGGCAATAAATCAACCCGCGACCTCAAGGAGATAGAGCCTATCGTGAAACAGATAGAGGCTCTCGGCCCCGAGGTGCAATCACTCACCATAGACCAGCTGCGCCAGTCCATCACCGACATACGCACCGACATCAAGACGGCAGTCGCCCCCCTCGAGGAGGAGAACGCCAAGATACGCTCGGAGGTGGAGGAGCTCCCCTTCGACGAGCGACAGCCCCTCTGGGACAAGATAGACAAGAACGACAAGGAGATGCTCGACATCATCGAGGACAAGCTCAACGAGCATCTGCCTATGGTATTCGCCGTGATCCGCGAGACGGCAGCCCGTTTTGCCGCCAACGAGACCATAGTGGTCAAGGCCACCGACATGGACCGCGAACTCGCCGCTCAAGGCAAGGACTTCGTGACCATCGACGGCGACAACGCCATCTACCGCAACCATTGGATGGCCGGCGGCAACGACATGAAGTGGGACATGGTCCACTATCGTGTGCAGCTCATCGGCGGCATCGTCCTCCATCAGGGCAAGATCGCCGAGATGGCCACCGGCGAGGGCAAGACCCTCGTGGCGACGCTCCCGGTGTTCCTGCGTTCGCTCTCAGGGCGCGGCGTGCATGTGGTGACCGTCAACGACTATCTGGCCAAGCGCGACTCTGAGTGGATGGGCCCGCTCTACATGTTCCACGGCTCGACCGTCGACTGCATCGACAAGCATCAGCCCAACACGCAGCAGCGCCGCGCGGCCTACAACTGCGACATCACTTTCG
>CAZAWC010000097.1:0-9105 GCA_964488595.1 uncultured Staphylococcus sp. | reverse complement strand
GCAGACGCAGGAAGTCATAAATCTCAGTGGTGGTGCCTATCGTACTCCTCGGGTTGCGGTTGACGGTCTTCTGCTCAATGGCTATGACGGGCGACAGGCCCGAGATTTTGTCCACATCAGGACGCTCGAGATTGCCGAGCATATTTCGGGCATAGGCCGAAAAAGTCTCTATATAGCGCCTCTGACCCTCGGCATATATCGTGTCGAACGCAAGCGACGATTTGCCGCTGCCGCTCAGACCGGTCACTACGGTGAGAGTATTGTGAGGTATCTCTACGTCAATATTTTTCAGATTATGCACCCGTGCTCCGAGCACACGGAGTGAGGGCGAGAAAAAAGAATTGTCTGTCAGTGAGTTGGTTGTATGATTCATCTTCTTATAATCCGTTCATGATTCAGTCCGTCACCCATGCCGGGTTGTAGACCGTAGTTTTGCGCCCGGAGCGCGAAAGGGACTCCTTCGCAGGAATCTTGACGATATAAGTCTTGCCTGTCTTGTTGGGGAGCGATTTAGCCCTGATCCAAGGGTTGTGTTCACGCAGTGTACGGTAGTCCGATCCATGGTCGATGGCCCATTGCGCCCAGTCTGCCACAGGCTCTGAGACTGTATACTCGATATAGTCCATAGGCTGATAAAGATTATCGGCCGTGAGAAGATAGCCATACTGTGCGGGATGCTCGAGAATCATCTTCATGGCAAGCAGACGGAACACATAGCGCATGGTCTCCTCAGGAAGCCAAAGGTCATATGCCGAGTCGACACCCTGAGCGGCGAGTTCGCTTGATATGCGTCCCATGCCGGCATTATAGCTTGCCGCTACCGATTCCCAGTTGCCATAGCGAGAGTATGCGTTCTTCAGATAGCGACATGCTGCTTCGGTTGCTTTCTCCACATGATAGCGCTCATCCACATAATCGTTGACCTCAAGACCATAATCCTTGCCGGTCGAGGGCATGAACTGCCACATACCCGCAGCCTTGGCCGGAGAGATGGCCCGCGGACTGAGAGTGGACTCGATAGCGGCAAGGTAGACGAGATCTTCGGGCACACCATTCTTGCGCAAGATTGGTGTGATGACAGGAAACCATCGGTTGGCCCTCTTGATGGCAAGGAGTGTATTGCCGTGGGTGTAGGACATTGCCGAGAGCTCACGGTCGAGCCGTTCGGCCATCTCGACATTGTCAAGCGAGATGGTCTTGCCGGCGAAAGTGACCTCGGAAGGAATGGCGGGCGAAACGACCGGCGACAGTGTCGAACCGGCATGAGCTTCATTCTCTGACGAATGGTGGTTGCGGGCCATCACCTCCTGCGAGGGAGCGACGAGAGCAAGAATAGCGAGTATGGCTGCCGAGCAGAAAAACGACTTGTGATATATTGATGCTGACATCTTGAGTTGTCTGTTTAAGAGAGAGGTGAATGATTATTTATAGTCTACGATATTTATGTCGCCCGACAGATTATAGTCGCGTCCGTCGGCTCCGCGGGCCTTGATGACATAATAATACACACCGGCCGGGACAAACTTTCCATGATACTTTCCGTCCCAGCCCTGAGCTGGGTCATCGAACGATACCATCTCACGACCGTAGCGGTTGAATATCGAGCAGCTGAAGGATACTATCGAGGAGTAGGACACCTTCCATATGTCGTTGACCCCGTCCTCATTGAAGGGCGAGAAGGCGTTGGGGCATTTTAGAGACGACGTCCCGATCGAGATCTCATAGGTCTCGCCATATGCCTCGCATGAAGCATCGGCGTTTGCACAATAGAAACGCACATACATCGTGCCCTGCTCCGTGAATGTATAGGTAAAGTCGAGATCGGACATCCGCAGGTCAATATCTTCGAAATCAGCCTTACGTGAGAATTGCCACTCACGGAAGATGGCTGCATCTGTCACAGACGCCGAGAAGGTCACCTCACAGGGCGCCGAACCTCCGAGTTCAGAGCCGGCCGATGCACCTATCTCATTGTCTGCCTCACGCTGGGTCTGAACTGCCGACGTGTGACACTCGACGGAGTGAGGCTGGAAGAGCGGAGAAGTGTATGACACGGCTGTCCCCCACTCGCGCATGAAGCGGTCGCCCGCGATGGTGAAATCAGTAGCACACAGAGGAGCGGAGGCGTGGATCACCGGCGGGAGATAAGCGAGAGTTTCAGCCTTGGCAATTGTCGCATAGTTTTCGGAATCGACATTCCATTCGAGGGTGTTGTAGTCGAGCATAATCTCGCGCGACAACGTCAAGCGACGTCCGTTGACGCCAAAATAGACCAGCTCATCTCCTGTGCCAGCAACGTCAAGCGATACCCTGCCGCAATCCTGCTCGGGAGACAGGGTGAGCGATGATACCGCCAGCGGATGCCGCGACAGGTCAATGACCCAGAAATAGTAGCGCTTGGTACCATCCTCAACGATATAGCCGGTATCTGCCTGAGGGGAGACGAGCACAGAACGGGAGCCGGAGACAGCGGACGCGACATCCTGAGCATATCCACCACCCATATTGCCGTAGGCATACCATCTCACCTGCGCGGGGTTGCCCGACGGAGGGGTGAAAGCCACACCGGCCCCCTGCATGGCGGGAACGACATAGAGCTTGTCAAGCCCCGACTCGGCAGGAGCTTTCACCTCAATAACCGGCTTTGTGGTGCCCGACCATTCTATCTGAGCGGAGACGGCTGTAGGGACGGCGAGAAAAAGTATGAATGACAACGGTTTTATTCGCATGGCTGGAGAATTGGCTTATCTTACAAAGTTAAGAAAAAAATCCCGCTCACGCAACAATCCGACTGTTAATAACCGTCAAAACAATCCACCTGCAAATATGGGGTCAGAGCATCATGGCCGAAAAGAAATGCCATATGGCAACCCCGCCCGACACAGAGACATTGAGCGAGTGTTTGGTGCCCCGCTGGGGTATCTCGAGGCATAGGTCACAGCAATCCACTACCTTTTGATCCACTCCGCTCACCTCATGACCGAGTATCATAGCATAGCGCACAGAAGGGTCGGGGCGGAAATCCTGTAGTTCGACGCTCCCCTTCACCTGCTCGAGACAGCAGATGGTGTATCCTTGCTCCTTGAGCTCGCCGACACACCGGATGGTGTCGGGATAATACTTCCAGTCCACGGAGTCTTCCGCTCCGAGCGCCGTCTTGTGAATCTCGGGGGATGGCGGGCATGCCGTTATGCCGCACAGGGCTATGCCCTCCACCGCAAAGGCATCACATGTGCGGAATATCGACCCGATATTGTTAAGACTCCTCACATTGTCGAGCACCACGGTGAGGGGCAGTTTTCGCCGGGTCTTATACTCCTCTATCCCCGGACGGTCAAGATCCCATATCGTTTTCTTCTCCATATCTGGATTATGGCAAGATTAATTGAAAAGCCCGGTGGGAAATTGCTTTCCTGCCGGGCTTGATGCTGTTGATGGTACTATGATGCCGATGTGACACGGCATCTACCGGGGCGAATCCTCAAGATCTCGTCAAGCCTCAGCGGGCTGAACGTTGATGAACTTGCGACCCTCTTTGCCTTCGGTGAACACCACTACGCCGTCGATGAGGGCGAAGAGTGTGTGATCCTTGCCCATGCCTACATTGAGGCCGGGATGGTGCACTGTGCCACGCTGACGCTTGATGATGTTGCCGGCCTTGCAGTGCTGTCCGCCGAAAATCTTAACACCGAGTCGTTTGCTCTCCGACTCACGGCCGTTCTTAGAACTGCCGACACCTTTCTTATGTGCCATTTCTTTTTCTGATTTTGGGGATTAAGCTACGACTTCTTTGATTAACACTTTGGTGAAGAACTGACGGTGACCGTTCTTGCGACGATAGCCCTTGCGGCGCTTCTTCTTGAAAACGATTACCTTGTCACCCTTCACGAGGGGGGTCAGGACTGTGCAGACCACCTTTGCTCCGTCGAGCACGGGTGCGCCTACCTTGACGGTGTCATCGGTCTGAGCGAGGAGCACACGGTCAAACTCTACCGTGTCGCCTTCTTTGGTTGCGTCGCCGAGATAGTGAACATACAGGAACTTCTCAGGCTCTGCCTTGAACTGCTGTCCCTGAATTTCTACGATTGCGTACATCTGTGATGTTATTATAAAACAGGTTATTCCATCGGGCGAGGACGGTGCCGTGAGGCAACATCACTGCTTATCGGAGCCCGGAGTGGCTAAATCGAGCGCAAAGGTAGTCAAAATTTCGTTCACACACAAATGTTTGCGATTAAAAAATCGCTTTTCTGCGGATATTTGAGATTTTTTTGGTTACTTTGCATCCACAATCAGAGTTTGAGGATATCAAGAATGTATCAGACCGACCGCGAAAAATTGAATGAACTCTCCACCGAGGGTGTGGGCAGACTGCTGTGGCGATACAGTCTGCCGGCCATCGTGGGGATGATGGTCAACGCATTATATAATATTGTTGATCGCATCTTTATCGGGCAGGGAGTCGGCCCGGAGGCCATCGCCGGACTGGCCATCACATTCCCTGTGATGAACCTTTCGGCAGCCCTCGGCGTGCTGATCGGCGCAGGAGGATCGGCACGCATCTCCATTCTGCTCGGCTCACACGATGATACCGGGGCGCGTCGCACTCTGGGCAATGCCCTGCTGGTCCTCTCGTGCATCATCGTGGCTTATCTCAGCTTTTTCGCCATTTTCATGGACGATATACTGATGGCTTTCGGAGCGAGCAGGGTCACCCTCCCCTATGCCCGCGACTTCATGATGTATATCCTTCCGGGGATGCTTATGACCAATTTCGCCTTCACGTTCAACAATTTCATGCGCGTGTCAGGCTATCCGGTCAAAGCTATGATCACGATGTTCATCGGCGCCGGCGTCAATGTGGTGCTCGCCCCGCTGTTCATCTTCAAGTTTGGTATGGGCATCAAGGGCGCGGCGATAGCCACAGATATTGCCATGACCGTCTCGGCTCTGTTCGTGATGGCACATTTCTTCAGTCCCCGCAGTGTGCTCAGATTCACGGGGAGCCCCGGCATGTATATCCCCTCCGTCAAGGTGATATGGCCTATCATAGCCATAGGTGCCGCTCCGAGTCTCGTCAACGCCGCGGCTTGTTTCATCAACGTCATCATCAACAAGAGCCTCTATACCTATGGTGGAGACATCGCTGTGGGAGCCGCCGGTATCTTCACATCGTTCACCTCGCTGATGACAATGGTAGTTGTGGGTCTCTGCCAGGGGATGCAGCCGATCATCGGATATAATTACGGGGCCGGACTATATCACCGGCTGCGACGCACCTACTGGCTGGCGGTGGGCACTGCCACTGCGGTGGTGGTCATGGGGCAGATAGTGGGACTGACGATGCCGGGCCGCATAGCCGGAGCGTTTACCACAGACCCCGGGCTGATTGACGAGACGGTGAGATGTCTTTCGATCGCCATGTTATGTTTTGGCGTAGTGGGATTTCAGGTCGTCTCCACTACCCTATTCCAGTCGCTCGGCAAAGCGGCGGCTTCAGTATTCCTCTCCCTCTCTCGTCAGGTCATATTCCTCATCCCACTGCTGCTGTATCTCCCCGGCAGATATGGCCTTGACGGAGTGTGGGCCTCCTTCCCTCTCTCCGACCTGTTGGCGACGGTGGTTACAGTGGTAATGGTCTCCTTTCAGCTAGCTCAGATAGGGCGCCTCGCAGCCTCGCGCATGGGCGACAGGACTTGAGTTTGGTAGTGTGAAGTTATATTGCTAAATTTGTAGCCGAATCCCAACCACGGACTGAACAATGTCACTACCCCTCTATCTGGCACGCCATCTCACACTTGCCCCTGCCAAACGAAGCGCAGGCGGTGGCCTCGGCATAGCCGTCGGTGGCATAGCGCTCTCTGTCGCCGTGATGATACTTGCCCTGTCGGTGATGTCGGGGTTTCGCGACGAGATCCGATATAAGATAATGGGATTTGACTCACAGATCACTATTGTGGCACGCACCACGGACCGTGACGGAAGTCAATGGCTCAGGCTGTCAGATCTCGGACATCTGTCAGACCGTCTGCCCGATGGAGCCGTGGCCGAGCTGTCCACCCGGCAGCCGGCGATATTGAAGAGCCCTCAGGATTTTACTGGCGTAGTGATAAGAGGTGTCGATCCCGAACATGACTGGGAATTTGTGGAGCGCAATCTCGTGGAGGGAGTTGTGCCCGATTATTCGGCCGACACCACCGAATTTCATGCCGTGGTGTCGCGCCTGACATGCGAGGAGCTTGGGGTGGGCCTTGGCGACAGACTCGACACCTACTTCCTCGGCGGGGGCATGTACAGAGCCCGTAGGCTCAAAATAGCCGGTATTTACGACACCCATTTCTCTGACTATGACAGGAGGATGGTCTACGCCTCGATGCCTATGCTCCGCAGGGTGATCGGCGCGCCTGACTCAACGGCAATGCTCATAGAAATAACCGGGCTGGCCGATGACCAAGCGATCGACGCATTTGCCGCAGAGGCCGAAGACTCATTGCGCATGCGCATGTACACTCATCCCGACGCACCCCCGCTGGCTTTGGCCAATATCCACGACACTGCCCTACTCTACTTCAACTGGTTGGCGCTCCTCGACACCAATGTGGCGGTCCTCCTCACGCTGATGGGTCTGCTGGCGGCGCTCACGCTCGTGTCGTCACTCTTCATCCTCGTGCTGCGCAGAGTGAATATGATAGGAGTCCTCAAAGCGATCGGCGCATCCAACTCGCTGATCCGTCGCACATTCATCATTCTCACCATGCGCGTGCTCGTGGCAGGACTCGTGGTGGGCAATATCTTGGGGATAGGACTCATCTTGCTGCAACGCAGCACGGCGATCATTCCCCTTGACCCGGAGGCATATTATCTTGATCATGTGCCCATGGCGCTCGACTGGTGGCCAATCATCGTGCTCAACGCTGCCGCAATAGTCGTGGCGGTCATAGTGCTGATAGTCCCCTCGGCCATCATATCGACCATTCCCCCCTCGAGGGCCATTAATTATGAGTGAAAGTATATGAAATTTCAGTAAAGTTGGCCAAAAAGATTGACACAAAGTTTAATTATCACTATCTTTGCATCATGCTAAGGCCATACTTAGCACCCATGAAACAGATTGAATTATAATATCAATATCTAATCCATTAATAATGAAAAGAGTTTATACGTTTGGAGACGGCAAGGCTGAAGGCAACGCCTCGATGCGCAATCTCCTCGGCGGCAAAGGTGCCAACCTTGCCGAAATGAACCTGCTGGGTATGCCCGTGCCTCCCGGATTCACCATCACTACGGATGTCTGCACCGAATACACACAGTATGGCAAGGAAGAGGTTGTGAAGCGTCTCGCCAAGGATGTAGAAGCCGCTATCGCACACGTAGAGAGCCTCACAGGCAAAAAATTCAATGATCCCGCCAATCCCCTCCTCGTCTCCGTCCGCTCGGGTGCCCGTGCATCCATGCCCGGCATGATGGACACGGTGCTCAACCTCGGCATGAACGACGCCACCGTTGCTTCGCTCGCCGAGAAGAGTGGCAATCCCCGTTTCGCATGGGATTCGTACCGTCGTTTCGTCCAGATGTATGGCGACGTGGTACTCGGCATGAAGCCCAAGTCCAAGACTGATATTGATCCCTTTGAGGAGATCATGGACAAAGTCAAGGAGGCAAAGGGCGTGAAGCTCGACACCGAGCTCAACGTCGACGACCTCAAGGAGCTTGTGAATCTCTTCAAGGCCGCCGTTAAGGACTATACCGGCAAGGACTTCCCCGACGACGCTTGGGAGCAGCTCTGGGGCGGTATCTGCGCCGTGTTTGACTCGTGGATGAACGAGCGCGCCATCCTCTATCGCCGCATGAACCAGATCCCCGAGGAATGGGGCACGGCTGTCAACGTTCAGGCCATGGTCTATGGCAACATGGGCGACAACTCGGCAACCGGTGTGGCATTCAGCCGCGACGCCGCTACGGGCGAGAACATGTTTAACGGCGAGTATCTCATCAACGCTCAGGGCGAGGATGTTGTGGCCGGTATCCGCACACCTCAGCAGATCACTGTAGAGGGCTCGCGCCGCTGGGCTGCCCTGCAGGGCATCACCGAGGAGGAGCGCAAGACCAAATATCCCTCGCTCGAGGAGTCGATGCCCGACTGCGCTGCAGAGCTCATCTCCATCGCCCACAAGCTCGAGGACTATTATAAGGATATGCAGGATATGGAGTTCACCATTCAGGACGGTAAGCTCTGGATGCTCCAGACCCGCAACGGCAAGCGCACCGGCGCAGCTATGGTGAAGATAGCCATGGACTTCCTCCGTGCAGGTGAGATCGACGAGAAGACCGTCCTCATCCGCATGGAGCCCCAGAAGCTCGACGAGCTCCTCCACCCCGTATTTGACAAGACAGCTCTCAAGCGTGCCAAAGTAGTGGCCAAGGGTCTCCCCGCTTCGCCCGGCGCAGCTTGCGGTCAGGTAGTATTCTCCGCTGACGATGCTGAGGCTTGGGCTGAGAAGAAGCGCAAGGTAGTCCTCGTCCGCATCGAGACCTCGCCCGAAGACCTCCGCGGTATGGCCGTGGCTCAGGGCATCCTCACCATGCGTGGCGGTATGACCTCTCACGCAGCCGTTGTGGCCCGCGGTATGGGCAAGTGCTGCGTGTCCGGCGCCGGCGAAATCAAGGTTGACTACAAAGCCAAGACTGTCGAGATGGGCGGCAAGGTATATAAGGAGGGCGACTGGATCTCGCTCAATGGCTCGACCGGCGACGTCTACGACGGACAGGTGCCCACCGTAGAGCCCGACATTGACGGCGACTTCGGCGCGGTGATGAACCTCGCAGCCAAATACACCAAGACACTCGTGCGCACCAACGCCGACACACCCCGCGACGCCAAGAAGGCCCGCGAACTCGGCGCTCAGGGCATCGGCCTCTGCCGCACGGAGCACATGTTCTTCGAGGGCGACCGCATCAAGGCCGTTCGTGAGATGATTCTCGCATCCGACGTTGAGGGTCGCAAGATGGCGCTTGCCAAGCTCCTCCCCATGCAGCGCGGCGACTTCGAGGGCATCTTCGAGGCTATGGACGGCTTCGGCGTCACCATCCGCCTGCTCGATCCCC
>CAZAWC010000096.1:0-9276 GCA_964488595.1 uncultured Staphylococcus sp. | reverse complement strand
GATGGCCTCGAGCTCCTCCTTCACGGGGTTGATGTCCTTCTCCTTGAGCACCTCGGCGTTGATAGCGCTCTCGTAGGCGTTCTCGGGATATACGTCCCATGCGCCGAAGACGATGTCGTCGAGCTGTGCGATGGGCACGATTTCGTCATATTTGAGATATTTCTTGTCGGCACCCTTGCCTACACGGATCTTGTCATACTGGGTCATTGAGCCGACGGGCTTTGCGAGGCCCTTGCGAGCCATGAGGACGCCGGTCATGAAGGTGGATGTCACGGCACCGAGACCTACTACGAGTACGCCAAGTTTGCCATTGGCGGGTTTTACGGTAGTGTTACTCATGATTTTAGTTACTTATTCTGTTGTGTTTCGTTTTGATTGTTATGTTTCCTATCCCGGCGGGAGGCTACGTGAGGAGGCCTCGCTCCGGCATGATGCCACACGGAGGCGCGGAGGGCGCCCCGCAATTGAGCCTCCAAAAGTAGTGAGAATATTTGAAATGTAAAATAATTTTGATTTTAATTTTCGCTTAATATTGTGAATATGTGTTAATGAAACGCCAAATAAGCGAATAGGTGTTAAATCATGGCGATTTATGGGCGGTAATGTTAATTACCCTTAAAAGGGTGGCGCCTCCAGCCTCCCCTGTGCTGAGGGGTGTGCCGTCACTGGGGCGTGCTCTCGACGCGGATCAGGTCGAGGCGGGTGGACGAGCGCTCGACGATGGTAAACCGCAGGCCGTCTATCTCCACCGTCTCACCCTTGGGGGGCAGGGTGCCGGTCTCGTGCATGATATATCCGGCGAGGGTCTGATATTCGTCGTCCTCGGGGATGTCGAGGCGGAAGTCGTCGCGCAGGGCGCGCACCTCGATGCGGCCCGAGAACTCGTAGACGCCCGGCGACACCTCGGTGGCCGTGAGGGGATTCTTGTCGTGCTCGTCCTGAATGTCGCCGAAGATCTCCTCCACGAGGTCTTCGAGGGTGACGAGGCCGGCCGTGCCGCCAAACTCGTCGACCACCACGGCCATGGAGCGCTTCTCGGTGAGGAGGCGGCGCATCATGGTGTTGGCCAGCAGGGTCTCGGGGGCGTAGAGCACCTCCTTGATGTGCTGTTTCCAGTCGGCTTCGGGGTCAAAAAGCTCGGAGACGTGGACATAGCCGATCACATGGTCGATGTCGCCGCGATAGACCAGTATCTTGCTGCGCCCCGAGGATGTGAACAGCTCCGAGAGGCGCTGGCGGGTGGTGTCGTCGATGTCGACGGCCACCAGCTCGTTGCGCGGGGCCATGCAGTCGCGCAGCTGGGTCGACGAGAAGTCGAGAGCGTTGTGGAAGATCTTCACCTCATTCTCCACCTGCGTCTCCTCGGGGTTTTCGAGGTCGTCGATCTTGGTCTCGAGATAGTCGTTGAGGTCGGCTATGGAGAGCACTCCGAGGCGGGTGTCCTCGGCCTTGATGCCGGCCAGACGCATCAGCCCCTTGGAGAGGCGCGATGTGAAGGCGGCCACAGGCCACAATATTATATAGAACAGGTAGACGGGGAGGGCAAAGATCTTGAGCGACGTGTTGGGGTTGATGCGGAAGACGGACTTGGGGATGAACTCGCCGGTGAAGAGGATGACGAGCGTGGAGATGATAGTCTGGAGCATGAGCACCACGGCCTGATTGTCGGAGATGTGGGTGGCTATCCACGGCTCGAGCATGGCGGCGGCCCCCATGCCATAGATGACGAGCACTATGTTGTTGCCCACGAGAATGGTGGAGATGAACAGCTCCTGACTCGAGTAGTAGCGCCCCACGATGCGGTTGAGCAGGCCTCCGCGCGATGTGTCGAGGCCCACGCGCACGCGGTCGGCTGTGATGAAGGCTATCTCCACCCCCGAGAACAGGGCGGAGAGTATGAGGGAGATGACGGTGAGCAGAATCCAAGTGGATGACATGGCCGTGTGGGTGAGATGGTGGGTGGTTACTGGTCCTTGCGGAATGTGCCTGAGGGGAAGATGCCGCTGACACGGCGGATGGTGTAGCGGCTGAGGCGCTCGTCCGAGTCAAATCCGTAGCCCTCGAGCATGCGGTCGGCCCGCTCGATGTGGATGAACGAGTCGGAGTATAGCTTGTGGGCGCGCTGGTCCCAGAAGAGCTGCTCGGTGAGGAAGCGCTCGCCGGCGGTGTTGGCTATGCTGACACGCCCGTCGAGGCGCCACAGCTGGCGATTCTTTATATAGGTGGCCGAGTCGGCCCTCACAGTGGCGTCGCGCTGGAACAGGTCGTTATACTTCTCGAGCTCCAGTCCGTCGGGAAACTTCCAGCAGGGCTCGTCCACGTCGTCGTAGACATACCACAGCGGGGTGGTGATGCGATAGCGCACCACGCCCGAGTCGGAGATGAGGGTCTGGACGTCGCGTGTGGTCATCGTGGGCACGTCGGCTGCCAAGGCTGCGGTGCCCACAGGCGCCTCCTCGCGACACCCTGTGACGGTGAGTGCCGTGGCGGCGATGGCCGTGGCGACAGCGGCGGGGAGCAGGCGCAGTGATCGGGGCGACGACATGGCAGACGGGGGGAGGATCAGCGGAGTTTGTTGCGGTAGAACCAGAGCTGATTGAAGTTGACGCCCAAGGTGATGTTGAAATACTGCTCCTTGAGCAGGGCCACGGGGGTGGCCTGACGGTTGCGATACTCGAATCCGAGGTTGATCACCGTCTTGGAGCCGAGGGCGGGGAGCCCGAGGCCCACCGAGGCGCCGTAGTCGCGCACATGGTTGGCGCCCACCATCACATAGTCGCGGTTATAGAATCCGCCGGCGCGATAGGTGATGCGGCGCAGGTAGCCCCCGCGGGGATCGGGGGTGTAGGCCACACCGGCACCCACCTTCCAGCGGTCGGCCAGACGGGTGGCGGCAAAGTTGTCGAGCTGAGTGAATTTGGCCTTGCTCCACGGCTGGTATGTGAAGTCTACCTCGGCGTGCACGCGGCCGCCGTCCATGTCATAGGCGAGGCCGGCGCCATAGCTCGAGGCCAGCGAGAACTTGTTGTGGAGGCGCACCACGCCGGGTGCCACCGTGTCGGCCGGCGTCGTGGTGCCCTCGAGAAATTTCAGCACGTATGTCTTGCCGAGCAGGTCTTTGCCGGGGTCGAATGTGAGGCCGGCGGTGATGGATGCGCGGCGCGAAAGCCGGTAGGCATACTGCACGCCGAATCGGAAGTGGTAGTCGCACACCTCCATCATCTGCTCGAACACGGCGTTCTGGCCCGTGGACGAGATGGCAAAGACGTCGTTGGTGATGCGGCCGAAGAGATAGGACACGTTGACGCCCACCGAGAGGCCGCGCAGCGGCATCCAGCCTGCGCCGAGATAGAGCTGGTTGATGCCGCCAATGCCCTGATGCGAGGATGTGCCGTTGTCGATGGAGGAGCCAAACGAATAGCCCACGGACGAGTAGGGGAGCAGGCCGGCGCTCATGCCCACCGTGCGGCTCACGGGCACCTGCAGGGTGACATAGTCGATGCCGCCGCCCCAGTCGTGGTCGCTGCCGGCGCTCTCGTTGCGCCAGTACATGGACACGTCGGCACCCATGTCGAAAAGAAATGTCAGGGAGTCCATTCCGGCATATGACGCGGGGTTCATGGCGTTGATCTGTCGGCCCGAGCGCATGGCATAGCCTGTGCCGCCCATCTGTCGCTGTGCCGAGGTGGCACCGTCGCCGAGCATGCCGTAGCCGAATTTCGAGTAGGGGCTCGACGTGATCTGAGCTGCGGCAGGCATGACGCCGCCGACGAGGATGGCGGTCAGCGCGAGCACGCGCAGGAGGCCGGAGAGGATGGAGTGTCTATGGTTCATTGTAGATGAGTATTCGGTTGAGACCTTTGCTTACGAGGTGGTCGTCGACATGCACCGGGAAGTCGCAGACCGTGGCCAGATGGTGGCCGCATCCGCCGCCGATCACTATCACGGTGTCGTCAGGCAGACGGCGGCGATAGAACTCTATCGAGGCCCTGACGGCGTCGACGGCGCCGCGCGCTATGGCGCCGCGGGTGTCGTTGCCGAACAGCTGGCGGGCCTGCTGGGCCATCGACTTGGGAAACGGCACGAGGGGGAGTCGGGCCGTGAACTCGTGGAGGGCGCGCAGATTCATCGTGATGCCGGGGGCTATGTTGCCTCCGGCATAGACGCCGTCGGGGGTCACGAAGTCGTAGGTCACCGCCGTGCCGGCATCGACCACCAGTATGGGGTGGCCCTTATGGTCGGCCCACGCGCCCACGGCTGCGGCCACGCGGTCGGCCCCGAGGGTCTGTGGGGTGGCATAGTCCACCCGCAGGGGCACCGGGGTCTCGGGGCCCATGCGCAGGGTGTGGGCGCACAGGTGGCGCAGGTGGCACACCACGCTGACATCCTCGCGGGTCACCGAGCAGTAGATGGAGCCCGAGAGTTCGTCGCATGAGGCGATAAACTTGCTGATGCGCACGGGGTTGAGCGCCGGCTCCATGCGGAAGTCGACCAGTCGGGTGTCCTCCCAGAGGGCCATTTTGGCCTCCGAGTTTCCTTGGTCAATGGTGAGGTACAACGCCACTGTGTTAGCTATAGAGTTGGTTTTGACCCACAAAAGTAGTAATTAACTGGCAAAAATCGCTAAAATTCACTATTTTTCACGTTTTTTGCTCTCGCGGGGTATCATCACCGAAGTGTAGACGGTGAGCACTCCGCCGGCCAGCGTGAAGGCCAGCCAGTCGTTGCCCGCGGGCCCGAAAAGGATAAACGCCGCGCCGGCCGCGAAGACAAGGGCCGTCCATATCTCCATGCGCAGCAGCCGGCGCACCCTCAGTGAGGCACCCTCGGGGGTGGGGTTGATGATGCGTGACGCCAGTAGCACCAAGGCCCCGGCGGCATATGGGTAGCCGAACCACGCGGTGCCGATGCGGAGCAGTGGCAGGGCGGCCGAGATGAGGATGGCCAGCAGGCCGAGGGTGGAGAGGAGAGTGGAGAGGTTGTAGCGTGAGGTGGGTGTCAATGTCGTAGATGGCTGGGAGTAGGGTGGTTATTCAAATATGTAGACATCCTCGTCTGGATGCTGCATGTGGTATTGCTCGCGCACGATGCGCTCCATCGTCTCCTTGTCGGTGATGAGCGAGCGGTTGAGGGCACGATAATAGTCGAGCGTGTCCTGAGCGTCGTCGATGAGGGTCTGCAGCTCGTCGATGCGCTGCTCCTGACTCACGGTGCGCACCAGCGAGTTCTCGTTGAAGAAGAGCACCAGCGCCCCCACCACGATGGCGGCAAGCAGAGTGAGCGACAGATAGCGGCGACACCAGTTGAAGATATCTTTCACTTTCATGTGTGGTGATGGAATATTGATGAGCAGGGTGTGAATCCGTCTGCAAAGGTAGTCACTTTTCGGCACACTCCCTTTAATTCGCCGCTCCAAAATTTGTACGTGCGGGGAATTTGGGCTATTTTTGCAACTGTTTATGGATCACACCATCTTTCTCATAGGCTTCATGGGTTGCGGCAAGACCACCCTCGGGCGTGCCCTCGAGGCGCGCTGCGGAGTGAGATTCGTGGACCTCGATGACTATATCGAGGCCCGTGCCGGGATGACCGTCACCGAGATCTTCGCCACCCGTGGCGAGGCGGCCTTCCGGGCCATGGAGCGCGAGGCCCTGATGTCGCTCTCGGATGCCGGCGCTGTCACTGTGGTGGCCTGCGGCGGCGGCACACCCTGCTTTGGCGACAATATGGAGATGATGAACTCCCGCGGGGCCACGGTGTGGCTCACGTCCGACACTCCGAGGCTGTTTGAGCGCCTGTCGGTGGCGCGGGCGTCGCGTCCGCTCATAGCGCGCCTCGACGACGGGGAGCTGCGCGGATTCATCGACTCCAAGCTCTGTGAGCGCACGCCCCACTACGCCAAGGCCGCCCACAGGTTTGACACCACACACCTCGACACCGTCGACGAGCTTGCCCGGGCCACCGAGCTGTTTGCCGAGCGTTTCCTCGTCGGCACTTCTCCCCACGACATCATCCTTTCACCCCCCGATCAATAAAATATGTCCTGTCCCACTCCGCTCGAATCACCCTGTGCCACGGCCACCTCGAAGCGCCGTCTCACCATAGGGCTACCCACATGCACCGACCCCGCCGAAAGGCGATTCCCGCTCACCCCCGAGGGAGCTGCCCAGCTCATCGAGAGCGGATTTGTGATAAAGATGCAGGAGGGCGCGGCCGCTCCCATCCATTATCCCGACCTGTCCTATCATCGTGCGGGGGTGGACGTCACCACCCGCGCCGAGGCTCTGGGGTGTGACATAGTGCTCTATCCGGCCACCCTCACCGCCGCCGACGTGAGGCGCATGAGGCGTGGCGCCATACTGCTGACGCTGCTCGAGCCCTCGTGCCGCGACCTGCGGGCCCTGCGCGAGCTGCTGGCCCAGCACATCATCACCGTGGCCCTCGACCTCGTGGCCGACGAGAGGGGCCAGACCCCCTTTGCCGACATTCTGGCCGAGATAGATGGCCGCGCGGCCATGGCCATAGCCTCGTCGCTGCTGGCCGACTCGGTGAGGGGCAAGGGGATACTGCTCGGCGGCGTGGCCGGCATCATCCCCTGCGAGACTCTGCTCATAGGGTCGGGGATCGCCGCCTGTGCCGCGGCACGTTCGGCCATGGGGCTGGGCTCGACGGTGAGGATGTTTGACGACGATGTCTACTCCCTGCGCCGTGCCTCACAGGAGCTGGGACCCGCCGTCATCACCTCGTCGCTCCATCCGCGCACTCTGGCGTCGGCCCTGCGGAGTGCCGATGTGGTGGTGGTCACCCCCACGGCCCGCCGCTTTGCCGTCCATGAGGAGACGGTGGTGACGATGAAGCGCGGTGTGCTCACCTTCGACGCCACGCGCTGCTCGGACGGCAGTGCCTTTCCCTCGATGGTGCCCGTCGACCTCGCGTCGGCCTCGGCGCTCGACTATTCGACACAGGTGGCCGGGCGTGTGTGCTTCACCCATCCCGGCTCGGCCGTGGCCCGAACGGCAGCAATGGCCCTGAGCAATACGCTCCTCTCGTTTCTCGGGTCGCTATCGGCCCCTGAGAGCCCCTCGATCAAGCTCCCCGCCGGCATGCAGCGCGGCGCCCTCACGTTCTTCGGCAAGCCTGTCCACCATCGCATAGCCGAACTGCTGGGGATGCGCCCTGTCGACATATCCATCTATCTGTCTCTGAGCTGAGAAGGTATGGCAAAAAAATTCTATGTGGTGTGGGAGGGGCGTGCCACCGGCGTCTTTGACTCGTGGGAGGAGTGTAAGATGTACACCGAGGGCTACCCCGGGGCCAAATTCAAGTCTTTTCCCTCGCAGGATGAGGCCGTGGCTGCTTGGCGCGGCAACCCTTCGGATCAGATGGACCTGCTCCGCAGCATAGCGAGCTACACGCCCCCGGTCAAGGACTATGATGATTTTCCCGAGATTGTTCAGGATGCCTTGGCCGTCGACGCGGCTTGCTCGGGCAATCCCGGCCCGGTGGAGTATCAGGGGGTGTGGGTGCGCACCGGGCAGAGGATCTTCCATGTGGGACCGCTGGAGGGAGGCACTAATAATATAGGTGAATTTCTCGCCCTCGTCCATGCGCTGGCCCTGCTCAAAGGTCAGGGCCGACACACCACACCCATCTACACCGACTCGCGCACGGCACGATCGTGGGTCAGGAACAGACATGTCAAGACCACTCTCCAGCGCACGGAGGCCAACGCCGAGCTGTTTGACATGATGGACCGCGCCCTCGTGTGGCTCGACCGCAACACATATTCCAACCCCATCCTCACATGGGACACCCCTGCGTGGGGCGAAATCCCCGCCGACTTCGGCCGCAAGTGATCTCCCGGGGCTGTGTCAGCGGCCTCTTCGAAGCAGCGGCACATAGCGGGTCTTGGTGAGCACACGCCATATCCATTCCATAGGCCCGAAGTTCATATACTTCATCCAGTAATAGCTGAATACAAGCTGCATCCCCCATAAGCCGAAGATGTATGCTATGAAATATATCAAGGGAAATGAGGCGGCTGTCTGCCCGATGGTCGTGAAGATACTCACGCTGATGATGGACTGCATGGTATAGTTGGTCAGGCTCATCCGACCGTAAGGGGCTGCCGTGAGCAGAAGTCTCGAGACGGACTTCCATCTGTGGAACACATACAGGATGGTATAACAGTAAGTGTAGCAGGCGATAGGATTGGCCACCTCCTTATATGTAGACAGAAACGGCGGGAGGCTCACGAAGAACTGGAAATAGATAGCGATAGCCGTCAGCGCCCAAAGGAGCGCCACGTATCGCCCTCTCAGATAATCTTCCATATGTGAGATGATGTCTTTGCGCACCAGCACATAGCCGACAGCCATATACATGAAGCTCTGCAGGATGCCTCCATGGATCGTGACCACATAGGCATATGAGGCGATCCCCTCCCACAGCGGGCGGTGCAACAGATCGCTGAGCGAGGTGGTCGATATGTCGGGTTGAGGAACCGGAGTCCACCCGCCGAACAGGACGGTCCCTGCATCAAGAAGTGGCCAGACCACCGGGATGAGAAAATAGATGGCCGTGGTGACGATGAGTATGGTGCGTGGACGCAGGTGGCGATAGGGGATGATCAGGATCCCCAGCACACCAAATGCCATCAAGGCGTCATACCAGTAGAACAGTTTGTTGAGGACACCAAAACCTATCAGCAGTAGACATCGCCACATGAAGCGTGCGGAGGTATTGGCTTTGTTTCTCAGTATCAGTCCGAAACTTGCGCCAAACAGTGTGGTGAATGCGATGTTGCATTTGTTTGCAAGTAAAAACTGAATGATCCAATGGGCGATCAATGTGGGTTTGGAGACCGGGGCGGTGTCCAACAGTCCGAATCCATTCTCGCAATGGACTATCAATATGCCGAACAGCACGAAAGTGCGGAGCACGTCGAGCGATTCGATGCGTCGGCCTGAGGCTGCCTTGGCTACAGGAGCTATCTCCATATGTGATAAGTCTTTATAATGTCCTTTGTGGTGTCATGAGCCAAAGCATCTCTGAATAAGAGATACTTTCTGCGGCGGCAAAAATAGCTAATTTTTTGGAAATACGGCGCATAGTAAGGCAACAATCATGGAGTGAATCGTGCAGTATTGGTCATTTGTCAAACATCAGGGACACTCTGCCATAGTTATTCCTTGAATTCCTGTGTGTTAAGTGGGATTAAAATCTCTTATTCAGAGATAGTTGGGCATGTTGAGAAAGTAAGTGCGGCAAGGGGGC
>CAZAWC010000095.1:0-9315 GCA_964488595.1 uncultured Staphylococcus sp. | reverse complement strand
ATCTCTTATTTAGAGATATGGCTAAAAATGTTAATGCGGCCTACCCTACCAGCCTCGAGCATTGGGACCACTACAACTGTCTCCTTGACAGCGAACACATCAATGCGTGCATTGAAATTATCGCCGACTCCGACAGTGTCAACGTTGGGATAGAATTGATCGTAAGATTCCTGCTCCGACATGCTGTCCGATACAATTCAATTTACCGAGGATCCGGAGGGATGGGATACGCTGGGCATTTGTTCAGAAGTCGATGAGGCGGTAGCGGGATTTGGCGGTGGAGAGGGGACAGAGGTTGAAGTGCCACCATTCGGTGCGGATGGTGCTGAAGCCGGCGGCACGCATAACGCGGCGCAGCAGCAGCCTGTTTTGCCGCTCGGTCTCCGATATGGTGCCCCGTGCCACAAGCTCGGTCTCACGGTCTATGTTGGCCTCGGGTCCGAGATGGTCTACAGGCGTCCCCATGGGCAGTTCGTTTCCATCGGCATCGGCGAGTGTTATATCGACAGCGAGGCCGAAATTGTGCAGCCCTCCTCCTTTGGCCGGATTAGCTACATAGCGTGCCATCGGTGTGCCTGCCACCGAACGAAACATCTTTTTCTGTACGCTCATCGGGCGGGCGGCGTCCTTGACGAGGAGCCTCATGCCCGGAGCCACTTTGTCGAGTTCGGCCTGTGCGCGCCCGAGGGCAGCCGCAGCGTCGGGGTGCAGCCATGCTTTCTCGAGAAGGTCGGGGGTGTATAGCACCCGGCCCGTGAAATTGTCGGCGCGCGCATACATCAGTCTCACTATGATTGACTCGTCTATCCCGCTCACCTCCTTGAATCCCCTCGCCTCGAGCTCGCGGTCGAGTTCGCCGGCCATCGCTGACGGCGCCATGGTGATCAATGTCATAATCATACTTATTACCGAACGTGTCATGGTGCAAAATTATGGAAATAGCGTGGAGTGTGTGGCGTCGTTAAATATAAAAATTCTTAAACCGACAGGATTCTCGGTTTTTAGTGCTATTTTTGCACGTTAAAACCAACCGATTGCGCTATGCGACTAAACCCGGGATCCCTTCTCCCGACCATCATATTACTCCTTTCATTCCCTTTCTCGGCAAGCGGACAGATCAATACCGAGCAGGTGCTCAGGATCGGGCAAAACAGTCTCTACTTCGAGGACTACGTGCTCTCGATCCAGTATTTCAACCGTGTCATCGAAGTGAAGCCCTATCTTGCCAAGCCATACTTCCTGCGTGCGGTGGCCAAGCTCAACCTCGACGACTATCTCGGAGCCGAGGCCGATGCCTCCATGGCTCTGGAGCGCAACCCTTTCATAGTCGATGCGTGGGAGGTGCGCGGAGTTGCGCGCCAAAACCTCGGGCTCACCCGCGAGGCCATCGAGGACTACTCACGGGCGCTCGAGATGCTGCCCGACTCACGCGGACTGCTCTACAACAAAGCGGTTGCCCAACAGGACATCAACGACTATGCCGGGGCCGACTCTACATTCAGCACACTGTTGCAACGTTTTCCCGGATTTGACCCCGGCTATCTGGGGCGCGCGAGGCTCCGGCTGGCAATGAAAGACACTGTTGCCGCCCGTGCCGACATCGACAAAGCGCTCGACATAAACCGCAATGCCGTCAACGGATATGTGATGAGGGCCGACATAGCCATAAACTCTGAGAAAGACTATGCCTCCGCACTGGCAGACATGGACAAGGCCATCAAACTCCAGCCCAAGTATGCCGGATTTTTCATCAACCGCGCCTTCCTCCGCTATATGAACGATGACTTCAACGGTGCGTTTGCCGACTATGACTATGCCCTCAATCTCGAGCCCGACAATACGCTCGCACTCTTCAACCGCGGCCTGCTGAGGAGCGAGGTGCACGATACGGACAAGGCCATCACCGATTTCAGTCGCGTCCTCCACCTTGACCCGGACGACTACAAGGCTCTCTACAACCGTGCGTTGCTCCGGCTCCAGACCGGCCGTCTCGACGGAGCGATCAAGGATCTTGACAGACTCATCGACGTGTTTCCCGACTTTGCTGCGGCATACTTCATGCGATATGAGGCAAAGCGGACCAAGGGAGACATGAAAGGGGCCGACCGTGACTACCGCAAGTCGATGGCGCTCGCGGAGACGCGCCTCAGTCTTGACGACAAGGGACACTATTCTCCCTTTGGGCAGGCTGTGGCAACGGAGGGATCTGACAGCCTGAACGTGGCTGCAAACGTCCCCACCATGTCGCAGGAGCAGGTGAAACGGCGGTTCAGCTCCCTCTCCACCATCTCTGACAATTCTCAGCCCGAACAGGTGTTTAACTCCAAAGAGATACGCGGCAAGGTGCAGGACCGCAACGTGACCATAGAACTCGAGCCGCTGTTTGCCGTGACATATTACAGCTCCCCATCGGAACTCAAGATGAGCGGCGACTATATGAAGGAGGCCGATGAGATAAACGCCACGCGTGCGCTGAGATTCCTCCTTCAGGTGACCAACCGCGAGCCCTCGACGACCGACGAGGAGACAGCTCGCCGCCACTTTGAGTCGATCAGCTATTACAACTCCTATCTCTCCTCCCACACCCCCCGTGCTGTCGACTATCTGGGACGAGCGATGGACTTCATGACCCTGCGCGACTATGAGAACGCTATACCCGACCTCACCCGCGCCATCAGCATGACCCCCGACTTCACCCTCGCATATCTCATCCGCTCGAACGCCCGCTTCATGAACGCCCGCACGCCTCACTCGGGCGAGGATCACGAGGGGATGCTCACTGACGGACGCCAAGAGATGCGTCTGGCTATGGCAGACATCGACAAAGTGATCGAGCTGTCGCCGCTCATGCCCGTGGCCCACTATAACAAGGGGGTCATGCTGGCCACTGAGGGCGACTACACGTCGGCCCTTCTCTCACTCTCGCGAGCCATCGAACTGAAACCCGACTTCGGCGAGGCATACTACAACCGCGGATATGTATATCTGACGCTGGGCAATCGTGAAGCCGCCTTCAAAGACCTCTCCAAGGCTGGGAGTCTCGGCGTGGTATCGTCATACAACCTGCTCAAGCGCATGTCCAACTGACCCGGGGGTCATTTAGGCAAGCCATAGTCATTGCCCGTTCATAATTATTTGGTAATAAATCGGAAAACATATATCTTTGCAACAAATCTGAAACCTTATACCTAAACCATTCGTCAATGAACAAATCCTTTATTGCTCTGATCGCTACCGCCATGGCTCCGATCGGAGTGTGGGCCGAATCATACTCGGCCACGTGGGAACTGAGCGACCCCGACAATCTCCCCGCCGTCACGACCGAGGGGAGCGCCACGTCGCTCATCACCACCGGCTTCACACTCGGCGACAAAATCAGCGCTGTGCGCAAGCTCACGGGGTCAAATGCCGACTCAGGCTATGAGTCAGTCACCTACACACCCTCTTTCACGGCCTACAAACCGACCACTAAGGTGACTTCCAAGACAGCAGGCCACTGTATCACATTCACCGTCACTCCCGCCGCCGGCCATTCGTTCAAACCCACGGCCATATCGTTTGACGCCGTCAAAGTCGGGACCGATGCCGGTGCAGTGGACGTGTATTATACCATCGGCACAGATGCCGATGTGGCCGTCGCCACAGGCATAGCACCACTGCGCAACAAGATCTCATCCTCCAACTCCACCGGCTACAGCCACCACGAGTACACCTTTGCCGACGTCATGGCTGAGGGCAAACCGTTTGCCATCTCCCTCTACATCATGAACATCAACGGAGCCGACAACAGCTCTGCCAAAGAGATCGGCTTCCGCAACGTCACCATCAAAGGAGCTCTCGACGAGGAGATCTATGACGTGAAGCAGTTTGTCACCTCGTTCACCGTCACTGGCGCCACTGAGGCCGGCAAGCCGAGCACCATCAACCTCCTACCCCTTGTGGCCGACCTCAAAAACGGCGAGACCGCGGCATTCAAGAGCAAACTGTTTGGCGAGCCCACAGACTTCGCTCTCACCACGGTCAGCGGCTACAGCCATGAGATTCGCTACGAAGGTCGCAAAGCCACTGTGAGCATCCTCCGCGACAATGCCGAGGTGATGAATTTCGGTGTGCGTTTCGCCGTCACCAACCGCGGCCCGAAGCCCGCAGCCACGCCGCTGAAGCGCGGCCTCATGTCCCTCAGCCTCACAGGGGCAGGGATGGGCACCGGCAACCTTGTGTCATGGCGCCACCGCGTGGCCGACGGCTATGGAGTGAAATACAAGCTCTACCGCGGCTCGTCGTCCGAGAGTCAGGACCACATCCTCAACGATGGCCTCTATATCATCGACCGCACAAACTTCAACGACCTTGACGGAGTGGCCGGCGATTATTATCGTCTCGAGACATTCGATGCCGCAGGCAACCTTCTCGAGACCGAGGTCAGCGGCAAGACATGGGACAATCAGGTGTTCCGCATTCCTACCAATCGCCCTGCCGACCGCGACGGTGCATCCTACACACCCAACGATGCCGGCTACTGCGACATGGATGGCGACGGGGAATATGAAATAATCCTCAAATGGTCCCCCTCCAACGAAAAGGATGCCGCCAGCACGGGAGCCACCGCACCGGCTTACTTCGACTGCTATAAGCTCGACGGCACACAGCTGTGGCGCATCGACGCAGGCCCCAACTTCTTCACCAGCGCCCACACCATGCAGTTTATCGCATGGGACTTTGACGGCGACGGCTATGGAGAGTTTATGATGAAGACCGCCCCCGGCACCATCGACGGCGAGGGCAACTATGTGCTCCTCGGCGATGACGACCCTGAGGAAAACCTGCTCAGCGGACGCGGCAAGCAGGATCATGGCTCGGAATACATCACCGTGTTTGACGGCCTCACCGGTGCCGAACTCGCCACTATCCCCTATCACACAGACTATAAAGCCGGATTGAACTATTGGGGAGACAGCAATCAGAACCGCTCTGAGCGCTATCTTGCCGCCCTCGCCTATCTCGACGGTCCCGACGCCAATCCGAGCCCCATCTTTGCCCGCGGCTACTATTCGGGGGCATTTGTCGGAGCATATGACTGGGACGGCACTACCCTCAAGGAACGCTGGGTGAGCCGCAACACCGAGAGCGGCAAAGGCCTGTGGGGCGAAGGAGCACACTGGATCGCCGCCGGCGACTGCGACGGTGACGGACGCCATGAGATCGTCTACGGCTCGGCAGCCCTCGATCATGATGGCTCGCTCCTCTATCGCACAGGGCTCAAACATGGCGATGCACTCCACTTGGGCGACTTCATGCCCGATCGTCCCGGTCTTGAGGTGTTCATGGTCCACGAAGACAGCCCCTACGGATGCGACTTGCGCGACGCCGCCACCGGCCAGCTCATCTACCATCAGACAGCCTCGGGCGACACAGGCCGTGGCGTGATAGGCCACTTTGACTCCACCAAGAGTGCATCGCAGTATTCGCACAGCTCCGATCCCGGTCTCCATGACTGTCTGACGGGCGAACGCTACACCGAGGGCTGGAATCCCGGTGGCGGAGGCTCTATGAACAACCGCATCTACTGGGACGGCGACCTCTATGACGAGCATTATGACAAGAGCTGTCTGGCCAAATGGAACTCAGAGTCAAACGGCTTCTGGCGTCTCAAGGTCAACAACACCAACTACACCATCGGCAAGCTCAACAACTCGTCCAAATATAACCCCTGCGTGCTGGGCGACCTGTTGGGCGACTGGCGCGAGGAGCTCGTGCTCTGGGATGAGAATACTTTCGAACTTCTCATCAATGCCACGAGCTACACCTCTGACTATCGCATCCCCCACCTGATGGACGACCTCAACTATCGCGTGCAGGTAGTCAACCAGAACTGCTGCTACAACCAGCCCCCTCACCTCTCGGTTGACCCGGCTGTGGCCTATGCAGGCAATCCCAACGTTGCCGTTCAGGAAAATGTGTCGGGCATCGACGCCATCATCGCCACCCCTGCAGACGAAGTGATCTACAACCTTCAGGGTATCCGCGTGGACCATATCACCGTCCCCGGGATATATATCCGCAACGGCAAGAAAATCGTGGTCCGCTGACATCGCCGGCCACATAACCTAATCTCGGAGAGGCACTTCACCCACATGGTGAGGTGCCTCTCTTACACTCACATCTACACCACACACGATTAAACGAATAATTCGATTTTCGATGTGCTATTTCGTATTACCAATTCTTTTTCGTAACTTTGACCCCTAAAATTGAATCACAGAAGTATGAAAGTACTGAAATTCGGCGGCACATCGGTAGGGTCGGCAGAGCGGATACGCCACGTGGCCTCACTCGTCGCCCCCCGTGGACGCAATATCATAGTCCTGTCGGCAATGGCAGGCACCACCAATACACTCGTCGAGATAGCCGGCTACCTCTACAAACGCAATATCAACGGAGCCAAGGAGACCATCAATCTCCTTGAGTCTAAATATCTCCAGACCCTCCCCCGTCTCTATGACCGCCTCGAGAGCCGCGAGAAGGCACTCAAGGAGATCAAGGCTTGCTTCAACTACATACGATCGTTCACTCAGCGCGACAACTTCTCGGAGACTGAGGAGAAGATTATCCTTGCGCAGGGCGAGATAATGAGCGTGGCCATGATGACCATACTCCTCGCCGAGCGAGGTATCAACGCGGAGTCGCTCCCGGCACTCGAGTTCATGAAGACCGGCGACAACGGCGAGCCCGACATGCAATATATCCAGCTCCACCTGCAGCCTCTCCTCGACAAATATCAGGATGCCGACATCTTCGTGACTCAGGGTTTCATATGCCGCAACCACACCGGCGAGGTAGACAATCTGCAGCGCGGCGGGTCAGACTACACCGCCTCGATCATCGGAGCCGCCATCGAGGCCGAGGAGATAGAGATATGGACCGACATAGACGGCATGCACAACAACGACCCCCGCTATGTCGAAGGGACGAGCCCCGTGGGCGAGCTTCACTATGAGGAGGCGGCCGAACTCGCATACTTCGGAGCCAAAATATTGCATCCGACATGTGTGCTCCCGGCCAAGGTCAACAATATCCCCGTGCGTCTGCTCAACACCATGCAGCCTGATGCCCACGGCACACTGATATATAACAATGTGGCCGCCCCCTCCATAAAGGCAGTTGCCGCCAAGGACAATGTGATAGCCATCAAGATCAAGAGCTCGCGCATGTTGCTGGCGTATGGTTTTCTGACCCGGGTGTTCCAGACGTTCGAGAAATATCGCACGCCTATCGACATGATAGCTACCTCGGAGGTGGGTGTGTCGCTGTCGATAGACTCCGACCGTTTCTTGCCCGAGATCGTCGACGAGCTCAAGCAGTTTGGCACAGTGACTGTAGACAAAGATATGGTGATCGTGGCCGTTGTGGGCAATATGGAATGGACCAATGCCGGCTATGAGGCACGGGCCATCGAGGCCCTGTCGGAGATCCCCGTGCGAATGATCTCTTATGGCGGTTCAAACTTCAATATATCTTTCCTCATACGCCGCGACGACAAGGTGAAGGCACTCAATCTCCTCAGTAACAAACTTTTCAACAATCCCGCCGACTGATGACACGGTTTCCACTTCAGGAATTCAAGGATCTCCACACCCCGTTCTATTTCTATGACCTCGGGCTCCTTGACCGCACGCTTGCCGAGGTGAAACGCACCTCGCGCGACGATCGGTTTCATGTGCACTATGCCATGAAGGCCAACACCAATCCCGGAGTGCTCCGTCGCATCAAGGCAGCCGGTCTCGGAGTCGACACGGTGAGTGGCGGAGAGATACGCCTCGCACTCGAAACAGGTTTTACACCGGAACAGATCGTCTTTGCTGGCGTCGGGAAGACCGACGAGGAGATCATCCTCGCCCTCGAGGCAGGGATAGGTTGTTTCAATGTGGAGAGTGTCGCAGAGCTTCAGGTGATCGACGAGATAGCCGTAGCCATGGGCACCACGGCCAGAGTGGCACTGCGCGTCAACCCAGACATAGACCCTCACACCCACGAGTATATCACTACGGGACTTGCCGAGAACAAGTTCGGAATATCCCTCGGGCAGCTCGACGATGCTATCAGTACAGCCATGTCACTCCCGGCTGTCCGTCTCACGGGGTTGCATTTCCATATCGGATCGCAGATCACCGACAACGAGCCGTTCGTTCAACTGTGCGAATCAATCAACCGGTTGCTCGACGAGTATGAGCAGAAAGGGATCTCGTTTGAAAACATCAACGTGGGCGGAGGCCTCGGCGTAGATTATGCCGATCCCGACCGTCACCCGATCCCCGACTTCGAGTCTTATTTCAAGACGTTCCGCAACCATCTGAGGCTCCGTCCGGGACAGCAGCTCCACTTCGAGCTCGGACGTTCGATCACCGCTCAGTGTGGCTCGCTCATCACCCGCGTGCTTTATATCAAGAACGGTACACACAAGCGGTTTGCCATAGTCGACGCAGGTATGACCGACCTCATAAGACCCGCTCTCTACAACGCTCGCCATACGATAGACAACCTATCCTCTCCCTCTGGCGAGCTGCATCACTATGACATTGTAGGTCCGGTGTGCGAGACTTCGGACGTCTTCGCCACCGACGAACGTATACCGGCGCTGAGGCGCGGCGACTTTCTGGCCATCCGCTCGGCCGGAGCTTATGGAGAGACCATGGCCTCGCAGTATAACTGCCGTCCGCTCCCCACATCATATCTCTACGGCAAATAACCACGACGAATAAATCAATCCACTATCATACAAAATGTCGCAGAAAAACAACAATCAGGAGGTGTGGCAGGATGCCGATCCTCTGGAACTCCCTGAAAATGCGTTTCGCGAGCTCGGTGCCGACGAGTCCTACAGGCCCATCATGCACCCTGCACACGATTATCCCGAAGTCACCCCCTATTCCGTAATTCTCGGACTTGTCCTCGCCGTCATCTTCAGTGCGGCGGCAGCATATCTCGGTCTTAAGGTCGGGCAGGTGTTTGAGGCTGCTATTCCCATTGCTATTATAGCGGTGGGCTTCTCCAAGTGGCGCAAGATAGACAATCCTCTGGGGCAGAACGTCATGATCCAGTCCATAGGTGCTTGTTCGGGCGTCATAGTGGCCGGAGCCATCTTCACACTCCCCGCCCTCTATATCCTTCAGGCCAAATATCCCGAGATTTCGGTCAACTTCTTCCAGATCTTCCTCAGCTCGCTGCTCGGGGGTGTGCTGGGCATACTGTTCTTCATCCCCTTCCGCAAATATTTCGTGAAGGATATGCACGGCAAGTATCCCTTCCCCGAGGCCA
>CAZAWC010000094.1:0-9332 GCA_964488595.1 uncultured Staphylococcus sp. | reverse complement strand
CCATGAGCCACGGACGGGCGGGGCCGTTGTGGAGAGCCATCTCGCGCTCCTCGGGTGAGCCGAGGTAGTTGGGACGGTAGCCGAAGCTCTTGGGCGAGAGGGTGCGCAGTCCCTTGGGGGTGAGCAGTTCGCGTGTCACTATATCGAGCACACGTTTGCGCTGACGACGGTCGAGCGGCGAGTAGTCGAGGCCGATGGCGATGGCCATGTTGGGGCGCACCGACGGGTCGGCATACATGCCGTTGACATAGTCGTAGAGGTAGCCGTAGTCGTTGAGGAATGTCTTGATGAAGGGCTCGGCCATCTTGTCGGCCTGCGCTTTGTATTTCTCGCTCTCCTCCCCTTCGGTGAGACGCGAAGCGAAGACCAGAGCATTATACCACAGAGCGTTGAACTCCACGAGATAGCCCGTGCGGGGCACTACGGGCGACCCTCCGAGCGATGCGTTCATCCACGACATCGGTTTCATGGTGCCGTCGGTCCAGACGAGTCCGGTCTCGGAGTCGACCTTGAGGAAGGGGTGCTTGCCGGCGAGGATATAGTCGGTGATCTTGCGTATCTCGTCGAGGTAGAGGCTTGCACACTCGGGGCGGCCGTAGGCCTTGGCATACTGCTGGAGCGACCATATGGCCCAGAGGGGGATGTCGGGCAGGTCGATGCCTTGGATCAGGCTGTCGAGCTCGCCGGTGTTCATGAAGTGGTCGAGGGCGGTGAGGGCTGTGGCCGTGATTTTCTCATAGTCCTCGCGGTGGTTGATGGCGATGGTGGCGCCGGGGAGTGCCATGAAGGTATTGCGGGCTATGATCTTGCCCCACGGATAGCCCGAGAGGAGATACATGCCGTGGGGGTTGGAGAGATAGCACTGCTTGACGGCGTTCTTCAGACAGTTGAAGAAGGATGTGCGGCATGTGCGCACGGCTATCTCTTTCTCATACATCTGGGGAAGCGTCTCGGGGTCTACCTCGGTGAGTCCGGCCGAGAAGATGATGCTCTCGCCTTTCTTGATGGGCACCTCAAAGTAGCCGGGCACCCAGAGGTCTTCCGTGTAGGGGACTCCGCGCTCGAGGTCCTTGACATACTCGAAGCCGTTATACCAGTGAGGATCGTAGGTCCATTGGGGTTGGGTCGAGAACTGCATGAACAGGCTGGGATAGCCGTCGTAGAGGCAGGCCGACACACCGTTGCGCACGGCGGGGATCTCGGTGTTGATCACGTCGTTGGCTATACAGAGCTCGTTGGCGTCGCGGAACGCGAGGATCGGCTTGAAGCGGAGGGTGGTGGGGGAGTGTGCCTCCTCGAGGGTGTAGCGGATGAGGATGCGGCTCTCGCCCGAGATGAAGATCTTCTCCTTGGTGAGGATCACGCCGCCCACGCGATAGGTGGTGCGGGGCACACTCTCGCAGTCAAATTCTCTGATGTACTTGTGTCCGTTGGGACTCATGACACCTCCCTGATAGCGATGGAGACCCAGATTGAACGGGGCTCCGTGCTGATAGACTGTCTCGTCGAGCGACGACAGCATCACATGCCATGAGTTGTCAAGCTCGGGCACGGGCACCACGAGCAGGCCGTGCTGCTTGCGTGTGTTGCAGTCGACTATCGTCGTGCAGTGATAGGCTCCCGACTGATTGGTGCGGAGCATCTCCTTCGGCAGGGACTGCTCCAGATTTATCATCAGGTTCTTATCAAATTTCAGATAGCTCATTTATTATAATGTGTATTTGGTTTGGTTTCGTTAGATAGACACACTCCTCCCTCGGGGACGCCCCGTGGGCTTAGTGTATAGATTGATGATTAAAAGTCGGTACACATCGGGAGAGCTGATGGGTGTGTGCGGCTCCTCTGAGCTCGCTCTTTGGGGCAGGTTATTGTCCGTTTCGGCTTTTAAATTCACAAATATAGTTATTTTTGAGGAGTTGCAAAACCTATAAGAATAAAAAAATCTACATGTTTAACAAGGGTCTCCAAGAATCATGTTCTACAACATAAAATCACGGCCCGTTTCGGGAGGGGATATTGTAATTATCCGCGAGTCCATGGTCGCGAGTCGAAGCGGTCGCCATGCCGAGGGCGGAAAGCTGTGATAGAGTCAGAGTGCGCTCGGGAAAGGGGCTCGCGGAGAACGCGGACGGAAGCGGCCGACCGCATCTGTCAGCAAGGGGCGTCCGTTGAGCTTGAAAATCGAGGGCGGGAGTGTGTAACCGACTTATAATCAAAAATTAAGGCTGTCTCACGACAGCCTTAATTCGCTTTTTAAACCTTTATCTTAATCTAATACTATGAAAAACACACATACAAAAGTACTCATTTTTTTGGGTACGGAGCAAATTTTGGCGTGTATTTTAACAAAATTTAGTACGATCGGAGGGTTACCTCCATTTTTTTCAGATGTGCCCTTTGATGCGTGTGATCATGGTGCAGACGGCTCCCATCTGTTGTTTGTAAGGCTCGTCGCCGCGACAGAGGTCGAAGTCGCGTATGCCGTGGGCATAGCACCATTTCATCACTTCGCGCAGCATGAGGATGCCCGGGGCGTGAGTGCGGTATGTGAAGTCGATGGCGAGCTTGGGCACCACGATCCACGGCCCCCACTGATAGAGGAAAGTAAAGGCGGCGGGGGCTCCGTTGATCTCGAACACGAACAGACGCGACTGAGGGAGGGCGTCGAAGCTGGCTGTCTTGAGGCCGTATGCCACCTCGCGCGCCGTCTCATAGCGACTGTAGAGGAGCCGCGGGAGGGTCTGCGACTTGCCGTGCCACTGGATCTTGCGGCGGAAGAAGATGCCCCACAGCTGTCTCCAATAGGCGGCGGACGGTGACTCGGGTGGCTCTATGACACGCAGCGAGCATGTGAGGTCGCCGTGGGTGAAGTGGTTGGAGCGGGTCTGGATGTTGTGGCGGAGCTTCTTGGAGAGGGAGGCATAATATTCGTCGAAGCTGCCGAAGTCGCCGAGCGGTATGTGCCAACTCTCGCGCTCTTTGCCACTGAGAGAGTCGATGGCGAGGAGGGCGTCGCAGAACGGGGAGCCCGACGGGATGTCGAACAGGCGCACCTTAGCTCCGCGGTAGCGTGAGCGCAGATAGGCGCACAGGTCATCCCACACGGGGCGCAGTGTGGGGTCGGATGCGCGCGGGCAGCAGATGTTGTTGACGCCCGAGGTTTTCCAAGAGGGGAATTCGATGCGCAGGGGAAAACTGCGTACCTTGAGGGGGAGGATGGCCAGCGGAGCGCCGTCACGGCTCACGAGTATGTACTCGATGCGCCGTCCGGCACGTGCCAACTGCGACGAGGCTCTGAAGTGGGCCTCGACAAATGCGTTCCAGCCGTATGTCTGATAGAATGTATAGTCGACGGGGCGGGTGGTGCCGTCGGCGAGCATGCGCTCGGCCTCGCGGTCGAGGCCTTCCCACACGCCGCGCAGGGAGGCGGCGGTGGTGAAAACCTCACACGTGGTGAGCCCGTTCATATCACTCCGTGGGTGGCGAGGAGCATGGTCATGTGGTCGCGCAGCTTGCGGGCCTCGGCAGCGGCAGCCTCGGCAAAGTCTTGTCCCGTAGAGGCATAGATGATGCCTCGCGAGGAGTTGACGAGCAGGCCGCACTCGCGTGTCATGCCCCACTTGGCCACCTCGTCGAGGCTGCCTCCCTGAGCGCCTACGCCGGGCACGAGAAGGAAGTTGTCGGGGGCCACCCGGCGCACCTCGGCAAACATAGCTCCCTGTGTGGCGCCGACTACGAACATGAGCTTGTCCTCGTCGCCCCACTTGCGGGCGGTCTCGATGACCTGCTCGAAGAGGCGGGTGCCTGTCATGTCTGTGAGAAACTGGAAGTCGCGGCTGCCGGGATTGGAGGTGAGGGCGAGGAGGATCACCCACTTGCCTTCATAGTCCATGAACGGCTTGACGCTGTCAAAACCCATGTAGGGGGCCACGGTGATGGCATCGACTCCCATCTTCTCGAAGAAGGCGCGGGCGTAGAGCGAGGATGTGTTGCCTATGTCGCCGCGCTTGGCGTCGGCGATGATAAACTGGTCGGGGTAGTTGTCGCGGAGATAAGCCACCGTGCGGTCGAGGGCTTTCCATCCGTCCACCCCGAGGCTCTCGTAAAATGCGGTGTTGGGCTTGTAGGCTACGCAGTAGGGGGCTGTGGCGTCGATGATGGCCTTGTTGAAGGCAAATACGGGGTCATCCTCGTCGAGCAGATGGGCGGGGATTTTCTTGATGTCGGTGTCGAGGCCTACGCACAGGAAGGAGCCTTTGCGCCGGATGTTCTCGAGTAGTTGTTGACGGTTCATGTATGGTTGATAAGTGAGTATTATTAGCTTGACGTTGTGTGCGGCTCAGAGGTGGGTGTCAGAGCTCGGCCTCCTTGAGCTTCTCGGCGTTTTCGGCTATGGTGAGGTTGTCGATCACGTCCTGAATGTCGCCGTCCATGAAGGCCTGAAGATTGTAGACCGTATAGTTGATGCGGTGGTCGGTGATGCGCCCCTGAGGGTAGTTGTAGGTGCGGATCTTGGCCGAGCGGTCGCCGGTGGACACGAGGGTCTTGCGGCGCGATGCTATGTCGTCGAGATATTTACGGTGTTCTTTGTCGTAGATGAATGTGCGCAGCCTGCTGAGGGCTCTCTCCTTGTTCTTGGGTTGGTCTCGCGTCTCGGTACACTCGATGAGTATCTCCTCCGACTCGCCGGTGACGGGGTTGCGCCACATGTATCGGAGGCGCACACCTGACTCGACTTTGTTCACGTTCTGCCCCCCGGCACCTCCCGAGCGGAAGGTGTCCCATTTGATCTCGCCCTCGTTGATCTCGACGTCAAAGGCTTCGGCCTCGGGGAGCACGGCCACCGTGGCAGCCGAGGTGTGGACACGTCCCTGTGTCTCGGTGGCGGGGACACGCTGCACACGGTGGACACCGCTTTCATATTTGAGGGTGCCATACACATTCTCGCCGCTCACCGACGCTACGATCTCCTTATATCCTCCCGCAGCTCCCTCGGTGAACGAGGTGACGGCGACTGTCCATCCCTTTGACTCGCAATATCGGGTGTACATCTTGAAAAGGTCGCCCGCAAAGATGGCGGCTTCGTCGCCACCGGTGCCTCCACGGATCTCGAGCACCACGTTTTTCGAGTCTTCGGGGTCGGCGGGGATGAGGAGCAGTTTGATCTCGTCCTCGATGGCCGGAAGGGCTTCTGTGGCCTCGGCCAGCTGTTCGCGCGCCATGGCCCTAAGCTCTGGGTCGGTCTCCCTGCCCATCATGTCGCGTGCCTCGGCGGCATTGGCCAGCAGCGTGCGGTAGCGGCGGGTCACTGCGGTGAGCTTCTCGAGGTCTTTATATTCTTTAGTGAGACGCACATAGCGCTTCATGTCGGCAATCACCGCGGGGTCGGTGATGAGGGTGCTCACTTCTTCAAAGCGGGCATCCAGACCTTCGAGGCGCGCGAGCAGGGAATTGTCGGTCATAATCTGTGATGGATGTATGGAGCGGATTTGAGATGCAAAGTTAGTGAAAAAATCCTGTATTTCGGCCTGCGGGGGAGTGCGGGTGACGTTTTTAAGAAATGTAAACTAAATTTTTTTGGAGGATGGCTGTCGGATTGTGTAACTTTGTGCTTTCCAAAAGCAACAATCAACACTGGATTATGAAAAAACTTGAGACAATTTTGGCCGAGAAGCTCTTGAAGATAAGTGCTATCAAACTTCAGCCTGAGAATCCTTTCACATGGGCGTCAGGCTGGAATTCACCTATATATACTGACAACCGCAAGACTCTTTCCTATCCCGACGTGCGCAATTTCATCAAGGTGGAGCTGAGCCGCGTGATACTGGAGAACTTTGGCGAGGCCGAGGCTGTGGCCGGCGTGGCCACCGGTGCCATTGCACAGGGTGCGCTGGTAAGCGATACGCTCGGGCTCCCCTATGTCTATGTGCGCTCGACCCCTAAGGATCATGGTCTGGAGAATCTGATAGAGGGTGATCTCCGTCCCGGCAAAAAGGTGGTGGTGATCGAGGATCTCATATCCACCGGCGGATCTTCGCTCAAGGCTGTGCAGGCTATCCGCAATGCTGGCTGTGAGGTGATAGGCATGGCAGCGATATTCACCTACGAGTTTCCGGTGGCTGTCAAGGCATTCAAGGATGCCAATGTCAAGCTGGTGACCCTCTCGAGCTATTCGGCCCTGATCTCGGCTGCGCTGGAGACCGGCTTCATCCGCGAGAGCGATGTGGACACCCTCAAGGAGTGGCGCAAGGACCCCTCGGTGTGGGCTCCGAAGAAGTCTGATGAATGATGATGGCCGATGAGCCACGATTAACACTGAGATTCTCGAAATCATGTCTGTATATAAAGGAAAATCTGTGACGCTGCCGCGTCCGGCCGACGAGATTTTTGCCAAGGTGTCGGACCTCGGACAGTATCAGCCGATGGTCGACGCCCTCCCCGCCGATCAGCGCGCACGCCTGAAGGGTGTGGAGTTTGGCGCTGACTCGGTGAAGATGGATGCCCCGGGCGTGGGGAGCATAGAGTTTAAGATAACGGAGCGCACAGCCCCGTCGCATGTGGGCATGACGGCCGTCAATTCGCCCGTGCCCCTCAAACTGTCTGTTGACCTCAAGGAGGAGACTCCCGGCTCGACTTTGATCACTCCGAGCATCGACATCGAGCTGCCCGCAATGCTGCGCCCCCTCATCGGGGGCAAGCTGCAGGAGGCTGCCGATAAGTTTGGTGAGGTCTTCACCTCGGTGTTCAACAACGCTTGATGGCGATGGCCGCCCGCCTGCTCTCTCCGCTCCTCGCGGCTGCCGTCATGTGTGTCGTGGCCTCCGGGTGTGACTCGGTGGACGATAACCGTATACCCTATTGCGAGGTGCACCTGACGTTTCACACCGTGGCCGACTGGAATGTTCATGGCATCAAGGGTGATGCGGCCGATTATGGACGTTACATATACGTGCCCTCCTCGGGGCTGCGTGTGCCCTCCACGTTCCCTTACACAGACCTCGACCGGACGGGTTACGGGGGGCTGTTGTTGGTCAACGATGTGCTGGGCGACTGCAGGGCATATGACCTCGCATGTCCTGTGGAGGTGAACCCCAACGTGAGGGTGACTGTGCCCGCGGGCGAGCTCTATGCCGAGTGTCCCGAGTGTGGGAGCACATATGATATCTACACCAATCACGGTAATCCCCGTTCGGGTCCGGCGGCTGAGAGGGGATATGGCCTGCAACGATATTCGGTCATCTCAGGGGGCGCGCTCAGCTATCGCGTGGTGACTCGCTAATTAATAAGGAATTGGCTCTGGGATATGGGTGTGCAGAATTTTCTGAAGCTCGCGGGGCAGTCGGCCAAGAGCGTGGTGAAGCTGGCGGTGAAGTCGCGGCGCAAGGGGGTCACCACCCGACAGCGCGCCGGAAAGCCGCTGGTGATAATGGGTAATGGCCCGTCGCTGGCCGCCAACATCGAGCACGATGCCGCCAAGCTGCGCGAGGCTGACACGATTGCTGTGAACTTTGCGGCTAACGCACCCGAGTTTATCGACCTCCGCCCGGACTATTATCTCATGGCCGACCCTCATTTCTTCGCTGGCAGAGAGACCGACCCGAATGTGGCGCGGCTCTATGACCGGCTGGAGAAGGATGTCTGTTGGCCGATGACTCTGTATATCCCGCATGGCGAGCGGGTGTGCATCAGCAACCCTGAGATCACCGTCGAGCACTTTAATTTTGTTGGCATAGAGGGCTTTCCCGCGCTTGAGCGTTGGGCATTTGACCGCGGGCTCGGTATGCCTCGTCCGCGCAATGTGCTCATCCCCGCCATTATGACCGGGATTCTGGCTGGATACAGGGAGATAGTGATACTCGGAGCTGACCACTCGTGGCTCAGGACCCTGAGCGTGGACGAGAATAATATGGTGGTGAGTGTACAGCCACATTTCTATAAGGACTCTGCCTCGGAGAAAGAGCGTGTGACGGCCGTCTACAAGGACGTGAGGCTCCATGACATATTGTTGAGTTTCCACATTGCGTTCCGCAGCTATCATGCCATAGCCCGCTATGCCGGAGCGCGCGGGGTGAAGATCTATAATGCCACACCCGGATCGTTTATCGACGCCTTTCCCCGCCGGGCGTTTTAGCGCGTGCGACCTTAAAGATACTCACAGCCTATGGACAGAATATGTGTTATCCTCAGCGTGGCGATGATGGCACTCCTCATGTGGGGATGTGCGCACAGTGAGCGGCCGGACATGTATGACTGTGTCCGCGGGACCGAAAAGATGGAGTTTGCAAGGATGGTGGTGACCAAGACTGTCAAGACTGACAATACCGAGTGGTATAAGTATGGCAAGAGGATAGCCGTCTATTCCTATGACAATTACATTCGCGCATTCATCGACATGTCGGCTCTGAGACCTGACGACGTGGTGGTGGACGAAAAGACGGGCACCGTGAGGGTGACGCTCCCCCCGGTGCAGATTGAGACAGAGGGACGCGACATGGATATGCGTCTCGAATATGTGAACGTGGGGCTGTTTCGCAGCGGAATCGACGCTAAGGAACGTGCCGAGATGAAGGAACGCGCCAACGAGTCGTTCAGAGCCGAAGTGGAGGAGAATCCTGAGTTCAGACAGCGACTCACAGCCTCGGCCGAGGCAAAGGCGCGCAGCTACTTTGAAGCCCTCATCGAGGCGCAGGGATACAGGGCTGAGATCGACTTCAGACGGCAGCAGTAGGATAGGGGAGACGAGTGCGTAGATATTGCGTAGATATGTGGAAATTAGTTAGATATATCCTTTGGACAGTCGTGGCTGGGGCGCTGGGAGTCATGGCTTACGTGGCATTGCGGCAGACCGACGACGAAGATATAGAGGTGAAAAAAGGCCGGATCAACGACATAGAAACGTTGGCACGGCTCTGTAGCACTGATATCTATGCCGAAATTCCAGTGCTCGACACTATCAACGGCAAAGTGCTCTTTGCCATTCAGAAGCAGCGGGGGAGTGTCACCTTCGACATTGAAAACCTCACCGTCGACGAAAGCGGCGACACCGTCATCATCATCCTCCCGCCGGAGGTGGTAGAGATCTATGAGTCGACCGAGCCCGACTCATGGCAAGTGGTAGACACCAAGGCGATCGGACCGTTGGCCATGCTGCGCAGCGATCGAGTCAACATCCGCGAGGAAAACCAACTCAAGGAGAAAATAAGACAGAAAGCCATCCGGAGATATTATGACAACGGCACTATAGCGCGCGCCCGTGTCCACGCCGCCCGCACCATCGAAAGCATGTTGAGCAGGATCTATCGCCGCCCCGTCACCGTCATTGACCCCACCCC
>CAZAWC010000093.1:0-9441 GCA_964488595.1 uncultured Staphylococcus sp. | reverse complement strand
TGATAAATCGAGGGAGAATGCATGAGGATGACCATCATACATGCTAAGATCCTTATTACATCAAGGAAATATGACCGGTTGGCTATACCGAAACCGCTTTTGCTTATGTTATTATTTCCAATCTGCATATTTGTGATTATTCATTATAAAATGACAGATTCGTTGGCTGGCTTGACCGTCACCATAAGGATTATTTGCATGGCTCATACGGTTATACTCCACTTCGTCATCAAGGAGGGAAGATATTCCGTTTATAATTTTCTCAAAACTTGTTCCTACAAGTCGAACAGTGCCCGACGTCAGAGCCTCGGGGCGCTCTGTTGTATCACGCATAACCAATACGGGCTTACCAAGCCCCGGAGCTTCTTCTTGAATGCCTCCGCTATCTGTTAATACTATATATGATAGTCTCATCAGAAAAACAAAGTCAAGATACTCGAGTGGTTCTATAAAGAATAGATTATGATATATATTTTGGTCAGTTCCAAATACTTCATTAATTGGTTTTCTAACATTTGGATTTAGATGCATAGGATAAATAAAGTCAACTTCTGGATACTTTGAAGATAGATTTTTGATGGCTTTGCAAATAGACACGAAGCCATTTCCAAAATTCTCTCTTCGATGTCCTGTAATAAGAACTATTTTCCTCTTTCTTGATATATCATATCCAGCTCTTAAAAGATTTGATGCAAGAATAGATTTAAGATTCGTATCGTCATCAATCTTATTACATACCCAATAAAGGGCATCTATAACAGTATTTCCCGTAATTAAAATGTTTTCTTTTGAAACGTTCTCTTCCTCAAGATTTTTTCTTGAAAGTGGAGTTGGAGCGAAATGAAAGGTCGCGATTCGCCCGGTAAGTTGTCGATTCATTTCTTCAGGCCATGGACTGTAGATATTATGAGTACGCAGACCTGCTTCTATGTGCCCCACAGGAATCTGTTGATAAAAAGCTGCAAGAGCTGCCGCGGTAGACGTAGTAGTATCACCATGAACAAGAACAATATGTGGTTTGGATTGGGTAAGAACGTCACGCATGCCTGAAAGCACTCGACAGGTAATATCCGTTAGATCTTGACCGGATTTCATTATATTAAGATCAAAATCGGGCTTAATGTCGAATATTTCAAGGACCTGGTCAAGCATTTGCCTATGCTGACCAGTGACACATACAATAGTATCGAATTTATCTGGATATTTCTGAAATTCCTTAACAAGCGGAGCCATTTTTATTGCTTCAGGACGAGTCCCGAAAACGAGCATGATTTTTTTCATTTGTGGAAACTTCTAAGTGTAAATAAATCGGACAATAAAACAATTGGACGCTCACCAAAAACTTTGACTAAACTCACCTTTAATGAATGTCTCCAATTATGTCTTTTACCTAACCAGCTTCCGGCAAAATGATGAATACATACAGTGTTTTTGGTTGTGTGAATAGCTCCAGTACGATGATCCTTCGGACAAAAAAAATCAGATGGATACATAGTGCATAACCCCGGGAAATCCTGATAGGTGTTATTAAGGATCAGCCCTTTGTTTACCATATATTTAGTAATTACAGTAGTATTGGTAGTCATGTCATAAGAGCCATCCGTTTTAATAAAATGGCGATCGTTATAATCCTCCAGGAGTTCTTTCGCCCATAACGATCCCCTCTCTGCCGCCATCATTCCAGTAGGGACATTTCCGTCTGTCTCGAAACCGGAAAAAGCGTGATGATGTAAGAAAGGATTAAAGGACCCAGTCACCTCTACATCTGTATCCATATATATTCCTCCTTCATGATAAAGAGCATAGAGCCGGACAAAGTCAGTGACGAACGCAAATTTTCTTGCGTTGTAAGCCTCCTTGACGTATTGATTGGATTCAATATCGAAATTATCTTCATTCCATTCTTTCAACTTATAATCAGGAAGGTATTTCTTCCATGATTCAATATATCGTGATACTGAAGCAGGTTTTTCTCCTCTTCCGAACCAGCAATAGTGTATTATTTTGGGAATCATAAATAACAACAATTTTAGTATTTACCAGTAAATAACGTTTAGGAAAACTGTAAATAGAACGTATAGCATCAATATCTGTACAGTTTTTCTATCCTGATCTTTCCATATCTTTACTTTCAGCAATGGATACGCAAAAACTATCGGATACATAAACCAAGACAGATAAGCAAAACGATTAGAGTATGCAGCCTGTATAACCATTACCCAAAATGAATTGGCTAAGATATATGTAACTATAAGAAAGTCATATGCTTTATCCTTAATCCTCTTTTTATAAACAATATAATAGCCTAAAACAATGGGCATTGCACTATATATAAGGAAATCCCACCTGAAACCCGTATGGGAGAAGGTTCCTTCACTAATGTCTGTACGTTCACCCACTGTTGACCCTGCATAAGATTTCATTCGATCGTCAAATCCTATACTTGCAAAAAAATCCTGAATTTGCGGACCGGCTATAAGCGAGAGTAAAATTGATAGGAGCCAAAACGAGTATGCCCACTTAAAATTCAGTTTAGTAAAGTATGCAACGAGTGCACAAAGACTCGGCAACGCAGAACTTCTGTGTATTCCTAAGGCTAGAAAAGATAAGAAGAGGCCAATGATTAATCCTTTTTTATCAAATTTGATATAAAAGCTGAACGCATAAATAATAATTGAACACGCCAAACCATTACGCAGACCATTATAACTGAAAGATAAGAAGGAAAAAGAACTGATACAAAACAAAAGCGCAATCCATTGATTGTTAGGCATCATCCTGCGCAATCCCATATACATAAAACCTATATAGCCAGAGGAGATAAAAAGAAACCAGTACGATACTTGCACTTTAGCCATTACAAATGACCGCATTATAAAAGACCACAGCCATTCTGAATCAGTATCTACCACCAAGTTATCGTCAAGATTTCGATCACCCATCATAAATCTATAATAACTTGCGTAAGTACTGGAGTCTCCCCACCCTGCTAAATCCATGGGCCTTAGGCCAATCCAGATTGCAAACACTACACAATAAATTATGGTCATGGCTGATGCGACCTTCTTTTTCTGAAGCAACGTGCATCTTGTGGAATTGACATACTTCAGAAAAATGATCAAGCAGAAGAAGAAGGTGCTCCACAGCCAGATATTATTATAGATCGCCTCTATTCCCATTTTTCACAACAGATTATATATTTTTTCCACCTCTGATTCGTTGCCGTAATCGTTGACGGAGAGGTGAGAGGTGATGTTCTTTTGAGATTCAGTATCGGCAATAAAAGCAGCAAGTGAGAGTGCAGCGGCATCCGTTTCAAATGGGAGGATTTTACCATCCACTCCATCTACAACTTGTGATGCAGCAGTAGGATAATTAGTAATTGCAACCGGCTTGCACAAAATCTGCGCTTCCCTTACCGTAACACTTTTGCCCTCGTAGCGCGAAGGCTGTGCATAGATATCGCATCGTTTGATGTAGGGGTATGGATTAATCTTCTTTCCGAGCAAGATCAATGTGTCGGCCACGTCGTAATCCTTAATGCTTTGGCGAATTTGAGCATCATCACCATAACCGATGATGTACCACTTGAACTTTGCTCCGGCATCGAGCATAAGCCTGCACATCCGAGCCACCTCGTCAAAGCGTTTAGGATAAGAATACCGGCCGATAGAAAGTATGCGAGTTTCCCCATTTACAGCCGGCATCTCTGCTTCGGGCACAAATTCATCGGCCTGCTCCCTGACCATGACTGGAGACAAAATGTTTTCTATATTTATAATTTTTGCCTCCAATTCCGGAAAGGTTTTCAGAAATGCGCGAGTGCAATCATCCGAAATGCTGGCAATATGGTCGAAACCGCCACAGACAGGCAACTCAAGATCTTTATTTACATGTATAGTGGAATAATCAGTGTGGATCCAGCAGATCTTCTTCTTAGCTTTGACTTTTTTAAGCACGATGTTGTGAGGCTGAAGGAAGCTGATAGCCAAATCGTATTCCCCCAAATACTCCAACGATGGGAGTCCTGGCTCAACTTCGTTGAAAACATATTGAAACACACTTGAATCCAATGCCCGTACTCGGGGTGGAAGTGATATATGATATTCGGCTGCTTTGCGCTTTGCTCTCCAACGCCTCCACACCATGCCGAGCTGCCCTTCGAGCAGAACATCTTTCATCGGCCGTTCGATGCAAGTATATGCCTTCACTTGTGGAAGAAGGCGGATATGGGAGGGGATGTATTGCATAAATTCCCCGGTATGTTGATTCACAAACAAATCCACCTCAACCTTTTCCGGGTCAAGCGCATTTAGAAGCCCGAGTAAAGCGCGCTCCGCACCGCCAACCTCCATATAATGGATATTTATGAATATACGCGGTTTCATAAAAAACATATATTTACCTAAATAATTGCTTAATTCTTCTTAAAAGTCTAAACGTACGAAAGAATATCCAAGTTAAAAACAAAGAATGATGCCGATAAGCGAAATTATAAAGGCTATTTTCTATACCTATGTGCTTAGCCGTTAAAATATATTTATTAATAGTCTCATGAGAAAGAATTCTTGAAAATTCATGTTGCTTTTGCTTATAAGACCATTGGCACTCAGAATGGAAGAGATTAAATTGAAGGCAAATATTCAAGTTCGATATTAGCTTACTATTTAATCTCTCTTCTATATCTGCAGAATGTAATCCCCAAAACTGATGTAATTGTTTAAATCTTGCAATTACATTCAAATAAATATCAAACCTATCTGGAATAAAGTGAGAACGAGTATTTCCGGACTGATAAATATAGTAGGTATATAGGCAATCTGATGATATAACTGCAGAATTTAGCTTAGCATAAACTTTCAAATTAAATACTTCATCTTGCTGAATTTTTTGATTCTCAAACCGAATATCATTTTTATCAAGAAAACTCCTCAAATAAAATTTATTCCATGGATACCCATTACCAGAAGGATAATTAAGTACGTATTTTAAATAATATGGAATTAAATCCTGATTATTGTTTATAAATGCATTTTCAAAAGAACAGATAGTAACTGATTTGTTTTGTATATCTTCCATAACAAACCCAAACATCAAAAATTCGGCATCATATTTCTCTATAGAATTTACGCATGTTTCCAAGAGAGCGGGATGGGGATAATCATCTATATCACAGAAATATATATATTTACCTTTTGCAGCTTGGAGTCCAAAATTCCGAGCAGCTCCTGCACCCTCATTATCTTTATGAAAAACTCTTACACGTAAATCTCGTTTTTCCCACTCTTTGCATAAGGATAAACTATTATCCTCAGAACCATCGTCAATAAGCAATACCTCAAAATTTTGAAAGGATTGATTTAAGACATAGTTCATGCCTCTATTAATCCACTTTGAAACATTATATATTGGGATAATAATAGAGACTTTACAACTATCGTTCATAATACTTTTATATGAGTGTCAGATACCACTGTGCTATTTGAGTCTATAGTCTTTCCAAAGATTGTAGTATGGTAGCCCACAATAACATTGTCTCTCAACTTAGAACCCTTCATCACTCCTGATCCTTCTCCAAGCCAGCAAAAATCGCCTATAGAAATCGGACTTGCGCTTGGTTTTGAGGTTTCGTACCCATAATAAGGAAAAAAATGTTCTGCTAATTCTTTTCGTTGTTCGGTTGGCAGAATACTATGTGTATTAGTATCCCAGATATTAACATTATATGAAATTTGGCAATAATTTCCAATCGAAATTTTTTCGTCGCACCTAATCTCAGAGCCGGAATTAATATTTGTATAATTTCCTATTTGAAGTCTGCCACCAAATCTAATCCATATACGCTTTCCGGCAATTTTTGTATGATGTCCGCACTGGAGTGTAGATTCATTATTAAGAATTAAATTGGTGCCAACTAAAATGCATGATTTTCCGATTGTCAACTCACCTCCGTCAATAAAAATATCTACGTTAGAAATCCTCGAATCGTCTTTAATTATTACTCTTGCCTTACCCGTGACAAAAATTCTTGAATTACGGATGCTGACCCTTGCTCCCATTTCAAAACTACTTCGGTCACAAACTCTTATCCTATTTCCAAATATAAATTGGAACAAATAAGTTTCCCTAAAAACTTTAATAATTCTTTTTATTAAGGACATGGCAAACAATTAATTATTAGCCATATAACATTGAAAAAATTGAATTTGATTGATTAAATCAAAAATTAATAATCCCAAGTTATATTTTGTTTAACTATCTTACTCGGATTGCCAGCTAAGATACATCCCGAAGTACAACTCCTGGTTGCTACACATCCGTACGCTACAATCGAATTATTCCCGATACAAACGCCTTTTAGTATCGATGCGTTTTGACATATCCACACATGATCTCCGATAATTATATCTTTAGGAGGATTGACCTGAACTATTTCACCGGCATTGTATACTTTGTGAGAGTCATGATTCCTTATTTTTATCCCATAACTAAACATTACCAGTTTCCCTACTTGCACATTACCTCCTTTTATACTAAATTCCACCCCTCGTACTCCACAATTCTCCCCTAAATGTAATGTTCCATTTCCATCAAGATAGATAACGCATGGACCAATCAATCTAGCTTTTGAATCAATTATTAATTTATTATTATCTCCACTAATAAATATCTTTACATCACCAAGCTCAACACTTGGATCAATGTCAATTAGGTTATTATTCCCGTTTACAAAAATATTACATTGTCCGATCGTTTTTGGACACTGTATGATAACATTCTTGACTCCTTTAACTTGTATTGGACGTATTCGTAATAATATTGATTTGATTATGCGTTTAATTAGAGTCATCTTCGTACAGAATAAAAAATAGAATCCTTAATGCAACATTTCTAACAGCGCGCCATAAAAAGTTTGGTTATTATTTTCGTCTTTTAGAGGGTAGTTAATTCTCCATGTAAGCGATAAAAAATCATTATCTTCTATCAATTCTTCCATAAGATGAATGTCAACAGCTTTAGAGAATGTGTACCGACTTGAATGTAGATCAGGTGAACTTACTTGTAAGGAATCTATCAAGTCGCCTATTTCTTCAAATTCCTCCGTCGCGATTCTTAGAATGCCATCAAACATTAAATAATCAATCGGTGCATTGAATTTTTTCCAATAGTGTAATAGGCAGTCAAGGATAAACCTAACTAAAAAATGCTCTTGAGGAGCTTGAAAAACACCAAACCACCAACGCCCTTGACAGATACTTGAATCTCTTTCCTTCATTTTTGGCATATAAAAAGAGGTTCCATGATTATAAGGCCGTACAAGGAATAATGCAGAGTCAATCCATACTCCCCCGTATTGCTTAAGAAGAAGAAGCCGAATTATATCACTGAAATGACTATGCGAAATTGTTTGTGATTCAAGCTTTTCAAGTAAAAAGTTCGGGATATTAATATACTTTGAAAAGTTGTCTTTGGTGATAAGATGGATCGGGTGGGAGCCGGCATTCTTTTGCAATGATAAATGACAGTTTTTAATTACGTCGGGCATTTTATCTTCACCTTGCCACCAACATGTCCAAATAGGAAAATTCTCTGGTAATTCGCAGGATAAAACCGGTATCTTTTTATATTGATTGATAATGGAACTGAACTCTTTTCTTTGCCAATTTAATAATGCGTCAATATATGAATATGCCGATAACCCAAGATGAAAACATAATCTTGGTCGAATAATTAGGGTATATGCTGCAGATAAACCAAAGTATTTATAATTATATTTTATTGCTTCAAAAAACCTCATGCTTTTAGTTTTGACAAAATTTTCCTCTTTACTTCCATCCTTTTAGCTTTATCTAAGCAATAGAACCAGGCAAAGGTGCCAAAAAGTCCTACACTAAGGCTTACATCACATAGTAGGCGAAGAAAGTCGGCCCGAATCTCTCTACAAAAGTTAACAAGTATAAAAAACAATGCTACGGGTAATACTAATGGCAAATAAGTCCGAAAAATTTGTGCTTTCAAGTTTATCGTTGGAATATATTTTTTTACAAATAACATTGAAATGAGCAGCGTTGTCAAATTGGTTGCGACACATATGTAAAAAGCATGATAAACAGACATTCCTGCCTTAATTAAAAAATAAAGAATCAATGGTGCAAGAATATAAAATGTTCCAGTTGTGAATGAAAAAAATTTCATTTTACCAACTGCATGAATTGGAATGTTTATCACGTTGTTAGCAACATTGAAAACTGTGGCTATAAGAACAATTCTCAATAGCGCAGTTGAGAATTCAGGGACAATACCTAGCCAAAGGTGTAACACATAATCGGCATCGTGGTATAAGGGGAGTGCCATACAAAGATATAGTACAAGTGAAAGTTTTGTTGCATTTACAATAAGTTTATTCATCTGAGAGATGTCACCTTCAGCATATTGTTTTATGATTTGAGGTCTACTAGCTGCTATCACATTAATAGCTAATCCTTTTATAGTCCCTTGCACCGTATTGGCTATTCCATATGCTGCATTGATGACTGTCCCGTAAAAAAGGTTCATCGCAATTCCATATCCCTGAAAATTAAACACCACGCTCATATTCCCAAAAAAATCCCATCCCGAGAATGAAAGCATGGGCTTAAGTATATCTTTATTTACTTTAAAAACTACATGACACTCGTAAAATTTATTTGAACAATACAGTTTCGTAATCACAAAAAAGATTACAACTACTAAAAATTGTAAAACTGAGAAAAGTTCTAATTTATGCCATGGGACAAACAAAATAAAAAGTGCTATCGCTAATTTGAATATTACATTTAAAATCTCAAAATAAGCATAAATAGCGAATTTCTCATTTGTAACTATACAAGCATTATATGGAACTTGAATTATATTTAAAATTGAAGAAAAAATTGTGATTTGATAAATAATATTAGCAATACCAATTTTTGATGGATCGATATTTACTTTAGCGTTTAAAAACCATAGTCCAACAGACTCGGCAATTATAAAAAATAACCCTGCAATACATAAATGTACAATAAAAGCATTACTAAAGGTTAACCTTATCTTTTCGGGATTTCCAATACCATGCTCATAGGACAGAAAGCGTGTTGTAGCACCTGTCATGGAAGCATTAAGAAATGCCATCATCCCAATCACTCCCGCCACCAAATTATATAGACCATAATCAGAAACTCCCAAGGCATTAATAACAATCCTTGATGTGTACAACGACACTATTACAGAAATACCCATACGGATATATAGGGCCATCGTATTTGCAGCTATTTTCTTATGATTTACCGTGGACATAAAAAGGCTTCAGGATGCTCTTATGAAATTAATTTGAGTATCGGCAGGGAAGAAGATATTACTCTCGTACAATTTCCAGGGCGAGGCCGGGGAGGTTGGTCTGGAAGGTGATCATGCCTTGGACGT
>CAZAWC010000092.1:0-9583 GCA_964488595.1 uncultured Staphylococcus sp. | reverse complement strand
GGCAACGTCGGCAAGAGCATCTGTGAGGAGGACAAGCTGCAGCTGGCCCTCGACATCATCGCCAAGGCCAAGGAGAAGGGTGTGAACCTCGTGCTCGGCACCGACTGTGTGGCCGGCGACGACTTCTCCAACGATTGCAACACCATGATCGTCAACTGTCAGGAGATCCCCGCCGAGTGGGAGGGTCTCGATGCCGGTCCCCAGACCCGCGAGGCATTCAAGGCTGCCATCCTCCCCGCCAAGACCATCCTCTGGAACGGTCCTGCCGGTGTGTTTGAGTTTGACAACTTCGCTGCCGGCTCGCGTGCCATCGCCGACGCCATCGTTGAGGCTACTGCCAACGGTGCATTCTCGCTCGTAGGTGGCGGCGACTCTGTGGCTTGCATCAACAAGTTTGGTCTCGCCGACAAGGTGAGCTATGTATCTACCGGCGGCGGTGCCCTCCTCGAGGCTATCGAGGGCAAGGTGCTCCCCGGCGTAGCCGCTGTAAAGGGCTGAACAGCGCCGCGTATATCACGCGTATGTAATTCGTAATCACAAATAAATTCCCCGGGCGATGGATAATTTCTCCCGGGGAATTGTTATACATATAAATATGTATCTTTAATCTCATTACAATGAAAGAAATTGAAATAAAGGATAATATCGCCTATGAGAATATCCTCAGCCGGACGAGTGTCAGGAAATACGCAGACCGTGAGGTGTCACCCCAATTGCGTGACGCGCTGCTCAGAGCCGCTATGAGCGCCCCCTCGGGCGTCAATCGTCAGCCTTGGGAATTTATCGTGGTTGATGATCGCGCATTGCTCACCCGGCTGGGCGCGTCGCTCCCGTATGCGGCCATGGCCGCCCGCGCCCCGATGGCGATAGTGGTGTGCGGCAACGAAGATCGCTTTCTCGAGGATGACGACTCTACCCTTTGGGTGCAGGACCTTGCGGCTGCCTCGGAGAATATCCTGCTTGCCGCCCACGCACTGGGTCTCGGGGGAGTGTGGACATGTCTCTATCCTCACCCCGACCGCATGAAAGCCGTCTCTGAGATTCTCTCTATACCTAAGGGGATCATCCCGTTCAATCTTATCCCCGTGGGCTATCCCGCCGACAATCACGCTCCCATGGACAAATGGCACCCCGAGAGAGTGCATGAAAATAAATATTGATCGGTATGTGACAAAAAAATTCTGTCCCGCCATGCAACTTTTGGGGCAGTCGCTGCGTCTAAAAGCATAAAAAACCATCCCCCGGAATTATGATTGCCAAGCAAGTGAAATTGAGCTCATGGTCGATCGGCGTGACGGTTTTCGTCAATCTGCTGGTCCTTTCAGTGATGGTCTATTGGTGTCTCAGGTCTGACCACGAAATAGAGCTCTATATTGTGGCAGCCGCATATGCCGCACTCAGTATCGCGGCACTGTTCTATGCCCCGCGATGCATCGAGCTGACGGACGACGGCTGTCTGACGGTGAATTTTGTTGCCCGGACCAAGAGGATCCCCGTCTCCGCCATAAGGAGCATCCGCTTGGTGAGCCCCACCATGGCTGAGCGCAGACTGTTGGGGAGCGGTGGATATTACGGCTACTGGGGATGGTTTAGCGAGGCTACATTGGGACGTTACTTCGCCTACTACGGCGACTCCTCAGACTGCTTTCTGGTGAAGCTCGCCGACGGCCGCAGATATATGCTCGGGTGTCAGGATCCCTCAGAGATAGTCGAGGCTGTCACCCGGCAGCTTGCCCAAACTCCTCGTGCAGGCGCATGAATCTCTCGAGCGTCGAGGGCGAGATCCTTTCCATCGAGGCGATGACCCGCTCCAGCGGCTTGCGCTTCATGTCGCCACTCTTCGAGTAGAACTTGTCGGCATAGCACACCAACCTCTCGAGCAGAGTCTCGGGCATGTAGTCCGCGGCAGGGAGGGGGAGGCCCTGCGCCTTGACCTCGGCGGCCGTGATGCCTGCCCCCGTGTGGCGTTCGGCCACCCGTGCCCACTGCTCGGGTGCTCCTTCTGCCCGCAGCATCGCGGCTCCGGCTATGCCGTGGCAGATATAGGGTAGGGAGCCCGTGCATCCGATGTCGGGCGCGTCGGTGCGGCAGATGCCGACGTCGTGCAGCATGGCTGCCGCTTCCACATCGGCCGCGTCGAGCGGCAACGACAGTCGCCTTGTGATCTCCAAGGCCATCGAAGCCACGGCACGGCAATGTTTCATATAAATTACCCGGCGGAGACTATCCACCGGGTAATATTTATCTATGATAGCGTTGTAGTCCATCGACCGGTTTATTCAACGATGGTACACCATCCGTGAGTGTCGGGCAGTTCGCCATACTGTATGCCACGGATGGTCTCGTATAGGCGGGTCACTATAGGGCCCGGCTTGCCGTCCTTGGCTATGACATACTGCTTGCCGGTGTCGAGGTCGTCAATACGGCCCACAGGCGAAGCCACGGCGGCAGTGCCGACGGCGGCAGCCTCCTCCACATCCTCGAGTTCGTCGACAGTGATGTGTCTGCGTTCCACCTCTATTCCCATATCCTCGGCCAGTTGCATGAGGCTCTTGTTGGTGATCGAGGGGAGGATAGACTCCGAGGCGGGGGTTATGTATTTGCCCCCCTTTATGGCCATGAAGTTGGCCGGGCCACACTCGTCGAGATACTTTTTCTCCTTCGGGTCGAGATAGAGCACGGCCGAGTATCCCAGTTCGTGAGCGTGTTCGCCGGCCGTTAGAGAGGCGGCATAGTTGCCACCCACCTTCCACATGCCCGTGCCGCGAGGAGCCACGCGGTCATACTGGCGCATGATGCAGATGTTGGTGGGCCTGAAGCCTGTCTTGAAGTAGGGGCCCACAGGGCTCACGAGGATTATGAACATATACTCGCGGGCCGGCTTGACGCCAACCTGTGCCGAGATGCCGATCTCGAGGGGACGGATATAGAGGGACGCGCCCGATCCGTAGGGGGGCACGAAACGCTCGTTGAGCTTGATGACCTTGAGCACCATCTCGCGAAATTTTTCCTCGGGCAGCGGTTCCATCATCAGACCCTTTGCCGATTCGCGGATGCGGCGTGCGTTCTCCTCGAGGCGGAACACCCTTATCTTGCCGTCCTTGCCGCGAAACGCCTTGAGACCCTCGAAGATCTCCTGTCCGTAGTGGAGGCATGTGGCGGCTATGTGGAGGCTCACCTCCTCGCTCGATGACACTTCGATCTCTCCCCACTTGCCGTCGCGATAGCAGCAGCGGACGTTATAGTCGGTGGGCATGTAGCCAAACGATAGGTTGGCCCAGTCTAACTCTACATTATTATTCATAGTGTTTGTGAGTTTGCTTTGATTGTATTCTGCAAAATTAACAAAAAATGCCATACCTCTCTCCTTATAAAAAGTTAAAATTCTCCCTGCGCGATGTGGCGAAAAATAAATTTGGCGTTTTCGCGGGGAATGTGTACTTTTGCACTTTCATTTTCATAATCGTTTAGATATTTCCAATATGGGAGGCTTCTTCGGCGCGATTTCAAAGACACCTTGTGTCAATGACATCTTTTATGGCACCGACTACAACTCACACCTCGGGACCAAGAGGGCCGGGCTTGTGACTTTCGACCCTGAGAAAGGGTTCAACCGTAGTATCCACAGTCTTGAACGCGATTATTTCCGCTCGAAGTTCGAGGACGAACTTGACAGCTTCGTCGGCAATCAAGGCCTTGGTGTGATCAGCGATACGGATCCGCAACCTATCATTGTCAACTCCCATCTGGGCCGCTATGCGGTGGTGACGGTGGCCAAGATCAACAACCTGCGCGAGATTGCCGCCGAGCTGCTCGCAGAGAAGATGCACCTGAGCGAGCTATCGGCCAACAAGATCAATCAGACAGAGGTCGTGGCGCTGCTCATCAACATGGGGCGCGACTTCGTCGAAGGAATCAATCTTGTATATAAGAAGGTGCAGGGTTCGTGCTCGATGCTGATTCTCACAGAGGACGGCATTATCGCCGCGCGTGACTATCTCGGTCGCACCCCTATAGTGATCGGGCAGAAGCCCGACGGATATGCCGCGGCCTCGGAGACTGCCGCTTTCCCCAATCTTGACTATAAGACCGTTCGCGACGTCGGCCCCGGCGAGATAGTGCGTCTGCGTGCCGACTCCATGGAGGTCCTACAGGCTCCCGCGCGCCGCAAACAGATATGCTCCTTCCTTTGGGTCTACTATGGATTTCCAGCCAGCGACTATGAGGGGATCAACGTGGAGGATGTCCGCGAGGCCGGCGGCCGAGCCCTCGGCAAGGATGATCCCACCAAGGCCGACTGTGTGTGTGGCATCCCTGACTCGGGCGTCGGATTTGCCATAGGTTACGCCGAGGGTCATGGCATCCCTTACCGCCGTGCGGTGCTCAAATACACTCCGACATGGCCCCGTAGCTTCACCCCGGGCAATCAGGCCCGACGCGACCTCGTGGCCAAGATGAAGCTCATCCCCAACAAAGCTATTCTCAATGACAAGAGCGTGGTGTTCTGCGACGACTCGATCGTGAGAGGCACCCAGCTGCGCGACAATGTGCGCACGTTCTTCGAGTGTGGCGCCCGCGAGGTCCATGCCCGCATCTCCTGTCCGCCGCTCGTCTACGGCTGTCCGTATATCGGCTTCACGTCGTCAAAGAGCGACCTCGAGCTTATCACCCGCCGCATCATCCGCGACATCGAGGGTGCCGACGATGCCCGTCTCGAGGTGTATTCCTCCACCGGCACCCCTGAGTATGAGCGTATGGTCTCCGAGATAGCCCGTCGCCTCGAGCTGTCGACGCTGCGTTTCGCCAAGCTCGAAGACCTCGTGGACAGCATCGGCCTCCCCAAGTGCGACATATGTACCCACTGCTTCGACGGCACGGGTATGTGTCCCTCGAAGGCGTGGCGTGAGGATCATCCCGGCGAGTGAAGGGTTAATTGCACGTAGATTCCACTATGTAGGTGCGGGAGTAGGGGTTTTGTCGGAAAAATTCGCTAACTTTGTAGACGAATATGAAACGAATCCGTAACTTTTGCATAATAGCACACATCGACCACGGCAAGAGCACGCTGGCCGACCGTCTGCTTGAATATACCGACACCGTGGCCGGCAAAGATCTGCAGGCTCAGGTGCTCGACGATATGGATCTGGAGCGTGAGCGCGGCATCACCATCAAGAGCCACGCCATACAGATGAATTTCCCGATGGATGGCGAGGATTATATCCTCAACCTCATCGACACTCCGGGGCATGTCGACTTCTCATATGAGGTGTCGCGTTCCATCGCCGCATGCGAGGGGGCGCTGCTCATAGTCGATGCCTCGCAGGGCATTCAGGCCCAGACCATCTCCAACCTCTATATGGCCATCGACAACGACCTTGAGATCATCCCCGTGATCAACAAGGTGGATCTCGACTCGGCCAAGCCCGACGAGGTGGAGGACCAGATAGTGGATCTGCTGGGATGCGACCCCTCCGAGATAATCCGCGCTTCAGGCAAGACCGGACAAGGCGTGCCTGAGATACTGCGCGCCATCGTCGAGCGTGTCCCCGCCCCGAAGGGTGACCCCGAGGCGCCGCTTCAGGCCTTGATCTTCGACTCGGTGTTCAATCCGTTCCGAGGCATCATCGCTTATTTCAAGATCGTTAACGGCACTATCCGAAAGGACGACTTCGTGAAGTTTGTGGCCACAGGCCGCGAGTATAATGCCGACGAAATAGGTGTGCTCAAACTCGACATGCAGCCCTGCAATGAGCTCTCTGCCGGCAATGTAGGCTATATCATCTCGGGCATCAAGACATCGAAGGAAGTCAAGGTGGGCGATACCATCACCCATGTCAAACGACCCTGTGATGAGGCTATAGACGGATTTGAGGAGGTTAAGCCCATGGTCTTTGCAGGAGTTTACCCCATCGAGACCGAAGACTTCGAGAATCTCCGCAGCTCGCTCGAGAAGCTCCAGCTCAACGACGCATCGCTGACGTTTCAGCCCGAGTCGTCGATGGCGCTCGGATTCGGATTCCGCTGCGGATTCCTCGGCTTGCTCCACATGGAGATCATTCAGGAGCGTCTTGGCCGCGAGTTCGACATGGATGTCATCACCACCGTGCCCAACGTGAGCTATCGTGTCTATGACAAGCACGGCAACATGACCGAGGTGCACAATCCCTCGGGTCTCCCTGACCCCACTCTCATAGAGCGCATTGAGGAGCCGTATATCAGGGCTTCCATCATCACAGCCGCCGACTTCATCGGTCCTATCATGACCCTCTGCCTCGGCAAGCGCGGCGAGCTCGTCAAGCAGGAATATATCTCGGGCAACCGCATGGAGATGATTTTCGATATGCCGCTCGGCGAGATAGTGATAGATTTCTACGACAAGCTCAAGAGCATTTCCAAGGGTTATGCGTCGTTTGACTATCATCTGCACGATTTCCGCCCCTCGCGGCTCGTGAAGCTCGATATCCTTCTCAACGGTGAGAGTGTCGACGCGCTGTCGACCCTGACGCATGTGGACAATGCCGTGACTTTCGGGCGCCGCATGTGTGAGAAGCTCAAGGAACTCATCCCCCGCCAGCAGTTTGACATAGCCATTCAGGCAGCAATCGGAGCCAAGATCATAGCCCGAGAGACCATCAAGGCAGTGCGCAAGGATGTGACGGCCAAGTGTTATGGCGGTGACATCTCGCGTAAACGCAAACTACTTGAGAAGCAGAAAAAGGGCAAGAAGCGTATGAAACAGATAGGATCTGTCGAAGTGCCTCAGAAGGCATTCCTCGCTGTGCTCAAGCTCGATTGATGAATACAGACACTGACAGCCTCCGGTGGCCGTCAGTGTCCCTTTTCATATTCTCACACCCTCTCCTCACCATTTTCCTTATACCGTGCCATGAAATTTCTGAAAACCCTCTTTGTGACTGCACTGGCGGCCGTCGCCGTTTTTCCTGTCGTCGCCTCGTCACGCACTGTGAGCTCCATAGGCCGCGGCTGGCTGTTCTGCCGCGGCGACTCGGCTGTCTATTCCGACCCTGCATTTGACGCCTCGGGGTGGGAGAGGGTAGACCTCCCTCACGACTACCTCATATCGCAGCCATGGGTGCCACCGTCCGAGGGCGAAAAGGCCGATCTCAATAACTCGGTGGCTAATGTCAAGTCGCGCTTAAGTGCCCGTGGATTCAAGGAGCCGGGTACGGCTTGGTATCGCACATCATTTCCCACGGACACGGCTTTGGCCGGACGCAGGGTGCTCCTCGACTTCGGAGGAATCATGCTGACTGGCGACGTGTGGGTAAATGGCAAGAAAGTCGGTGGCACCGACTACGGTTATCTCGGCTTCGAAACCGATATCACCAATCTGCTCAACCGCTCCGGCGATAACGTGGTGGCTGTGAGAGCCGATACCGGCGCTCCTGACAATTCTCGCTGGTACACCGGCGGTGGTCTGTATCGCGACGTCAAGCTCGTGACCACCGACAAGGACTTTCATTTCACCCGCCACCCCTTGCAGATCACCACGCCGGTAGTGACTGACTCGGTTGCCACCGTCAAGATCCGCGCCGAGATCAACAACCGTCTGAAAGCCGACCCCATGCGTGTGAGGCTCACAATCACCGGCCCTGACGGCACGGAGGTCTATGCACGCGACTGCGACGTGCCTTTCATCCGTCGCACGCGCACCAACGAATATACCGTCGATTCACTCGTCATCCACTCTCCGCGTCTGTGGGACACGGAGGATCCGGCTCTCTACACCGCCCGTCTCTCCCTCATCGACCCGCAGGGCCGTGAGCGCGATGCCGTGGAGCAGCGTTTCGGCATCCGGAGCATCGAGTATTCGCCGGAGTTCGGATTCAAGCTCAACGGACGTAAGGTCATCCTCAAGGGGATAGCCAATCATCACACCCTCGGCGCTCTCGGCGCGGCTGCCTATCCGAGGGCTTTGGAAAAGAGGTTGCGCATGCTCAAGGACTTCGGATTCAATCATGTGCGCACTTCACACAATCCCTACAGCGTGGAATTTCTCGACCTCTGCGACGAGATGGGAATCCTCGTGGTGGATGAACTCTACGACAAATGGCTCACCCAGTATGCCGGCGGCCGCAGGGACTGGATGGAATTGTGGCCTGAGAATGTGCCCGAATGGGTGAAGCGCGACCGCAATCACCCCTCGGTGGTGATGTGGAGCCTCGGCAATGAGTTGCAGACTCTTTGGACCATCCCCTTTGCCGACTGGGGCGTGACGCCTTATAAATTGCAGAAAACGCTGCTCAACCGTTACGACACCACCCGTCCCGTCACCGTGGCCATGCACCCGCGCGGCCGATCGCTCGAGACGGATTCGATCCCTGCACCTCTCGCTCTCGAGACAGACATCGCATCCTATAATTACCGCTACATGTATTTTCCCGGCGACTCCCGCCGCTACCCGTGGATGATATTTTATCAGAGCGAGGCCAATGCCTCGGGCATGGGCCCGAATTATTATGGCATGGATCTCGACAAGGTGGTGGGTCTCGCTTACTGGGGGATGATCGACTATCTCGGTGAGTCGGCCGGCTGGCCAGCCAAGGGGTGGACTCAGGGAGTGTTTGACATTTCGCTCAGGCCCAAACCCGCAGCTATGTTTCTGCGCAGCATTTTCAAGCCCGAGGAACCTATTGTGCATATCGGTGTGATCGATGCCGATGACAATACGGTGTGGAACGATGTGGCCGTCGGGACTCTCCGCCTCTCCGACCACTGGACCCGCCCCGGGGCCGCGAGCGTGTCACTCTACACATTTACCAATGCCGACGAGGTGGAGCTGCTGCTCAACGGTCGCTCTCTTGGCCGTAAACGCAATGACAAGAGTTCGCCCGACAGGCGCAACCGCATCCTGTGGGAGGATGTCGCCTACTCGCCCGGCCGTCTCGAGGCGAGGGCTTATGAGGACGGGCAGAGCAAGCCGGTGGCGACACACGTCATACGCACCGCCGGAGCACCGCGCCGTCTGGCCATGACTCCCGACACTATCATGTGGCGCGCGGACGGCACTGACCTCATGCACGTGGATGTGACCGCCGTCGACTCTAAAGGGATCATCGTCCCCTCTGCCGACGGGCTCGTGACATTCTCGGTAGAGGGCCCTGCGGAGATAGTGGGTGTGATAAACGGCGACATGACTTCAGACGAGCTCACCACCGGCACAGAGCGTTCACTGTGGCAGGGAGCGGCCTCCGTCATACTCCGTTCGCGCCCCGAGGCCGGTCCCGTCACCCTCACCGCGCGCCATCCCCGGCTTGGCTCCTCCACTCTGCGACTGCGCACGGAGTAGGGTAGTGATGGCCCGCGGTCGGCGGTCATGAATATTTTTTGGCCCTGCGGCACCGCTATTCGGGAAAAATTTCTTACCTTTGTGGCAATAAGAAAACCCAATACAATATATATCAGAAACAATGGTAAATTATAAGGAATTAGGCCTTGTGAACACCAAAGAGATGTTTGCCAAGGCACTCAAGGGTGGCTATGCCGTGCCCGCGTTCAACTTCAACAACATGGAGCAGCTGCAGGCTATCATCAAGGCTGCCGCCGAGGAGAAGTCTCCCGT
>CAZAWC010000091.1:0-9586 GCA_964488595.1 uncultured Staphylococcus sp. | reverse complement strand
TTGATCACAAGTATAAGGAGCTCACAGCCGATATCATCGACGAGTATCGCAACACCGGCGGCTTTGACATCATCGGCTCGGGTCGCACCAAGCTCGAGACCAAGGAGCAGTTTGACAAGGGCCTCGAGATCCTGCGCGAGCTCGACATCAAGGCTCTGGTTATCATCGGCGGCGACGACTCCAATACCAATGCCGCTATCCTCGCAGAGTATTACAAGGCTATCGGCGCCGGCGTTCAGGTGATCGGTGTGCCCAAGACCATCGACGGCGACCTCAAGAACTCTGTCATCGAGACCTCTTTCGGCTTTGACACCGCCACCAAGGTCTACTCTGAGGTGATCGGCAACATACAGCGCGACTGTAATTCGGCCAAGAAATACTGGCACTTCATCAAGCTCATGGGCCGCTCCGCATCTCACATCGCTCTCGAGTGCGCCCTGCAGTGTCAGCCCAACATCTGCATTATCTCCGAGGAGGTAGAGGCCAAGGACATGACTCTACATCAGGTGGTAGACTACATCGCCGAGGCTGTGGTGGAGCGTTCGCGCAACGGTCTTAACTATGGCGTGGTCCTCATCCCCGAGGGTCTCATCGAGTTCATCCCCGCCGTCAAGCGTCTCATCGCCGAGCTCAACGACCTGCTTGCCGCCAAGGCAACCGAGTTTGCCGCAGTGGCTCCCGATGCCCAGCGTGCTTGGGTCATCAAGAATCTCTCCGAGGCTAATGCCGAGACCTACGAGGCTCTCCCCGCCGGTGTGGCCCGTCAGCTCACCCTCGACCGCGATCCCCACGGCAACGTACAGGTGTCGCTCATCGAGACCGAGAAGCTCCTCTCCGAGATGGTAGGCAAGCGTCTCGAGGCATACAAGGAGGCCGGCCAGTATAATGGCAAGTACTCCACCATGCACCACTTCTTCGGCTACGAAGGCCGCTGCGCCGATCCCTCCAACTTTGACGCAAACTATTGCTATGGCCTTGGCTACACAGCCGCCATGCTCATCGCTTCGGGCGTCACCGGCTATATGTCCAGCCTCCGCAATCTCACATTTGCCCCCGTCAACTGGGTGGCCGGTGGTATCCCCATCACCATGATGATGAACATGGAGCGCCGCCACGGCGAGATGAAGCCCGTGATCCGCAAGGCTCTCGTGGAGCTCGACGGCGCACCCTTCCTCAAGTTTGCCAAGGAGCGCGACACATGGAAGACCGGCACCTGCTACACTTATCCCGGTCCCATCCAGTATTTCGGCCCGGCCGAAGTGTGCGACCTCCCCTCGCTCACTCTCGTCTATGAGCAGAAACGCCGCAAATATTGATCTATAAAGCACCATTGACGATGCTTCGACTATAGCCAATGCCCTCCGGTGGTTTTCACCCCCCGGAGGGCATTGTGTTTATTACACAACCATTCCCCACCACAGAGATCATGGAGCAGGATTATGACAAGATAATAGCCGAGAAGGCACAGCATGTGTTTGACGTGATGGCCACCCGATGCACCCCCGAGGAGATGGCCAAACTCCACGAGGCGTTCGAGCTGGCACGCGAAGCCCACCGCGAGCAGAAGCGCAAGACGGGCGAGCCCTATATATTGCACCCGATCGCCGTGGCCACCATCGCGGCCGAGGAGCTGATGCTGAGTGCCAATCCCGTGATGGCCGCTTTCCTGCACGATGTGGTGGAGGACAACAAGAACTATACCATCGCCGATATACAGGAACGCTTCGGCCCTGATGTGGCGTTTCTGGTCAGAGTGGTCACCAAGCAGAAGAAGGACAAGTATGTGGAGTCGCAGCAGGTTGACAACTATCGCCAGATGCTCAGCTCGGTGGAGTATGACATACGCGCGCTGCTCGTGAAGCTGGCCGACCGTCTTCACAACATGCGCACCCTCTCGTCCATGCGCCCCGACAAGCAGATGAAGATAGCCGGCGAGACTGACTACTTCTATGCTCCTCTGGCCAACCGCCTCGGGTTGTATGGCGTGAAAATCGAGCTGGAGAATCTCAGCCTGCGTTTCCGCTGCCCGCATGAGTATGAGGAACTCGCCCGCCTCATAGCGCGCGACGAGGAGCACCAGCGCGAGCGTCTGGCCCGTTTCTGCTCGCAGATCCGCGAGACGCTTTCAGCCGCCGGCATCGAGGCCGAGGTCAATGTGGAGTATCGTCTGCCCTGCAGCGTGTGGCGCAAGATGCGCAAGTATGGCGACGACTTCAACCATCTCAAATATCGTCATTTCACCAACGTGATTTTCAAGAATCCCGTGGATATGACCGAGAAGGCCATGGCCCTGCGCATCTACTCGGCCCTCACAGACAGATTCAAGGAGAAACCGGGTGGAATACTCAACTATATCGATTCGCCCAAGGAGAACGGCTATCAGAGTTTTCATGTGAAGCTGCTGGCCGACTTCGGCCGATGGCAGGAGGTGCATATAGCCAGCGAGCGCATGATACGCGACTCCCAGCTGGGGTGTGTGGCCGAACGCAATGAGGACAACATCAAGCGATGGATCGAGAAATTCAAGGGTGTGCTCCGCGACCTGTCGCGCAACGGTCGCGACGGTGTCGACTTCATGGACAATGTGGTGGCGTCGTTCTATAACGACGATATCATGACCTTCACCCCCAAGGGGCGCCCTATAGTGCTCCCGCAGAAGTCGACGATACTCGATTTTGCCTACGAGGTCTATACCGGGCTGGGCGAGAAGGCCAAGTATGCCCGCGTCAACGGATTCCTCACATCCATCAAGGAGCCGCTTCACCGCGGCGACGTGGTGGAGATTTTCACCGACCCCGAGGCAGCCCCTCAGCCCGACTGGCTCGACTCGGTGGTGACTTACAAGGCCAAGAAGGCCATCCGCGCATATCTCGACAAGCTGCCCAAGCCGGTCTATCACAGGTGCGAGTATTGCCACCCGATCCCCGGCGAGGAGGTGGTGGGATTTCGCGGCGACGATGGCAAGGTGACCCTGCACAAGCGCGACTGTCAGGAGCTGATACGCATGGCTTCGCGTCAGGGCGACAATATCGTGTCTGTCGACTTCAAGGACGACTCCACGCTCTATCCCGTCACCATCGCCGTGACGGCCGTAGACCGCTATCATCTGTTCATTGATCTGGTCGACACCATCACCAACGGACTCCATCTCACCATGGACAGCTTCAATACCCATACGGTCGACTCGATAGTGACCTGTGTCATCGCCCTTTCGGTCCATTCATTTCAGGAACTGGATTCCATCATGAACCACATATCGGCCATCAAGGGCGTAGATGCCGTGAAGCGCCTCCCGGTCAAGGACACCAAAAGTCTCAAGTCATGAAAGTCTATACACCCGAGAATATTACCTCGCTCGGCGAGGACGAGATATTCGTGTTTGGCAGCAATCTCGCCGGCGCACACATGGGGGGAGCGGCCCGCACGGCCCGCGAGAAATTCGGTGCCATTATGGGGCAGGGAGTGGGGCTGCAGGGACAGTCGTATGCCATCCCCACGATGCAGGGCGGAGTGCAGACCATACGCCCGTATGTCGACGAGTTTATCGCTCTGGCCCGCGAGTGGGATCAGACGACTTTCTACGTCACCCGTATAGGCTGCGGCATAGCAGGATTCACGGACGAAGAGATCGCCCCGCTGTTTGACGAGGCTTATGATCTCTACAATGTCCGGCTGCCTGAGTCGTTTGCCCGCGTCATCAGACGCAGGCGCGGTCTCAGCGACTGATATACTTGTTGCAACAGCTCCCTGACGAGACACTCTCGCGTCGGTAAGAACAGTAACCGTCGCTATAGGTGACGCAGTTGCCGCAGCAACGTGAGCCGGAGCTGGAATGGCCGAATATGCACAGCACGAGCAGCCCTATGAGCACGATTATCATCAGCCCGAGAAAGTGGACCAAGGTGATGACAGTGGCCAGCGACCCGACGACGTAGAATACGACGGTAAGCGCGAGATTGCCCCACGAGCCTTCGTCCGTGATGTTATAATAGACAAACATGCAGAGCTGTACGACCTGAGCCAACACCAACGCGCCGACTACCCAGATGATATATTGATCCCAGAAGAACATGCAGATGAAAAACGCTACCAGACCTATGATCCAGCTATATATGCCGACGGTGACATTATGGGTGCGCTCGCCATACCAGTCGCACGCGCCGAGGAGCGACATGAAGCTCTTGCACTGCATGACGACGAGAAAGCCGAATATAAGGAAATCAACTATTGTCATGATCCATCCTACCGTCCCCGGCATGCAGAACCAAAGGTTGTTGCCATTATAGGTGGAGAAATATATCAGCTCGCTCACCGAGAGGGTGAGGAACAGCAGAAGATTGACTGCGTAAAGCACACCGTTTGACGTGTAGGCATCTCCGTCGTCTGACGCAAGCTCGATGCACGCAACCATCGCGGCAAGAATCAGAGACATGTAAAACCATATGAGTGATGTGGTTTTGGGTATGGCAGGGAGTGTTAATTCAGGTAGTTTTTGGGATAACCATGAATTTCCGGATGACGATGAGGAAGTCTCGGTCTTTACGTAATTTTGAGGCGGGGCCACACGGACCAGATATTTTGACGAGACATATGCGGAGTACTTCCCTTCATGGTCAATTTTTGCCCACCCGTTCTGAATGGAGGAGACCTGAATGACGGCATCCTTCTCGAGTGTGCCGAGTACAGTGGAATATTTGTTTGGTTGAGCCCTGAGATTGAGCGATTTGGCCGTCACTTTATAATATCCGCCAGTATCGGTGGAAGCGGTTGCCGAACATGGCAGCAGGGCAATGAAAAGGAGGATGAGAAACGTGATGTGTTTCATGGCAGGTATTTTTTAGGATTTAAGGTGTGGTGATCCGTCGATAGACGGCTGTGTGCTCCGAGAGAGGGAGAGGGGAGAAAAAGATATTCCGGGCAGCGGGGTGAGTTGTTTCCGTTGTCCGGAATATCTTATGTCTTGTGTGCTGTCAGTCAGTGGCGCGAAGACGCCGGGAAGACGATCACTGCTTGAACGTCTTGTCGAGGAAAGCTACGGTATAGGCGATATTCTCGTCAAACCACGGCTTGAAGAACCAGAAGGGATGGACATCGACGGGGATGGTGTGCACCTCGGAATAGATGCCACGCAGTCCGTAGATGTTCATGAGGTGATCGCGGCCGTCGTGATAGCGGTCGAGACCACTGTTGACGAAGCAAATCGGGGCCGAAGCATCTGTGATCCAGTTGAGGGCCGAGGCGTGTTCCCAGTTGGCGGGCGAATCCTCGTAGAGGCCCCCCAGCCACAGTGCGTTGACGGGGAGGGTGCCTTTCTTCTCATAGCTTTGGCGCGACTCGGCGATATTGTGCTCGGACACGAATGTAGCCACGCCGTCCATGCTCACGATGGCCTGTACGGTGCTGGGCGTGTCCTGCCACTCGCCGTCACCCTCATGGCTTTTCAGGCCGTTGGTCACACCTACGAGCGTGGCCAGCTGTGCACCGGCCGATGTGCCCGACACAGCTATGCGGTCGGGGTCTATGCCATACTCCTTGGCATGGGCGCGGGCCCAGCGCACAGCAGTCTTGGCATCATTGAGCCCTGCAGGATACACGGCTTCGGGGATGAGTCTGTACTCGACGGGAATGGTGACATAGCCCTTGGCCGCGATGGCCTGCGCCATGGGGATCTCGAGGGTCTTGTCGCCCGAGTTCCAACCCCCGCCGTGAAACATCAGCAGCGCCGGGAGCACCTCGTCATTGTCCGGGCGAAATATGTCCACATGCAGGTCACGGTCGCCATAGGGGGTGTCCTTGAGCGTAGTGTAGACCACATCGCGGTATTCGCGAACACCCGCCGGGAGTTGGTCGCCGACCAAAACCGCCTCGGGGTGTTTCTTGGTCACCTTGATATTGGTGGACCATGTGGTGAACGAGGTGTCGCGGGGCACGGTGAGATGCTCCTTGTCACACTTCGCGCACCGGTCCGGTTTGCCACACGAGCCATCGCCGGCCCCGGCGGCCGAAGCCGTCAGAGCCAAGCAGGCGATGAGGATGGTTGAGAATAGTTTGCCCATGACTGAGGGGGATTATCGTTTGATGACCTTGTCGGTGGAGACAGTGCCGTCGGTGTAGACGATGCGGCGGATGGATATGCCACCGTCCACAGGCTCGGCGAGACGAATGCCGTTGAGATCGTAGTATTCGATACGGTCAATGTCGCACGAGGGGGCTGCGATGTCGTCGATGGCCGATCCGGCGATCGAGGGATAATACTCGTCCACGCTGCTGATGGCTCCGGCATTTCCGCCCTTCATGATGTCTTCGACTATCGAGTTGATATAGACCTCGACGTTGGTGTAATACTTCTTGTCTGCGTCAATGGTAAATTTCTTACCGTCCGAGGCATCGTTGGGGTTGAGGCCGTTAGCTGTCTCCCAAGCGTCGGGCATGCCGTCGCCGTCGGTGTCCCAGCCTGCGGGACGTGTCTCAGACACAAGGGCGGGGAAGGAAGCTGTGGCAGGATTCTCAGTGCCGTCAGGATCGTTGATCACATCGAGGATGCCGGCACGATTGACGATGGCACCGGTGTAGGTGGTGGTGCCTGTGAGGGTCTCCTCCATGTTGCGGGCATCCACGGCGTCGCGATAGAGCGAAGCACCGGCATAGGAGGTCACCTTGGCGAGAACATCCTCCGGGGCATGTGTCGTCACTTCGCCGGCGTCAACGGGCTCGTCGAGGCGCACACGCACATAGTTGGTGCCGTTGTTCACGAAGTAGTCTACGTTAGGACCGTAAATCTTGTTCGGGTCCTTCATATAGCGCTCGCCGTCGAGCTGCAGCAGCCCCGAGTCATATGTCACGCCGTTCCAGTCATAGTTCTCGGGTTTGCTTGAGGCGGCCATATAGTTGCCGCTGATATAGTAGCGGCTGCACAGGCCATAGAGCTCGGAGTGGTTGGCGTCGCCATTGCCCGACGAGCAGACGCTCACCTCGGTGACGCGGGTCTTGTTCTTGGTGCCGGGGCCTGCCTTGTAGTAGTTGTTGACCATGTTGATATAACCGCCGCCGGGGCCGCCATAGCAGCCACCGTCGCCCCAGTTATACATCAGGCAGTTGCGGAAGTCCACACGCTCGGCATCGACAGTCGAGGTGTATTTGGAGGAGTTGTATCCTGTCCAGCCATAGCGTGCACCGTTGAAGCGGGGCGCGCGGTTCTGCACATGGGCTATGAAGTTGTGGTGGAACGATGCGTTCTTGCCGCCCCATATGCCTCCGTAGGAGTGAGCGCCCTTGGAGTGGCCGGGGTTGGCGAGAGCCTCGGAGATGGTACACCACTGCATGGTGAAGTCGCGATTGTCATAGAACGATGCCACCTCGTCGATGCTCCACGACAGCGAGCAGTGGTCGAGGATGATGTTCTTGTAATTGCGTGTCCATGCTGCATCGGCGCCGTCGTTGACATCCTTCACCTGCGAGCGGCGCATGCGGATGAAGCGTATCACGATATTGTCACCCTTGGGCTGCACGGTGTAGTAGCGCAGGGTAATTCCCTGTCCGGGGGCTGTCTGTCCGGCGATGGTGGTGTTGGCTCCTATCTGGAGATCGCTCTTAAGGTCAATATAACCGCTGACGTCAAACACCACGATCTTGCGGGTGGAGCCTTTGACGGCCTCGCGCAGTGAGCCGGCGCCCGAATCGTTGAGATTGGTGACGTGGACCACATTGCCGCCGCGTCCGCCGGTGGTGAAGCGTCCGTGCCCCTCAGCACCCGGGAATGCGGGCGTCTGAGCGCAGAGGGTGGCTGCGGCCGCGAGGGTTGCTATGGAGAGTAACTGTTTTTTCATAAAATTTGTAAATAAAGTGGATGAGAGTTTAGTTTAAGGTCAATTATTTCACAAAGATACGAAAAAAATCCACACCTTACAAAAGTGTGGATTAAAATTTCAGATATGTTCGGCACAGAGTGACACCGCGTCACACGGAGTCACTCAGTACGCCCTCAGCCCTTGAACGGCGGGGGAGTGGGGCCGGAAGGAAGATCCTTGACAGGGATATCCTTGACAGGGGCATCCTCGGACTTCACATCCTCAGATCCCACATCCTCGGCTTCGACATCCTCGGCATTCTCGCGTCGGGCCTTGCGCTCGCGCTCGGCGTCGCGCTGGGCCTGCAGTTGCATTATCTCCTCGGTGCGCGACTTCCACTGGCGAGGACCGAAGATCTCCTTGAGATCCTCGCTATACATCACCTCCTTGGTGAGCAGTGTCTCGGCCAGCTTGCCGTGACCCTCCGAGTGGGTGCGTATGATCTCCTTGGCGCGCTCGTATTGCTCGTTGATGATGCGCGACACCTCGGCGTCGATGGCCGTGGCGCGCTCGCCGCCATAGGGCTTGGAGAATCCGTAGGCCTGACCCGTGGAGTCGTAGTAGGAAACATTGGGGATCTTCTCGCTCATGCCGTAATAGACCACGATGGCATAGGCCATCTTGGTTACCTTTTCAAGGTCGTTGAGCGCGCCGGTCGAGATCTGTCCGAGCACCAGCTCCTCGGCCGCACGGCCGCCGAGGGTCATACACATCTGGTCGAGCAGGGCCTGAAGCGGCGTGATCTGTCGCTCCTCGGGCATATACCATGCGGCGCCGAGGGCCATGCCGCGGGGCACGATGGAGACCTTGACCATCTCGTTGGAGTATTCGAGGAACCATGACACCGTAGCGTGGCCGGCCTCGTGGATGGCTATGGCTTTCTTCTCGTCGGCAGAGATGATCTTGGACGAGTGTTCGAGACCGCAGATGATACGGTCGATGGCCTGCATGAATGAGTCGCGGTCCACCTTGGTCTTATTGGCGCGGGCTGCTATCAGGGCAGCCTCGTTGCAGACGTTGGCCAGCTCGGCGCCCGAGAATCCGGCCGTCTGCCGGGCCATCACCTCCACGTCCACATCGTCATCCTTCTTGATATTGCGCAGGTGCACATTGAGGATCTCCACACGGTCGCGGAGCTCAGGGAGGTCTACCTGTATCTGACGGTCGAAACGTCCGGCACGCAGCAGGGCCTTGTCGAGGATGTCGGCACGGTTGGTGGCGGCGAGCACTATGACGCCCGAGTTGGTGGCGAATCCGTCCATCTCGGTGAGGAGCTGGTTGAGGGTGTTCTCGCGCTCGTCGTTGGCACCCATGTTGGGGTTCTTGCCGCGGGCGCGGCCCACGGCGTCGATCTCGTCGATGAACACGATGCAAGGAGCCTTCTCCTGAGCCTGACGGAAGAGGTCGCGGACGCGCGAAGCGCCGACGCCCACAAACATCTCCACGAAGTCCGAACCCGACATCGAGAAGAACGGCACTCCGGCCTCGCCGGCCACAGCCTTGGCCAGCAGGGTTTTGCCTGTTCCGGGAGGGCCCACCAGCAGTGCGCCTTTGGGGATCTTGGCTCCGATCTCGGTGTAACGCTGAGGATTGCGCAGAAACTCCACTATCTCCTTGATCTCGGTCTTGGCCTCATGGAGTCCGGCCACATCCTTGAATGTGACGTTGGTGCCTTCGCCGTTCTCAAACACCTTGGCCTTGGACTTGCCCACGTTGAACACACCGCCCGGGCCACCCGA
>CAZAWC010000090.1:0-9686 GCA_964488595.1 uncultured Staphylococcus sp. | reverse complement strand
AGTACTCCCCCACCTCCGACCGCGGGTTCGTGTCCAAGTCATCGCCCTACGGCACCACTGAGGACCCCTTCATCCCGGCCGAGCTGGTGTTTGGCGCGCGCGGCAACTTCTTTGCCCGCTCCATCGACGCCGAGGTGAAGACCACCGAGGATGTGCTCTGTGCCGCCGCCCGCCACAAGGGGCTCACCGTCACCGAGGTGCTGCAGAACTGTGTGATCTTCAACAACGGCATCCACAATCCCATCACCGACCGCGAGGTGCGCGCCGACCGCACCATCCTGCTGCGCCACGGCGAGAAGATGCTCTTCGGCAAGAATATGGACCGCGGTCTGGTGCGCGACGGATTCCTGCTCAAGGCCGTCACCGTGGGCGAGGATGGATATACCATGGACGATGTGCTGGTGCACGACGCCCACACCCCCTCCAACTTCCTCCACCAGCAGCTCGCCATGATGGACGGCCACTCGCTGCCGCTGGCCCTCGGCGTGATACGCGACGTGGAGGCCCCCGTCTATAACGAGGCGATCGAGGCCCAGATCGCCGATGTGCGCTCGCGCAAGAACTTCGCCAGCCTCCGCGACATGGTGCTCGCCGGCGAGACTTGGCGAGTGGAATAATCCCCCCACCGTTTCCGTCACCGTTACTAATCCGATCATCCCCCATGCGAATCCTCTCTGCCCTCGCTCTCCTCATCGCCCTGTGCGCAGGGTGCACCACACCGTCAGCCCGCATCCCCGCCGCCTCGCCGCTGGTGGTATGGTCGGGGCGCACGCTCATGACTCCCGACAGCTGCCTGCGGTTCAACTATCCCGGCGTGACGGCCCGCGTGGCCTTCGAGGGGCCGCGGCTCACCATGGAGACGTCGCCGGGGAGCGGATACTGGGTGGTGGAGGTAGACTCCGCCGCCCCGCGCAAACTGTTTGCCGGCCCCACAGACTCCGTCCTCACCGTGGCCGACTCCCTCGGCACGGGGATGCACCAAGCCCGCATCACATACTGCGTGGAGGGATATGAATACAAGCCCGTGGTGCGTGGCTTCGCGGCCGCCTCGTTCGGGGCAGCGACACCGCCCGCGGGGCCGCGCATCGAGTTCATAGGCAATTCCATCACCTGTGGCTATGGCACCGAGGCTGCCGACGGCACGGTGCGTTTCAGCTATGACAACGAGAATCATACACTCACCTACGCGGCTCTCACGGCCCGGACCCTCGACGCTGACGCCAACGTAGTGGCCCGCTCGGGCGCAGGTGTCTACCGCAACTATAACGGCCCCCGCGAGGGGAACGCCGAGGGCACGCTGCCGCTCGAATATGAGCACGCGCTCATCTACGAGCCCGACGCTGCGTGGGACTTCGCCCGCTTCCGCCCGGACATCATCTGCATCAACCTCGGCACCAACGACACCTCGACGCACAACTATGACATCAGCCTCTTCGAGCAGGCGTGCGGACGGTTTGTGGACCGCGTGCAGGCCCTCAACCCCGGGGCGCGAATAGTGCTCCTCACGGGGTCGATGATGAGGGGCGAGGAGCTTGCCGACGCCACGGCGGCACTCGACCGCGTGGCAGCGGAGCGCATCGGCGTCTATCGCTTCGACATGACGCCTCAGGACGGCTCGCTGGGCTATGGTGCCGACTGGCACCCCTCGGCCGCACAGGCACGCAAGATGGCCGACGAACTCACCCAATTTCTCAAATCCGAAATCATCCCCACACTCTGACCACATCCCCATGACTGATTACCGGCCATGGGGATTTTTAGCTGAAAAATATTTCCATATATGGAAAACTTTTACTATATTTGCAGTGTAACATAAACAAAGAGCGTGTAATGGACGAGCTGCTGAAGTATAAAATCATATATTCCGAGGAGGTAGACAAGTTCCTCGAGTCCGTTAACGACAAGGCCAGAAAAAAGATATTGTATAACATAAATCTCGTAGCCGGCGGTATCATTGACAAGGAATTGTTCAAAAAACTTGACGGCACAGACATTTGGGAATTTCGAACATTATATAACGGTATATGCTACCGAATTTTATCCTTTTGGGATACAGAAGCACGAGCCTTGATAGTTACAACACATGGATTTATCAAGAAAACTCAAAAAACTCCGAAATCCGAGATAGACCGCGCTAACGCTATACGGACAGAATATTTCAGACAAAAGAAGAATAATAAATAACGATATGAAATTTTACACTAACGACGAAATGCTCGATAAATATATCGGAAAAAAAGGCTCTGCTGAGCGCGAAAGTTTCGACGCTGATGTAGAAGCCGCTTTAATCGGTGCGTCTATCAAAACCGCCAGAAAAGCCCACAACCTAACGCAGGCTCAACTCGGCGAGCGCGTAGGTGTGCAGGCTGCTCAAATTTCTAAAATCGAGAGTGGCCGAAATCTCACTATATCTACTATTGTGAGAGTGCTGAAAGCCCTTGGTCTGAGTGCCGAATTTTCTATTACAGGGCTTGAGCCTGTTGTTCTCGGTGCTAAATAACCAATATTGAACAAGAACATCCACCCCAGCATAACCGAGGGGGTGGGGTCAAGGTTTGACACGCATCAGGGTGAGGCCGTCGCGCAGGGGGAGGATCACTGTCTCGAGGCGGGGGTCGGCGGCCACACGGTCGTTGAACGCGGCCAGCCCGAGGGTCTGCGCGTCATGATTGGCCACGGTGTCGGCCACCTTGTCATCCCACAGCGTATTGTCGGCTATGATGAATCCACCCGCCGCCATGCGCGGCAGCAGAAGGTCGAGATAGGCCGTATAGTCGCGCTTGTTGGCGTCGATATACACCAAGTCCCATCCACCCTCCAGACGGGGTATGACGTCGAGAGCATCGCCCGTGTGGAGGGTTATCCTGTCGCCACCGGGCGACGTGGCGAAAAGCTCCTCGAGATGAGGCACCATCTCGTCGTCGATCTCTATGGTGTGGAGCTCGGCCTGCGGGGCCAGATGCTCGGCCAGACACAGGGCAGAGTAGCCCGTGAACGTGCCCAGCTCCAGCACACGGCGCGGCCTGATCATGGCCGTGAGCATGGCCAGCACCCTCCCCTGCAGATGGCCCGAACACATGCGCGGGTAGAGGCAGGTGAGATGGGTGTGACGGTAGAGGCGCTGTAGATGCTCGGGCTCGGGCGAGATGTGGCCGAGGATATACTCTTCGCGGGTATCCATCAGCCCAGTATTATGGCCTGTGCCGCAAGGAAGTAGGAGCGCAGCCCGAAGCCGGCTATCGTGCCTTGGCACACAGGGGCGATGAGCGAGGTGTGGCGGATGGCCTCGCGGGCGGCGATGTTGGAAATGTGCACCTCGATGACAGGCACCGAGATGGCGGCGATGGCATCGGCTATGGCCAGCGACGTGTGGGTGTAGGCACCGGCATTGAGGATTATGCCGTCGGCCTCGGCCTCCTGAAGCCAGTCGATGATGTCCCCCTCGTGGTTGGACTGGCGATACTCTATCTCGTCGCCGTCGAGCATCTCGCGCAGCTCGGCGAGATAAGACTCGAATGAGCGCGACCCGTAGATGTCGGGCTCGCGGGTGCCCAGCATGTTGAGGTTGGGCCCGTTGATTATCAATATTTTCATAATACTAATTGGCTGTTAGCGGCGAGCACGTGAATGGCAATCGTCGAGAGCCACATCACGGCCACCAGTATCCACGTCACCTCGGGGCGGCGTCCCCATGCCTTCCATGCCAGCCACCCGGACAGGAGCAGATAGAACGGATAGATCCACACGAAGGTGAGGATGCCGCCGGCCCCCGTGGGGACCTGTGAGAGCAGCTGCGGCAGTGCGAACAGAGGGAGGGTGGTGAGGATGATGATCACCGTCACCCACACGGGGGGTCGTCTGTCAGGCATGGCGATCCTCCTTTTCGGTGGCGCGATAGGCCTCGACGGTGCGCCTTATACCCTCGGTGAGGTCCACGCGGGGCGCGAAGCCAAACCCATTGACGGCATCAGAGATGTCGCAGGTCCAGTTGCGCTGGGCCATGATGCGGTATTTGTCAGAATTGAGCGTGGTGGCCTTCATCTTGAACGCACCCCACTTCTCGGACACGCGGCAGGCTATGGAGAGCATCCACAGCGGGAGCCTCACTGGCACCACGAAGCGGCGCCCCAGAGCGGCGGCCACGATGCGGCGGAAGTCGGCCTGCGAATAGGCCCGCGGCTCGGAGATGATATACTTGCGGCGCGCCTCCGACCGCTCGAGGGCGTCATAGACAGCGCGCGCGAGGTCTTCGACATAGATGAACGTGAGCATCTGCCGGCGGAATCCCACCCCGAAGTCAAAGTGAGCGTCGATACACTTTATCATCATCAGATAGTCCTGCTCGTGGGGGCCGTAGACGCCCGTGGGGCGGAAGATGATCCACGGCAGCCCGGGGACGGTCTCAAGATAGGTCTCGGCCTTGATCTTCGACACGCCATAGCGGGTGTTGGGCGACGGTATCATGCGGGAGCTGAGCGGAACATAGTGCTTCTCGTCGCCGGGTCCGAGGGCCGAGAGCGACGATATGTAGAGAAAACGCTCAGGCGTCCCCACCACACGGAGATAGGCCGTGATGAAGTCGCGCAGATAGCCATAGTTGATGCGGCAGAAGTCGGCGAAGTTGACACACTTCGTCGCCCCGAGATTAAAGACCACATAGTCCCAGCGGTGACCCTCGAGCTGAGCTGCGAGACGGGAGGTGTCGTCATAGTCGAGCTCGATAAACTTCAGGGCCGGATCGGTGAGATAGCGGCGCGAAGTCGTCGCCCTCACCCCGCACCACACCTCATAGCCGCGGCGCAGCCCCTCGGCGGCTATGAAGCCTCCGATGAAGCCTCCGGCTCCTACCAGCAATACGGATTTCATATCAGTGAGGAAAAAAGTTGGATATATTGGTCGGCTATCTTGTCGCCGGCGAAACGCTCCTCGACCGAGCGGTGGAGCTCCTCGCGCGGCACGTCGGCCCCGAGGGCCCAGACTATGCCCGCGGCGAGGTCGTCGGTGTCCTTATATCGGGCTATGTAGCCATCCTTGAGGTGGGTCACTATATCCTCGCGCCCGTCGCCGCCGAATGTCACGGGGAGCGCACCTCCGGCCTGTCCCTCGATGAGGGTGCCTTGCAGCGACTCGTAGAGCGAGCTCGAGAGCACCACCTTGGCCGTGGAATAGAGGTAGCGGAGCACCTTGGGGTCGCGCACCAGCCCCATCCAGCGGTGTGAGATGCGCAGCTTGTCGAGCATCTCGGGGTGTTTCATCGACCCGAGCAGATAGACCACCGTGTTCTGCGCCACGGCGGGATTGGTGTCAAACACCTTGTTGAGCGCGTCGATGGAGTATTGCAGCCCCTTGACGGGATCGTCGAGGCGCGCCGAGGCGATGATGATGAGATTGGCCTTGTTGTTGGCGAGCGACAGAGTGTCTACCTCGGCAGGGGGCTCGGTGTAGAACGTCTCGATGGGAAAGGCGTTGTGGATGGTGGTGACAGGCTTGTCGCGGAGCAGCGACGAGGAGCGCGCCTTGCGCTCGAGCCAGTGAGACACGGCCACAAACGTCATCGGCACCTCGGCATAGGCCTTCATCTTGCGCTCCCACACCTTGTGCGACACATCGTTGAAGTCGCCCCCGGCCTCCACAAACATGCAGCCGCCGCAGCGGTCCGTATAGTGGTCGCACTCGTAGGCATGATGGCAGATGCCGGTGAAGGCCCACATGTCGTGCATGGTCCACACCAGCTTCTTCCCCATGCGGTGGAGGCCCTTGAGCCCGTTGAGGTTGAGCAGCCCCTGATTGAACCAGTTGAGGCATACGATGTCGGCCTCGCGCACCCACGGATGTGAGTCGACATTGGTGGCGAAGTCGCCCGTCGAGACCATGAACAGATTCTTGTAGGGTATCTCGTGGCGCACCAGCATCCACAGCCGCTCCATGCAGAATCTCAGGCCGCGCGAGTAGCGGGTGCCCACGGTGTCGACAGTGGGCTCGTTTGACGACTTGGTATAGACCACCATCTTCACATCGAGCCCGCGCTTGCGCAGCGCCTGCATGAGGCGGAAGGTCACTATGGCGGCCCCGCCGAGGGTGTCGCCGTGATTTACCATCACGATCTTCTTGCCCCGGAGATTATCGGGCAGACTTGGTGTGAGTTCTGACATTGAGTTTACCTATATTGACTATTGTGACTGAGCGCAGACGCAGACGTGCCTCGAGATAGCGCGCCAGCTCCTCCTCGCGAGCACGGGGCAGGGGGGTGGAGTAGGAGACGAGGGCCACGTTCATGGTGTCGAGACAGCCGGTGGCCATCTCGCCAAACACGGCGCGGCTCACCGCCAGCTCGTCGACCTGCGGGAAGATGACCCTCACCTCGGGGGCGAGGCGCCCGGCGATGGTGTCGTGGAGAGTGTTGTCGCGGATCACGGCCGTGAGCGAGTCGATGGTGGCCTGACGGGCCATGAGGGTGGTCTGGGCCATCTCATAGATGTCGCGCACGGACTGGCCGTCGGCCGCCACGGGGGCATATCCGGCCTCACCCTGCACGATGTTGATGTGTGTGCCGCTCAGCCCATACTCGGCCAGATGCGACGACAGGGCCAGCTGCAGGGAGTCGGCGGGGAGGATCTTGCCCATGAGCGTGAGGGTGAGGGTGCGCTGTCCGTTGTCGATGGAGGCGTCGGATGATATGACCCTCGTGGCCGGGAAGACGCATTCGCGCGCCACGAAGCGGGCGGCGTTCTGGTTGAAGCGGGTCTCGCGCAGCATGGACCATGTGAGATAGAGCGACGGCAGCAGGGCCAGCAGGGCCAGACTGTAGATGATGCGGCGCACCTTGCGGGCACGGCCGGGATTGTCGGTCTCGGCGGGGGTGTAGCCCATCAGCTTGACGCCGATGAAGGTGGCGAGGGCTATGAAGATGGAGTTGATGAGAAAGAGATAGAAGGCCCCGAAGAAGTAGAGGCCCTGCCATGTGGCCAGCCCGTAGCCGGCGGTGCACAGCGGGGGCATCAGGGCTGTGGCTATGGCCACGCCGGGGATGACGTTGCCCTTGGAGCGCGAGCCTATGGCGATGATGCCGGCCCCGCCGCCGAAGAATCCGATCAGCACGTCATAGATGGTGGGCGATGTGCGCGCCAGCAGCTCGGAGTGGCCCTCGGAGACGGGCGAGATGAGAAAGTAGAGTGTCGATGTGAGCACCGAGAACCCGGTGGCCATGAGCAGATTGCGCAGGGCGCGCTTGATGAGCGGGAAGTCCTGCACCCCCACCCCGAGCCCTATGCCGATGATCGGGCCCATGAGGGGCGAGATGAGCATGGCGCCGATGATGACGGCGGTGGAGTTGGTGTTAAGGCCCAGCGAGGCTATGAAGATGGCGAGGATGAGGATGACTATGTTGGTGCCTCTGAACGAGACCCCCTCGCGGATCGACTGCTCGGCCTCGGCTTGTGTCACCAGCCACGGCTTGAGGTTGAAGTATCGGGCTATCCCGTCGTTAAACGTGCGTAGTATCTCCATTCGTTGTGTGTGGTGGGTGGATGGTGGTTGAGTGACGTCAGGCCGTCTTGCCGCGCGTGAGCGACTTGATCTCGTCTACCACATTGATGATATAGTCGCCTATCTTCTCGAGCGATCCGATGATGTCCATGTAGTATGTGCCTGCCTGATACTCGTAGAGGTGCTCGTTGATGTTGTTCACATTCTGGGTGCGCAGCTGGTTGCGCAGGTTGTTGATCTCGCGCTCATAGTTGTAGGAGGATATGATGTCCTTCTCGTCGGCATGCTCGGGATTGCGCAGCAGCACGATCTGGTTGGTCATGGCGGCCTCCACGGCTATGAACATCGAGTCGATGTTGTGATAGATGCCGTCGGTGAAGCGGGCGTTGCTCTCGCGCTTGCGTATCAGCACCTTGCCTATGCCATAGCAGCAGTCGGCGATGGACTCTATCTCGCTCACGATGCGGAACATGCCGGCGATCCTGTGCTTGCCCTCGTTGGAGAGGCGACCCTCCGAACAGCGGTTGAGATAGTCGGCTATCTCTATCTCCATGCGGTCCGAGATCTCCTCATACTTCTCGAGGCGCGAGAACTGCTTGGTAAACTCCTCCGAGTTGACCTTGACATGCACGATGTTCTGCGCCATGCCCACCATGCGCTGCACCCTCTGGGCATAGACCACGATCTCCTTCTCGGCCTGGGATATGTTGAGCTCGGAGGCCGACACCATACCGCCCTGTATGAACTTGAGCTGGAACTCCTCCTCCTGATTGGGATTGGAGGGGATGATGCGCTCCACGATCTTCACATAGAGCCCCGTGAGCCATATCATCACGGAGAGGTTGATGAGATTGAATATGGTGTGGAACACCGACAGGCCGATCGACACGCTCTGCTGCATGGCCCCGATCTGTGCCACGATGGGGTGGCCGGCGGGGAGCGAGTTGTCAAAGAGATGATTGTATGTGTCGGGGTCGGTGGCCTCTATGTGGTTGACAAATGCCGACAGGGCGGCGGGATCACCCTGACCCAGTTCCTCGGTGAGCCACTGGGTGAGGTGGCAGAAGGGGAAGAAGATGGCCAGCGTCCACACGGTGCCGAAGAGATTGAAGAGCAGGTGGCCCATCGAGGCGCGCTTGGCGGCGACATTGCCACCCATCGACGCCATGAGGGGGGTGATGGTGGTGCCGATGTTGGAGCCCAACACCAGCGCACACGACAGGTCGAAGTCTATCCACCCCTTGGAACACATAATTAATGTGATGGCAAACGTGGCGGCCGACGACTGTATCACCATCGTCACTATCAGGCCCACAAAGGTGAATATCAGCACCGAGCCGAATCCCATCGAGGTGTAGCGCTGGAGGAAGGCAAACATCTCGGGGTTGCTCTGGAGGTCGGGCACATAGGTGCTGATCATGTCGAGACCCATGAACAGGAACGAGAAGCCTATGAAGAACTCGCCTATCGACTTGTTGCGGCTGCTCTTGGTGAACAGCAGGGGGATCGAGAAGCCGATGATCGGCAGCACGAACGTCGACATGTTGACCTTGAATCCGAACAGGGATATGATCCACGCCGTAAACGTGGTGCCGACGTTGGCGCCCATGATCACGGCCATCGACTGACCCAGCGACATGAGACCCGCGTTCACGAAGCTCACCACCATCACCGTCGAGGCCGACGACGACTGGATGAGGGCGGTGATCAATACGCCCGTCAACATGCCGGTGAAACGGTTGCGGGTCATGGCCGAAAGGATGTTGCGGAGACGGTCGCCCGCCGCTTTCTGCAGACCTTCGCTCATCACCTTCATTCCATACAGGAACAAGGCTACCGAGCCCAGAAGGCAGAGAAAATCTAATAAGCTGTAATTCATCTATAGATATAGTGTGAACGTGGGTTGATGATACGTTGCGACAAAGTTATAACAATTTCCGTGAATCGCAAAGATGCCGCGTCAATTATTCGCCCCCACCCCACCTAAAATCGTTCCCCTACCCGATTTGTTACAATAATCACAGTATTGCAACAATGTTGTAACATATTATTTCAATAGTTATTTTGTTGAATATCATAGTGTTTAACGTGTTTGTAACAGATTGGATAATCCGTTAACTTCTATTAACACTCAGAATTCCTCATGCCCCGTTTTCTTGCCTTAACTTTGCAATGTCAACAAACGACAACAGAAAAGTAAA
>CAZAWC010000089.1:0-9909 GCA_964488595.1 uncultured Staphylococcus sp. | reverse complement strand
CGCGGACAGAACATAGCCCGTCTCGAGGCCGCCAAGGCTCAGCAGAAGCAGGCGCTCAACAACTTTGAGTATACGCTGATGAGCGCCGCCGCCGACGTGAGCGACGCCCTCACCGTCTATGAGAAGAGCATCGCCAAGCAGGGATGGCTGGCCCTTCAGGTGGCCGACCTCTCGCAGGCCGTCGACATCACCAACGAGCTGCTGCTCTTTGACGGCTCGACCACCTATCTCGAGGTGCTCACCGCCCAGCGCAATCTGCTCACGGCTCAGACAGCCCAAATCACCACAAATCTTACCGCCGCCCGCTCCATCATCAATCTCTACCAGAATCTGGGCGGAGGTCGCTGACCACACGGGCCATACACTGAAAAACTATGATTAGCGACAAAGCTCACATCGACCCCTCGGCCAAGATAGGCGCCGGGGTCACGATCCATCCGTTCGCGTTCATCGACAAGGATGTCGAGATCGGCGACGGGTGTGTGATAATGCCCTTCGCGTCCGTGATACGCGGCTCCCGCCTCGGCAAGAACTGTAAGGTCTATCAGGGCGCCATCGTCGGCGCCGACCCTCAGGACTTCCGCTGGAAGGGGGGCTTCACTTACTGCCACATAGGCGACAACGTGACCATCCGCGAGAATGTCATAATCAACCGCGGCATCGACACCGACCGCCCCGGCACGCGCATCGGCGACAACACGTTTCTCATGGCCAACTCACACGTGGCCCACGACTCCGTGCTCAAGGGCAACACCGTCATCGGCAACAATGTGTCCGTGGCCGGCGACTGTGAGTTGGGCGAGTGTGTGATCCTGTCGTCGGGCGTCATCGTCCACGAAAACTCGCACATAGGCGACTGGGTGCTGATCAAGGGCGGCTGCCGCATCACCGGCAATGTGCCCCCCTACTGTATCATGGCCCACAACCCCACGTCATACTTCGGCGTCAATGCCTTCCTGCTGCGCAAGAAGGGCAACCTCGACGAGGAGCGCATCGACGACATAGCCAAGTGTTACCGCCACATCTATCAGACGGGCACGTCGGTGTTCAACGCCCTGAAGCGCATCGAGGCCGATGTCGACGAGTCGCCCGAGCGTCAGAACATCCTCGACTTCATCCGCGGTGTGGATCTGCGCATCGTGGCCGTGCCCAAGGACCTCGGATAATAGCTCCCGGGCCCCGGCGGGGGGATTCCTTCAACCCGACACGATCTACCGGCGGGGGGACGGGCCATTGAGCCCCTCCCCCCTTTTTTTCATCCTGATTTGTTATATAGATAACCATATTGTTCAATTATTCACCAAATACACACCCAACACGTATCATGCCCAAGATTCTATTCGTGTGTCTCGGCAACATATGCCGCTCTCCGGCCGCCGACGGGATAATGCACGCCATCGTGCGGCGCCACGGCGCCGGGGAGGGCTGGGTCATCGACTCGGCCGGGACGGGAGACTATCATGTGGGGGATCTGCCTGACCGCCGCATGCGTGTCCATGCCCGCGACCGTGGCCTGAGCCTCGACCATATATGCCGTCAGGTGAGGGAGAGCGACTTCTATGACTTTGACCTCATCATCGGCATGGACGGCTCAAATCTTGCCAACCTGCGCCGCCTGTGCCCCGACCCGTCACTCAGCCACAAGATCCACGCCATGGCCGAGTGGTTTGCGCCCGGAGCGCGCTATGACCATGTGCCCGACCCATATTATGAAGGCTCCGAGGGATTCGAGCTGGTGCTCGACCTGCTCGAGGATGCCTGCCAAAACCTCTATGACTCACTCACCGACCCCAAAGCCCCATGAAAGAATTTGAGATAAAAGTCCCCGTGGTGGAGATGACCCCCGACGAGCTCTCCGCCCCCGACCGCGAGCTGCTCGAGGCCGCGCGCCGGCAGACAGCCACATCATATGCTCCCTACAGCAATTTCCATGTAGGGGCGGCCATACGCCTCTCCAACGGCGAGATCGTGGCCGGATCCAATCAGGAGAATGCCGCCTATCCCTCGGGGCTCTGCGCCGAGCGCACGGCGGCCTTCTATGCCCACGCACGCTATCCCGAGGCGGCCTTCGAGGCCATAGCCATAGCGGCCGTAGGCACGGACGGGTGTGAACTGGCCGATCCTATAGCTCCCTGCGGGGCGTGCCGCCAGTCGCTGCTGGAGTTTGAGAAGATAGCCGGGCGGGATGTGCGTGTCATCCTCGCCGCGCGCGACCGCGTCTACGTGCTCCCCTCCGTGCGCTCCACACTGCCGCTGGCGTTTGCCGAGTTCTGAGGAGCGTAGGGGGGTGGGTCAGCTCATCGACTGCATCTCCACCAGGCGGGTGTAGTATCCGTCGAGGGCCAGCAGCTCGTCGTGGGTGCCGCGCTCCACGATGCGCCCCTCGTGGAGCACACAGATCATGTCGGCATTGCGGATGGTGGAGAGGCGGTGGGCTATGACCAGCGTGGTGCGGTCGCGCATCAGGTGGTCGAGGGCCTCCTGCACCAGCTTCTCGCTCTCGGAGTCGAGGGCCGAGGTGGCCTCGTCGAGGATGAGCACGGGGGGATTCTTGAGGATGGCGCGCGCTATGGAGAGGCGCTGCCTCTGACCCCCTGACAGGCGGCATCCGCGGTCGCCTATGACGGTGTCATAGCCATCCTCCGTGCCGATGATAAACTCGTGGGCGTTGGCTATGCGGGCGGCCTCCTCGACCTGCTCCATCGTGGCCGACTCCACGCCAAAGGCTATATTGTTGAATATCGTGTCGTTGAACAGGATCGCCTCCTGATTGACATTGCCCATGACCGAGCGCAGGTCGTGGACACGCATCTGGCGCACGTCCACGCCGTCGATGGTGATGCTGCCGCGGTCCACGTCATAGAATCGTGGCAAGAGGTCGGCCAGCGTCGACTTGCCCGATCCGCTCTGCCCCACGAGGGCCACCGTGGAGCCCTGCGGGATGGTGAGGTCAATATCCTTGAGCACGTCGCGCTCCGAGTCGTAGCCGAACGTCACGCCACGATACTCTATGGTGGCGTTCATCCCCTTGAGGGCCGGGAGGTCGACGGGATGGTCGGGGTCCTTGATGGGATTCTGAGCCGAGAGGATGGCGTCGACCCTCTCCATCGACGCCAGTCCCTTCTGGATGGCATAGAGAGCCTTAGAGAGGTCCTTGACGGGGGTGATGATGGAGTAGAAGATGACAAGATAGTAGATGAACGAGGCTGCATTCATGCTCGAGGTGCCCGAGAGGATGAGCATGCCGCCGAAGGTGAGGAGCAGAGCTATGGTCACCGTGCCGAGAAACTCGCTCATGGGGTGGGCCAGCGACTGACGCCGCTGCACGGAGCGCGTGGTGCGGAAAAACCGCTGGTTGACGTCGTGAAAGCGTGTCTCCACCTTGGGCTCGGCATTGAAGGCCTTGATGATGCGCAGGCCGCTCAGGGTCTCCTCGATGACGCTCATGAGTGTGCCCCACTGCTGCTGCCCCGTCAGGGACTTGCGCTTGAGCTTGTGGCCCACACGCCCCATCACCGTGCCTGCGAGCGGGAGCAGCAGGAACACGAACAGGGTGAGGCGCCACGAGATGGCCACCATGGTGCCGAGACACACTATTATCATGACGGGATTCTTGAAGAGCATGTCGAGCGAGGCCATGATGGAGTTTTCGATCTCGGCCACGTCGCCCGTCATGCGGGCCATGACGTCGCCCTTGCGCTCGTTGGTGAAGTAGGAGATGGGCAGACGCACTATCTTGTCATAGACATAGTTGCGGATGTCGCGCACGATGCCGGCGCGCATGGGGATGATGAAGTAGGAGCTGAGATAGGTCACGCCGTTCTTGAGGGCCGACATCACTATGAGCAGGGCGGCGAGCAGGGCCAGCGTGCGGATGGGGCCCCAGTCGACGATGCACTGCTGGGTGTACCAGTAGAAGTTGTTGATGCACACGTCCTTGAGCGAGGCGCTCCCCAGCGGCATATACTCATACGTGCCCTCGCGCACCTTGAAGAGCATCTCGAGGATGGGGATGATGAGGGCAAACGAGAAGAGGGTCAGTATCGCAGCCAGAAAGTTGGATATGATATTGAGCGCGAGATATTTGCGGTAGGGCGGGACGAATCTCGCCAACAACTGCCAGAGTTCTTTCACGATGGTAGCGGGGTGGGAGTTGAGCTGAAAAGGGTGTAAATCATATATCCCCCAAAAGCCCGCGCCGACCGCACGGTCGGGGCAGGCTTTTCATATGTCTTGGAGATATGTGGCGGGGTGAGAGATGCCTTACTCGGCCTGAGCGGGAGTCTCGGCGGGTGCTGCTGCAGGAGCGGCCTCGGAGGGGGCAGCGGCAGCGGGGGTGTTGAAGTCGCCCGGCACGGTCTGCTCGGCGGGGACGGTAGCCTTGACGCGCGAGCCGGCATTGATGGCCTTGGGCATGCAGAATGTGGAGAGGATGGCGAGCACACAGATGATGCCGGCGAGCGACCATGTGAGCTTCTCGATGAAGCTGTTGGTGCGGCGCACGCCCATGATCTGGTTGGAGCCTGCGAATGACGATGAGAGACCACCCCCCTTGGACTTCTGGACGAGCACCACGCAGATGAGGAGAACGGCACAGATGAGGGTGAGGATTATGAGTACGACGTACATGAATTTATGTTTAGATGATTGATTATTCCTTGGGTTGCTGCCCGGTGACGAGCATCAGTTTTGCAAGAAAGCGCAATTGGTCTGCAAAGTAAGCACTTTTTTTTGGATTATTCAAACTTAGATTGTGAATAATTTCAAAAGCCTTGTCATAACGGTGCTGCCTGATATAGATTTTGGCCAGACTCTCGGAGAGGGATGAGTCGGAGGGTGAGGGGGGCAGTGGGCGCTCGCCGTTGTCGGCCGGCTCGGGTTCGCGCAGGGGGGCGACGGGCTCGGGGCGACCGGCCTCCTCCTGCTCGAGCATGGCCATGTAGTCGGGTGGCACGGGGTTGAATATGAGGCGCTCCAGCAGGGCCTCCTGCGCGGGGTCTGAACTGCCGTAGGTGTCGAGAAATTTGGTGATGGCGTCGTCGGTGGTCACGGTGGTGTGCTCGGGGGGATAGAAGGAGCGCAGGGCCTCCGTGTGGGGCGACAGAAGCATGAAGAGCGAGCGGGCATCCGGGGCGTTGAGGGCCACCATCGACGTGAGCCGGCAGCGGGTGTCGTCGTCGAGCTCGTCGCCTCCGCGGCGCAGCGCCTCGAGGGCGGGGAGGGTGAAGAAGGGACACTCCCCGGCCACGGCGTCAAGGTCGGCCCGGGGGATGGGGGCCCCGTCGGTGAGGAGGGCTGTGATGATGCGTGAGAGCGATGAATCCATGGGGCGGTGGAGAGAGGGGGGTTACCAGTTGCCGAGGGTGGCGTTGAATATCAGTTCGACCAGCTCCTCCGAGATCTCGCTGCAGAGCTGGTCCTGCACGTCGGTGAGCATCTCGGACGAGTCGAAGTCGCGATAGGCGCTGAAGGTCTGGTCGATGTCGTTACCCTCCTGACGGTTGTCGGTATATCGCACGCGCACCTGAATGGTGAGGCGCGTCTTCGAGGCATAGGCATCCTCGGTGACGGCCTGCGGCGAGAGGCTGTAGCCTGTTATCTCACCCTCGAGCTGGAGGTCCGAACTGCCTGTGTCGACGATGGAGAGGCGGGTGTTGGAGGATATATAGTCGAGCAGCTCGTTCTCGAAGGTCTGCTCCAGAGGGGGATACACCAGCGCCGCCCGGATGGGAAACGACGATACGTAGATGGTGCGGTAGACGGTATAGTCTATCGCGGCACCGTTGAGGGTGAATTTGATGGAGCAGGCACTCAGCGCCATGAACACGCCGAGAATGAGCGCACGTATCGCAAACGGGACTTTCATCACCACAAAATTAGTATTTTCTTGAAGAACTGCCAAATTTTCACTAACTTTGCTGTTTGGAAGGGAGCCGGCCCCCGCACGCGGGACCGAGAGACGCTCCTGACGATGATAACGCCATAAATCTGACACAATGATACAGTCTCCTTACAGGCGCGGGGCCGAAGACGGCCTGCGCATGGGTGCCTACTTCACGGTGATGTTTTTCGCTTCGATATTCGCGCCGGTGCTGCCGATGCTGTCCATGGTCTCGGCGGCGATGATGGTGGGTGTGCCGCTGACGGCATGGGTGCTGATGCGCCGCTACCGCCGCTCGCTGGGGCCGGCCTCGTCGTTTGCCACGCTGTGGATGTATGGGGTGATGCTGTTCCTGTGCGGCATGCTCATAGCGGGCACCGCCCTCACGGTCTATCTGACGTGGATCGACCCCGACTATATAGCCGGTCAGCTCAGGGAGCTGGCCGCCATGGAGGGCACGATGCCCGGCACGATGGTGGACGAGGCCGCCTCGGTGGCCGCCCGGATGCTCGAGGCCCGCTTCGTGCCCACCCCCATCTCGCTGGTCACGGAGATGATAATGCTCTCCGTGGTGACCGGCTCGGGGCTCACACTGGTGCTCAGCGCCGTGCTCACGCTGCGGCGCGACCGCCAGCTCAGGGCGTCGTGACCGTCGTCCGCGCCCGCGCACTCTCCCCCCTATCCCTCTCTCACCTCAACGCCTATCTCCCCACTACTCAACCCAAAATCTCACTGACCGATGCAAATATCTGTTGTGGTGCCGCTCTATAACGAGGCCGAGTCGCTCCCCGAGCTCGCGGCTTGGATAGAGCGCGTGATGAGCAAGAATGGTTTCACCTATGAGGTGATCTTCGTCGACGATGGCTCGACCGACGGCTCGTGGCAGGTGATCAAGGATCTGGCACGCGCCAACAAGGCCATCCGCGGCGTGAGCTTCCGCCGCAACTATGGCAAGTCGCCCGCGCTCAACACCGGATTCTCCCTGACCCGCGGCGACGTGGTGATAACCATGGATGCCGACCTTCAGGACTCGCCCGACGAGATACCCGAACTCTACAGGATGATCACCGAGGATGGCCTCGACCTCGTGTCGGGGTGGAAGAAGAAGCGCTATGACCCCCTGTCGAAGACCATCCCCACCAAGCTCTTCAACGCCACCGCCCGCAGGGTGAGCGGCATCAGGAATCTCCACGACTTCAACTGCGGCCTCAAGGCCTATCGCAGCGATGTGGTGAAGCACATCGAGGTGTATGGCGACATGCACCGCTATGTGCCGTTTCTGGCCAAGATAGCCGGCTTCGACCGCATCGGCGAGAAGGTGGTGCAGCATCAGGCGCGCAAGTATGGCGTGACCAAGTTCGGGCTCGACCGCTTTGTCAACGGCTATCTGGATCTGGCCACCCTGTGGTTTACCGGCAAGTTCGGAGCCAAGCCGATGCACTTCTTCGGGCTGCTGGGCTCGCTGATGTTCATCATCGGCCTGATCGCAGTGATGGTGGTGGGATTCGGCAAGCTCTATGCCATGTATGCCGGCCAGCCCTACATACTGGTGACCGACTCGCCCTACTTCTATCTCTCGCTCACCATGATGCTGATGGGCACGATGCTGTTTCTCACCGGCTTTCTCGGCGAGCTGATCGTGCGCACCTCGCCCGGACGCAACCATTATGAGATAAAAGAGACCCTCGACTCACCCCTGTCCTGACCATGATGCGCCTGCTGCTCATAGCCCCCGCCGCCCTCGCCGCCATGCTGCTGGCCGGGTGCAACTCGGTGGGGTGTACCGACAATCACAATTCCATCCCGCTGGCGGGGTTCTACTCCATGTCGACCTTCGCCCCCATCAGCCTCGACTCGCTGGCCATCGGCGGGGTCGACGCCCCGGGCGACTCGCTGCTGCTCGCCCCCTCGACACAGGCCCAGCAGGTCTATCTGCCGCTGAGGGCCGCGCAGACCGTCACGGAGTTTGTGATAGCCTACCGCCGCAAGGCCCTCGACTATCCCGAGCTGTGCGACACGCTGCGCTTCGAATACCGGGCCACGCCCTACTTTGCCTCGGAGGACTGCGGCGCGATGTATCACTACCGCATCACCTCGCTCACCCACACCTGCCACCTCATCGACTCGGTGGGCATCTCGGACTCGACGGTGACCAACGTCGAGCGCGAGACGATCAGCATATTCTTCCGCACGGCCGAGCCCGACACTGACCCCCAATGACGACAATGAAGCCTATCGGACACGACATCCGCGCCACCGCACGCGCCGCGGCCATGGCCCTGCTGCTGATGCTGGCCACCATGCTGCCGGCCGCCGCCCAGAGGCGCATCACGCCCGTCAATCCGTCGACCACCACACAGCCCGCCCGGCAGGAGAAGACCGTCGACCCCTCGCGGCTGGTCACCACCGTCGACGCGCAGGGCAACTCGGTGACGGTCGACACCGTGACCGGGCGCGAGTATACCGACTCGACCCTGCTCAAGGGGCCGCCCCCCATGGAGTATCCGCTGATATTCGAGGCATCGGCGGGCGTCAACCTCTGGGACCCCCTGATGCGCGCCTTCGGGCAGAAATATGGCCTCGGCGACATATGGGCCGAGCTCAACATGCACAACCGCTATTTCCCCTCCGTCACGGTGGGCGTGGGCAACTGCGACATGACCCCGGTCAACAACAACTACACATTCCGCACCCCGCTCTCACCCTACTTCAAGATCGGAGCGGCATACAACTTCCTCTACAACTCCAACCCCGACTACAAGCTGCTGGCGGGGCTACGCTATGGCCTCAGCCCCTTCAGATGGAGCGTGACCGACGTCACCGTCGACGAGGGATACTGGGGCACACCCACCCACTATGCGCTCGACAACATGAGCCACACCACGGGCTATCTCGAGGTGTCGTTCGGGCTGAGGGTGAAGCTGTGGAGCTGTATCTCGGCCGGATGGAACATCGTCTACCACACCATCCTCCACGACACCCGCTCGCCCCACGGCGAGCCGATGTATATCCCGGGCTACGGCACCCGCAAGGGAGCCGTCACCGGCAACGTGTCGATAATCTACACCCTACCCCTAAACAAAACGCACACCCCTGAGGTTGAATAGACATGATAGAACGTATCGTCATTATAGATAAGGTTGACCCTGTGAGCTTCTATGGCGTCAACAACAGCAATATGCACCTCATCCGCAACCTCTTCCCCAAGCTGAGGATGGCGGCGAGGGGGTCGGTGATCAAGGTGATCGGCGACGAGGAGGAGACGGCCGAGTTCGAGCACAAGATAAAGGAGCTCGAGGAGTATTGCTCGCGCTTCAACAAGCTCAGCGAGGATGTGATCCTCGACATCGTCAAGGGGAAGGCTCCCGCCGAGCCTCATCACGACGATGTGATCATCTACGGCATCAACGGCAAGCCCATCTCGCCCCGCAATGCCAATCAGGCCCGGCTGGTGAAGGAGTTCAGGGAGAACGACCTGACGTTTGCCCTCGGCCCCGCCGGTACGGGCAAGACCTATATAGCCATAGCGCTGGCCGTCAAGGCGCTCAAAAACCGCGAGGTGCGCAAGATAATCCTCTCGCGCCCCGCCGTGGAGGCGGGCGAGAAGCTGGGATTCCTCCCCGGCGACATGAAGGACAAGATCGACCCCTATCTGCAGCCTCTCTACGACGCTCTCGAGGATATGATTCCGGCCGTGAAGCTCAAGGAGTATATGGAGACCAACGTCATACAGATAGCTCCGCTCGCCTTCATGCGCGGCCGCACGCTCAACGACGCCGTCATCGTGCTCGACGAGGCGCAGAACACCACCGTGCATCAGATCAAGATGTTCCTGACCCGTCTGGGCATGAACGCCAAGATGATCATCACGGGCGACGCCACACAGATAGACCTGCCGCGCAGCGTGCAGTCGGGCCTGCTGCAGGCGCTCAGGGTGCTCCGCGACGTGCCGGGGATAGGGCGTGTGGAGTTTGGCAAGAAGGACATCGTGCGCCACTCGCTGGTGCAGCGCATCGTCGAGGCCTACG